>CAYMVO010000001.1:0-280 GCA_964393975.1 uncultured Lachnospiraceae bacterium
CTCAGTTGGTAGAGCATCTGCCTTACAAGCAGGCGGTCATAGGTTCGAGTCCTATAACTTCCACCATTTATTTATAGGGGATTTTCCTCTTGTGCGGGAGTGGCTCAGTGGTAGAGCGTTGCCTTGCCAAGGCAAATGTCGCGAGTTCGAATCTCGTCTTCCGCTCCAATTAGCTTGAGTGTTATCTCAAGTTTTTTTATGAGTTTTGCTAAATAGTGATATTGGGTATACGACGAGATTAAAGACTTTTACAAGTCTTTCTAAGACTGCGTCTTAGCGA
>CAYMVO010000001.1:380-149900 GCA_964393975.1 uncultured Lachnospiraceae bacterium
ATAGAAGATAAAGCGGATATGCACGAAGATTTCGCTTGACACGGCGGTCAATCTCAATGGCGATCTCGTCTTCCGCGCGCAGAAGCTTGAGTGTTATCTCAAGTTTTTTTATGAGTTTTGCTAAATAGTGATATTGAGTATACGACGAGATTAAAGACTTTTACAAGTCTTTCTAAGACTGCGTCTTAGCGAACTCGCTTTGTCGCTTGGTATTCGTGCTATATATTTATAGAAGATAAAGCGGATATGCACGAAGATTTCGCTTGACACGGCGGTCAATCTCTTTTTAAACGGATGTTTACAAAAAAGGATAAACTTAAAATAGTAAAGTATATCATTGTAGGAGAGTGTGTGGGATAGATACATAAAACCGCTATAATTACTCATTATCATAAAAATGTGAATGGATTAATCGCTTTTTACATTTTCCCATAGATAAAATATTTAATTGGCACATAACGGGGAAATCGTTTATATTTTGGGTTAGATTTGTTTTTTATTGCAGTACATTTAATTGTTTACAAAATTCGTATGTTTTACTTACTGGCAGTCCCATAACGGCAAAAAAATCACCGTAAATATTGCTGATAAATTTTTTACCTACCCCTTGACAACCATAAGCGCCTGCTTTATCCATAGGTTCATTAGTCTTTACGTAATCACTTATTTCTTTATCGGTTAATTGATTAAATGTAACCTTTGTCACGACATTTGTAATTAGCTTTTCTTTTTTGCCATTTTCATATTTTATAACGCATAAACCCGTAACCACTAAATGCGTTTTCCCGCTTAAAGATTTTAGCATATTGAAAGCATCGTTTTCATCTTTTGGTTTACCAAAAATTTTACCACTACAAATCACCATAGTATCACTGCCAATAATGAGTCTATCATCTGTGGTTTGACTGTAAATATCTTCTGCTTTTTGTTCACTTAATAGTTCAGCTAATTTTTTATAACCAACTTTTTTAGAAACTTTTTCTTCTTTTAGACTAGGGATACATTCAAAATCATCAAATAGGGTGGATAGTAATTCTTTTCTTCTTGGACTTTTACTTGCTAAAATTATTCTCATATATTTTTCCTTACATTAGTATATTAATAGGATAACACATTTTTTAAAAAAATCAAATATTTGAGTACTAAAATGTTTAAGTAAAAAAATAACATTAATTTTTTGAAATTTTTTATAAAATTTATTGTATTTTGTCACAATTTAGTGTATAATTTAATTAGAATTTAAAAGTGAGGTGTATATATGTTAGAATTTTTACAAAATTATTGGTCAATTCTTCTAGCAGGTGTGATTGCAATCGTTGCTATTGTTGCGTTAGTCATTATTACTCGTAAGCCAAAAGATGAAATAGTAAATCAAGGGACTGAAGATAAAAATACTGAAGAAACGACTGATGAAGAAACAGTCAATGAGCAGTCAATCATTGAGGGTGCGACTGACACTGAGGAGCCTACGGTGACTGAGACTGAGGAAGAGTTTGAGGAGACTGTAGACGAGACTGGGGAAAAAGCCGAAGAGGAAAGGGTGGAGCCTCAAAAGAGAAGAGGAAGACCTAGAAAAAATGTCGAAGAGGTGGACGATGCCGAGACTGAGTCACAAGAGTCAGTAGTAGAAGAGGTCGAGACTGAGGACCAAGAAATCGAAGACAAAGAGTCTGATGAGGAGTCAGAGTCTAGCGAAGTCGAAGAACCTAGCGATGAGTTGGAGAGCGAAGAAGAGACCGAAGCAAGCTCAAAAGCTGTTAAAAAGACCGCTATTATTTATCACGTGATTTATGATAAAGATTTGAAGGAGTGGTTGGTTAGAAAAAACAACGGCAAAAGAGCATCTAAAAAAGCTAAGACTAAGGAAGAAGCTATCATTATAGCAAAACAACTTTGCGAAAATAATAACGCAACTCTTAGAGTTCATAAAAAAGATGGTAAATTTCAAAAGAAATCAAACATCTAATTTATAGCACATATTAGATATTAAGACTATTGTTTTATCTATTTTATAATAGATAACGGCAATAGTTTTTTTGTTTAAACAAGTTTAAAATTTGATTTGAAAATTTTTAATTTCATATGGCAAAATTGTGTTTTTTTATGATGTAAACTTGTTGAATAATTTAGTAAAAAAATTAAAAAATGGTGATGTTATATTTTATGTAAATAGCGCTATTTTTACAAAAAAAATAAAAAACACTTTAAAAGTGCTTGACATATAATAATATTAATGGTACAATTTTACTTGTTGATGGCACCATAGCCAAGTGGTAAGGCAGAGGTCTGCAAAACCTTCATCCCCAGTTCAAGTCTGGGTGGTGCCTCCAGATATGCCGAAGTGGCGGAATAGGTAGACGCACAGGACTTAAAATCCTGAGAGGGCAACTTCGTGTGGGTTCGAGTCCCATCTTCGGTACCAATTTGTAAGAGTTTGGGCAAAGGTTTGTAGCGTTTTTTATTAAAACTTATTGAAATAGCAAAAAACAGTCAAACGCCACAAGGAAGCATTTACCAAAAGGTGAATGCTTTTATTGTGTAAAAGCGTAGATATCTATAACAATTAAAAAACCTAGCGCTAGAATATAGTGGTCTATAAGTGGCTCACTATAAGAAATCTTGCTAGGCTCATTATATTATTCGTTTTCTTCGTACTCTTCACGCTTTTCAGCGTAAGTTTCTTCATTTTCTTTAGTCTCTTTTACAAAGGTTTGATTAGAACATCTCGGACACGGTGGTAATACGTCGCCCTTATTCATATCAATTTGAAGACCGCAATTACAACAGCAGTAGCAACCTCCGTCAGCTTTGCATCCACAAGTACATTTTTCCATAAATTAATCTCCTTAAAAAATTAGCAATCAATTCATTGCTTATTAGTATAATGTGTATTAATTTGAATAAAATGTATTTAATTTAAAATTTATTTTTACAACTTTATAAAAAAGTCTTGATTTTTTTCGTTTTATAAGTATACTTAATAAATGTAATTTTTGAAAGGAGAGTAAAATGGGAGAGGTTTTGTTGGATGCGTTAATTGATTCGCTAAGAGTTTTACCATTTTTATTGATTGCTTATATAGCAATAGAGTTAATTGAGCGATATGCGTCTGTTAAAATGCAAAAGAGTTTGACGGGCAAGACTGCACCGTTATTTGGTTCGTTGTTTGGTCTAGTGCCACAATGCGGGTTTAGTGTGGTGGCGACTGACTTGTATTCAAAAAGAGCTATCACAATAGGTACGCTCCTTGCGGTGTACATAGCGACATCTGACGAGGCAATACCTTTGATGATTGCTAATCCTGAGAGCTTAGGTATGCTGTTACCACTGCTAGCTATAAAGTTTGTGTTTGCACTTGTTGTGGGATATGGTGTAGATTTGTTATTAAAATCAAAGGAAAACAGAGTAAAAATAGAAGAGACAGAGGAACACCACACTGGTTGTTGTCATCATGAGATTGAAAACAATAATAAATGGGTAGATTTGGTTTGGCACCCTATTTTGCACTCGCTAAAAATATTTGCGTACATTTTAATTTTTAATGTAATATTCGGCATAATCGTGATGTTGGTCACTGAGGATGCTTTGATATCTTTCTTGCAATCAAGTTCGTTATTTGCTCCTTTTGTTGCGGGGCTTATTGGACTAATTCCAAACTGTGCATCTTCAGTCATATTGACCGAATTATTTATAATGCAAGGTATCAGTTTCGGTGCGCTAGTGAGTGGTCTATGCGTCAATGCAGGACTAGGAATGGTGTTCTTATTTAAAAACAATAAAAATATAAAAGAAAATCTATTTGTATTATCATTCTTATATGTTATGAGTGTAATGCTTGGATATATTGTTGGGTTGTTTTGTTAAAGCACCCTTTTTTGTTGTAAAAACATCACATCAGTTTATTTAATGTATAAAATTATACTTTTTTAAAATTGGTCATTTCTTTAATTATATTTTTATCAAAATTTTGTATTTAGACTTTATTTTTTATAAAAATAATGCTATAATAAACTAAAATTTTATTAGCTTATGGAGAAAGTAATTCGTTTTTTTAATGTTAATTTTAATCATTTACTGAGGAGAAAGTATGGATAGTTTAGTATTTTACAATTTAGGTCGTTTGGCATCAACTAGCGAGATAAATTTAAGAGGGATGCAAGGTGTTATTGTGCTTTTTTTAGGGAAGCATTTTGTTACTGCTTGTAAATCTTTAGGACTAAATATAGAGCTAGTGGATGTGTTGGAACCAGAAGCTTTTGAAAAGCACAAGGATGAGCTAGAAATGTTGGTGAAATACATAAAATCAGTAAATACTCTATGCTCAAAAGGTGGTTGGGACACTAAGCAAGTAAATAAGTTTTTAAAAACTTTTGGGGTGCGTGCTGAGATGGGCGCTATTGATAATATTAAGCAACTTTTTGACTCATTAAATCAAATGAAAGAAATAACAAACCCTTTTTCATTTAATTTGATTTGTAGTGGCTTGATAAATATATATTTTGTGAATAATGGCTACTTAAAATATCCTGTTATTGATTGTGTTAAGGAGCTTAATGATAGCGGTCTAATATATGCTTTGGAGTCATCTTTAAAGACGATTAATATGATTAAAAAACTCGTTAAGACTGACAAAGAAAAGCTATTAGATTACACCAAATCAGTACCAAATATGTTTGATTATGCTATTACAAATCCTGTATTTGACGTCGGGATGAGTATTGAAGATACAAAGCTCAGTTTTGCGACTGCTAGCAAGGTTGTTGGTGTGCTTGAAAAAGAAAAAATTTTACAAAAAATCAGTGGAAATATGCGATATCGTGTATATAAATATTCCGCGTTATTAGATTTATTTAAGTAGGCGTCTTTAGAAAATCACTTATACGTTACCTTTGACAATGCAAATATTAATAAAAAACCAGTGTTTTAAAAAGAAATTTGTGTGTCTATTAACTAAAAAATCAATATTATTGGTATAAAAATTAATTACCCATATTGACTTTTTTAAAGTTTAATAGTATAATACAAATGTGAAGTCACTGAATTGGGTGAGGTTTACTTGATTGTAATAAAACACTGAGGGAAATATATTGTTATGCACTATTTTGTGAATTAGTTAATAATCTTATAGTTTACAATCTAATTACAGTCCACTATGACGTACTTTTTATACAACAACAAACTAAATATTAGGGAGAGATTTATGAAATTGTTAAATGATTACGAAAAATTACAAAATGAAAATAAGATCATCACGCCACTTTTGGCTAATTGTAAATCTAATAACAACGGCAGTGCTATAAATATTATGAAAGAACACAGATATGGTTTTCGTGTACTTAGACCTATAGATGATATTAATACTGAGTTTACACTAGCTAGAGTTGAGGGGAATGGTGCCATTCGTAATAGTTTGCAAGGTATAGCGAATAGTATATTTGCTAGCTTGGGGATTGAGCCTTGCGAGGTGGTTTTATATAAGGAACCGAATAATATAAATGATATTTATAGCGGTTCTTATAGTCACAGAGAGGGTTTTATTTATTATAACTTAGGTAATTTTTCATATAATGAAGATTGCGGCAAGCATGTGGGTGCGAGCGTATATGCTAATTTGATTAAATTATGTGTGGATAGAGCAAGGTTTATTGAATTGGCAGAATATATAAACAATTCTAAAAATTATAACGCCTATGAAAAGGCGGTGAATAGTTACTTTATCGCATCTAAGAGCATTGAAGCGTTTAAAAAATTGAATAATATTAAAGAGGATGTTTCGCAAATAAATTTTAATAAATTTGATAGTTTTTATAGAGTAATGGACGTATTAAGTAGGACTAATGATGATATGTTAAATGCGCAATTAAGACCTATAATGAAAGAGGAACTATCTGAAATCGCTAAAGCGAATACGAGAAGATTAGCATCTCAATTAATCGCTGATTATAAGAGTAATATGGAGGAGTTTGGTTGCTATTTTGATGGCGTAGTAAGTAATAAAGTGAAAAATAGTATAGATTTGAAAGAAAACTCTAATGATTTATTGTATTTGCAAAACGCTCTTGAGGTCAAGATAAATAGATTAAAGGATATATACGCTGAAAAAGATAATTTACAAGATAGAGGCTTGTAAAATAAAAGCACGAATTTTGTCGTGCTTTTTTATATGTTTATTCTATTATCTTGACCTGATACTAGGATAGGTACACTCTTGCTTTTATCAAACATCCTACTAAATATTCTCTCATCGTAAATATTTAAAATCGCTTCTGGAGTCAAATTTGTGGTGAAAATTGTCAATTTGTCTTTTTGATTTCTAGAATTAATCAAAAATAAAAGATATTCATTTGTAACATTTTTTAGTTTTGGTTCTGCGCCAAGGTCATCTATCACCAATAGGTCGCTAGTTAGTAGCGGTTCTAAAATGTTTTGTTTTTCTTCTACTGATGCTAAATGATAGTTTAAAAAATCTTGATTAAGTCTAGCGGATGATATGAAAAGTGCTACAAAATCTTTTTTAATAAAATAATTAGTAATTGCCTCAGCCATACGAGTCTTGCCAACACCCGAAGAGCCACTTAATATTATCTTATTAAATTTAAGATTAGGAAATGATACGCATATTTTTTCTAGTTTGTCTATTAAATTTTCTGGTTGTTTATCGCAATCTTTAAATTCTATTTCCTCTAAGACACCATTTATATCATTTAGCTTTTTTGCTAATTTTTGTCTATAACAATTACAATATTCACCATTAGGTAGTATACCCTCATCACCACAAACATTACAATCAAATTGAGGAGTTAAATCATTACTAGTAAAGCCAATTTTTATCAAAATGAGGTCCATTTTTTTCTTTAAACTATCCATTTGAGAGAGTATTTGCTTTTCATCTAGTCCATTTATTCTTGCTTTTGCCAAATCTATTTTTAGTCCACCCAACTTGTTAGCTGAGTCTAGATATTCTTGATTTTGATAGGCTAAGTGTTTGTTGCGTTCCGCTTGGTTTATAGCGTTTTGTCTTTGTTTTCTAATATCATTTAATATTGATTTTTTTATTTCACTTATGTTCACTCTACACCTCTATATTATCAATGTTTTTAAATAATGAATTTAATTCTTCAGGGGAGTAACTATGCGATGTTACTTTATTCTTTGTAGGTGCTTCAAAATCTTTTGTGTCCTTCTCTGCTTGCTCTACGGTCTTAATATTGCTATCATTATAATGATGTAGTATCTTATTTAAATACTGCATAGGTTGTACCTTTTGACTAGATTTTGTTATGGCATAATCTAACAATTCCTTTGATACATTAAACTTTTCTGTCCATATTTTGTACATATCTCTATCAAAAGTATTTACCGCTCTAGTGGTTCCTAACTTTTCTAAAATAATCTTGATATTAGCATCAATATCCGCTAAATCATTCATATATTCATTTAGTGCGTCTATAGTTATTATACCGAGGCGATAAAATTTGTCTAATTTTGAGTCCATACCTTCTAGAGTCCTTGTAGATGTTTTAAAGCAATATGTAGCAATTTCTCCTAACACATCGCTTGTAAACCCTAGATTTAACCATTTACACACATAATTTTCTACCACAGGCTCAAGATTTTCATAATAAACACCTAATCTCGATGCGATAGTCTTTGCGATAGTGTAGTAGGTCGTTTTTTGAGTCTCATAAGACTCAATGAGTTCAATACTATTTAGTTGCATCGTATGATACTTTTGTAGCTTATTAGCTAATAATGTCAATCCAGATTTGTTTTTTGTTTTGAGTGATTTGGCGACGTAAAAAATGATGCTTTTATCAAAATTTAGTTCATTTTTTATTTTTGCCCATAAATCTCGCTCTTCAAAAGATGCGGTTCTGCGTATGCCAAATATCTTGAGTAATTCTCTTAAATCTTCATCATCAGAGAAATTGTCCTTGATTTCGTTGAGTACGGCTTCTAAAGTAAGTAGCCCTTTGTATGCCCACGATTTTGCTACGGTTAGAATATATGAATATCCAACATCGCCACCTTTTAGCTCTACGCAAAACTTTATGATTTGCATCAATGCTTGTGGATCCATGTGCATACTTTCCAAAAAATTTATGTATTCATAATACTCGTTTGTACTAATCATTCTATTAGGCAACAACTCTTGCGCGCAATAACAAAATTCGCTATATTTTCCTTTTGTGATATCGTTTTCACCTATTTTAACCGCTTTTTTGACAGGTAAGTAGCGTATTTGAATAGGCTCAATATTTAACACCTTGACAAGACCTATATCTTGCAAATACATAAAGTATGCTATAACATCTTGCTCGCTAATGCTAAGCTTGTCCATAAAAGTCTTGATGTCGTTGCTTGGGTGAGAGGAGTTGTTGCAAAAATATAAACCCAATAAATAGGTCTTTACTGCTCCTTCTGGCGCCAAAGGCATATATTCAGTAATAAATAAATTGCTAACCTTTACACTATCAATAATCGTGCGTTCATTAGAAAATTTGCAAAAATCCATATCCTTCTCCTTAATATATACAAGCATTATATCACAAACGAATAAAAAGTACAACGTAATAGTTATAATTAAGACAAACTTTTTATATAAATATTTAAAGTCAAGGAGGTTGATTGATAGTTTATGAAAAGAGTTTTTGTATGCCTTATACTAGTTATGGTGTTATTCACTGGTTGTAGTACACTAGATATAGATAAACAATCACAAAACCTAACAAATTATTATATGGATGTTGATTTAAATTTTAATGAAAAGACTGCTACATTAAATGAAAAAATAGATTACTATAATAAATGTGATATCGTATTAGACGAATTAAGATTTCACTTGTATCCGAACGCATTTACATCTAGAGACTTAAGTGTTTTACCGGTGACAGAGTTTAACTATGCAAAAGCTTATCCAAACGGGTTTGATGCGGGGAGTATAAAGATAGAATCGGTCAGCATAGATAACAAACAAATTGATTTTGAATTACTAAACGAGGACTCAATTTTAAAAATCAATTTATTAGAAGGACTATATCCTACCAAACGAGTGGAAATCAGTTTATCTGCGAAAATAAAAATCCCAAACCTAAAACATAGATTTGGTTATGCGGAAGACACACTAAATTTTTGTAATTTTTACCCGATAGCGTGTGTTTATGAAAACGGTGAGTTTATACAAGATAGGTATACTAGCAATGGGGATCCTTTTTACAGTGAAGTCAGTAATTATCTAGTAAATGTGACTTATGATTCAAATCTAAAAGTTGGTTCTACTGGGTGGCTGGAAAAATCAGTCACGGCGGATAAAACTACTAGCACATACAAAGCAAAAGTGGTGCGTGATTTTGGTATGACTTTTAGCGAAAAGTTTGAAAAACTGGAAAAAACCGTTGATGGCATTAAATACACCTACCTTTATTATGATGATGATTTAGCGGAAAAGCACTTGCAAACGATGATAGATGCTGTAAATACTTTTGGTAATCTTCTTGGTAAATATCCTTATCCCACTATTACGGCTGTAAAAAGTGATTTTATTTACGGCGGAATGGAATATCCAAATTTTGTGATAATTAGTGATGATTTAGTGAACGAACGCGATTATCTAAACGCACTTATTCACGAGATAGGTCATCAATGGTTTTATGGGATAGTTGGAAATAACGAAGTAAAAGAAGCGTGGCTAGATGAAGGATTGACTGAGTGTATAACGGCATTGTTTTACGAATTGAACCCAAGCTACGGAGTAGAATATCAAGAAGTTGTAGCAAGTGCTCTCAGTAGTTATATGCTATTTGTTGATGTCTATGAAGATGTTTTTGGTGAAAGATTTAACACGAGTATGAATAGGAGTTTGAGTGAGTTTAATAGTGAACCTGAGTACACTTATCTTATCTATGTAAAAGGTCTTCTTTTGCTGGATAACCTAAGGTCGGTGGTGGGAGATAGTGGATTTTTTCTAGGTTTAAAGAGTTATTACGAAAATAGTAAATTTGGTGTCGCTACGACTGATTGTTTTATCGCTATGTTTGAAAAGGCGACCAACAAAAATCTTGAAAACATTATAAAATCGTGGCTAAATGGAAATGTGGTCATAGAAGGATAAATTTTTGTGTGTTTTTATCTATTTGATATTGACTTGAATGTAAAATTTTGTTATAATACTAATGAAAAAATAAAAAGGATGTGTCTTTATGATTTTGGAATATACTGGTAGACAACTTAAAATGTTTGACGAGAGAAGATTGGATGATACTTTTTACAAGGCATTTTTGAATGATTATAGTGCTATTAGCACGAGAGATATGATTATCAAAGAGTATGATGCTTTGACTAATTTTGACGACTTTAGCAATCTTAAAAAAGCGGAAGATATATTTTGGGCTAAGGATAAAGGCACAGTAAGGCGTCGTTCATATTTTGATAGTCAACGCAAGAATATGATTAGAAACGCAATGCAAGAATACGATAAGTGCTTGAATAATGTTATTATTTCTTTAAAAAAGAGTGAAGTGTTAGAGGAGCAAGTAAAAAATGCGACAAATCTTTTTGCTAGACAAGATCCTGACCAACTAAGTCCAGAAGCATTGAAGGAAGCGCAACAAACGGTTGCTAATAATAATTTAATCTCTGAATTGTATGCGAAAGGCATTTTAGGACAAACTCTAGCTGAGGCGTTTAGCATTAGTAAGGCGCTTGAGTCAACATATAAGGGTGTTGATGGTGGCAAACTAAATGAGTTGCTCAGAGGTTCAAATTTTGAGCTCGCTTATAATAAAGTCAAAAATATTGACTTGACTGATGCTTTAAATAAAAAGAATATGGAAGAGACAATTGAAAAGTTTAAAGAATTAAAGTATTCTATAACTTATCTCAAAATGAATTTATCAAATACCAATTTATTGACGGAAAATGAAAAAACCAATTATAATCTTTTTAGAAAGCGTATAAGAGAGAATGAAAAAATAATTTTTCCTAAGTTTAGAGATGAACAATTAAAAGAGTTTGAAAAAGCAGAAAAAGTCTTAGACAAAGAAAGTCTGAGAGAGGTGTTTAATAATATACTTGTCTCTAATAGAGTACAAAGAAAGCTAACTGCACCTTGTTACAATTATTCACAAATGGATTTTAGAAACGCAAGTTTTTGTGATCGTATTTTAATGGAAGCGAGCTTTTGGACTGGGGATGAAAGAACTAAAAAAGTTTTTGCGGAAATCAAGAATAAATTTATGTATGATCCAAAAACAGTAGAAAGAGCAAATTTGTATCGTGGGTTAGTGGCTAATGTGGAAGATTTGAAATTGTCTAACAATATCTTTACAAACGGTTTAATGATTGATGAGTTCCAAAAAAGAGCTGGAGCCTACAGAAGTAAAAAAAGTAGCAATAAACCTTTTATGGAGGAGTGCAAATTTCAAGATGCAATAAATAATTCTTTTGATGCTTCATATAGGCTCATCCATAGACCACCGTATGATAAAGATTTGACACTAGATAAAGAGGCAAAGGTAAATGATGAAATTGCTAAATTTTTGGCAAAAGAAAAGCTTCATATGTTTATGCAAGGTGTGGAAGTTTCCAATCAAATGATTGTGGAAGCGACAAATGGAGACAAGGAGCAATATGACAAACTAATAAAGGCGTCAAATTCGTTCTCTAAGTCATACGTTTCAAATGTTTATGAGGCGTTTCGTGATGTGGTGTTAAATAACAAAGTAGAGAAGTTATACAGTTATTTCAATAAAAATAATGACGCTAGTAGGATTTTGGGCAATGATGATATGCTTAGTTACGCAAAGACTTTAGCGGAATGTGAGTATTTAGTTTATTCACTTGATGAAAATCAATTTAAAGAATTTAAAAACTTATTAGCGGAGAAAAATAAAAGTTTAAATTCAATCATTGAACCATTATATAAAGATGAAAATAATGCCTCAATCAAAAATACAATTGACGCTTTGACTATATTAAATAGAGAGCATCTACGTTCATTATCACTAGAAGACAAACAATCAATTTTCAATAGAAGACTATATACTTATGCTCATCAATACAATAACGAAGGGGTTTTATCTGCTAGGGAGCATAATGAATTTATTGAGCGTTTTAAAGGGTTTATGGACTCCGAAGACGAAATGGTCTCTGCAATTATTAAGGAACAAAGATTTGCGGATATTAGCGATAGTATTAAAAGAGGTAGTAATTTATCCGCGGGACCTACTGGACCAAGCGCACCAACTGGTGCGGGTGCATCTGTTAGAGCAGGTGAACCTATTATGATAGCAGGTGCGCCAACTGGTGCGGGTGCTGAGCCAACTGCGTCTACGCCAGCAAAGGAACCTAGCGAAGATGCTAAGGCAAAAAAAGAAGATAAAAAACCTGAAGCAAAGGCAGAAGCAAAAGAAAAACTAGACAGTCTAAAAGAGCTACCAGATTATGAAAAAGATATGGCGACTTTAAAAGACATTAAAAAGAAATATAGCAAGGCAGATTTTGCTCAAGATAATAAAAAATTTTGGAACGGACTTGGTTTTGTTGCGTGCGTATTAATAGGTATTGCAATGGTGCTTACAGGTGCCGCTTTACCAGGGCTTGCTGCTTACGCGTTAGGTAACTTTGCGGCTATAGGTATAGGTGCCGGTTACTTTTGGACCAAGCGCGAAGAAGTCGCCGGACCACGCCGAGCTGACGCTAGACGAGTACAAGAAATTATGGATAAATATGGCATCAAGACTATACCTCAAAGAGCGTTAGGATTTTTAGGTAGGTTTAACCCATTCCAAAGGTCAATGGAGCGTAATATGGTCGAGGCACCTGAAATTTATATCAATGACGCTATAGCTAGAATGCAAAAAATGAGATGTGAAACTGATTTGTATAATAGCACAATATGTGGTGGAACTGGTCTTGGAGAGAGTAGTGAAGTTAAAGCTGATAAAGGGGAAGAAATAGACCACGAAGCTAGTGAAAAGAAAGAGCCTGAAAAAGAAGCTATTGCTAAGACTGAGGAAACTGAAAAAGCTGAAGAGAAAAAGCCTGAAGAAAAAGCAAAAGCTCCAGAAACGGCAAGTACTGAAGAATCTAAAGGGGAGACGGTCGAAACTTTAGGCGCTGGTGATGAGTCAAAAGAAGAGGTTGAACCAACTACTTTGGAAGAACCTAAAGAAGTTGAAGAGAAAGAGGCTAAAACATCTACCCCAGAAGAAACTAAAGAAACCGAAGTATTGGAGAAAGGTGGGGAAACTAAAGCTCCAGAACCTAAAGAAGTGGAAGAGATTACTCCAAAAGGACTAGAGGAGGAAAAGACTCCAACAAGACAAATGACGCTAGATGACTTTGGCGGAAGGACTATGGAAAGGTGGTCTTAAAATTTTCAATAAATTATTTGCGTTATTATTCTAATATAGTAAAACAATAGACAAAAGAGGCTATAAACTAGTCTCTTTTTATTTATTCGTTTAGTAAATGAATATTTATTTGTAGTAAGTCACTTATGAAATAAATATGATTTTAATTGCTATTATTTAATTTTTTTGATATACTAAAATAAATAAAAGTAAATAGGTGAGATATGATTTATGATAGTATTATAGTGGGCGGTGGACCTTGTGGTGTTACTGCAGGGATTTATTTGGCGAGAAGCGGTAGGAAAGTCTTATTATTGGAAAAATCTATGATTGGTGGGCAAATTTTGTATACTCCAAATATAGAAAATTATCCTGGGTTTGTTGGTGGTGATGGATTTACACTATGTCAAAATTTTATGCGACAATTAAGTCACGAAAAAGTTGAGGTAAAGTACGAAGAAGCAATATCTTTTGATTTTAGTGAAAAAATTAAAAAAATTTTGACATCAAAAGGAACATATTTAGCTAAAACTGTCATATTATGCTTAGGAGCGGAAAGCAAAAAACTTAATGTCGCTAATGAGTCAAATTTAGCAGGGAAAGGCGTTTCTTATTGTGCCGTGTGCGATGGTTCGCTGTTTAAAGACAAAAGTGTTTGTGTGATAGGTGGGGGAAACACGGCTGTAGAAGAAGCGATTTATCTCAGTGACATAGTAAAGACTGTCAATCTAGTTGTGAGGCGAGATGAGTTTCGTGCCGAACGCTCTTTGGTCGATACACTATATTCTAAGAAAGAAAATGGTAAAGATATCAATATTATTTTTAATAGTGTTGCTTGTGATATAGAGGGTTTTGACAAAGTTACAAGTATCAATTTGGAAAATACTATAGACAATACAAAATCTAACATCAAAGTAGATGGCGTGTTTGTAGCTATAGGATGCGTACCAAATACAAAAGCACTAAAAGGGATACTTGATTTGGATGAAATGGGATATATTAAGACTTCAGTTTATGAGACTAGCGTCAGTGGTGTGTTTGCCGGCGGTGATGTTATTCAAAAAAACCTTCGTCAAGTAGCAACCGCTGTGGCAGATGGTGCTTTGATAAGTGTTGAAATCAATAATTACCTAAGAAAAATTTAAAGTATCTAAGATTGATGGTTATTTGAAATAGTAAAATAAATCTGATATGTTAGATTGGCGTAAATTATTTTTAGGAGGCTTTCTTTTGCAAGAGGTAAGATTTGGTACTGACGGGATAAGGGATATTGTAAACAAAGGATTAACCGCAAGCGTAGCTTTTGACGCGGGATGTGCTTTAGCACTGAGTCTAAAGGAAACAGTGTCAAAACCACAGGTAGTCATAGGTCACGACACTAGAAAGAGTGCGGATATGCTGATAAATGCTTTTAGTAGTGGCTTGATGAGTTATGGTGTTGATGTGGTAGATTTGGGGTTGGTATCGACTCCTGCAGTGTCATATATCACCGAAAAAAGTAATGCTGATGCTGGCGTGATGATTACTGCTAGTCATAACACAAGCGAGTATAATGGTATTAAGATTTTTAACCAAAATGGTGAAAAAGTCGGAATGCAGTCTGAGGGTGTTTTAGAAAAATATGCAAAATCACTTAATAAATACGAACTTTGCGATAGTGAAGAAGTAGGGGTGAAGAGTGAAGATTTCAAAGCGCTAAATGGTTATTTGAGTTTTTTGAGAAAAAAATTAAAGAAAAACGAACTAAAAGTTGCTTTTGATTGTGCAAATGGTGTAACAAATATCATTGTGCCGAAAGTCTTTAAAAAAATTAATACTACTATCTTGGGAGATTCTACAGTCAGTTGTATGGTCAATAAAGGTAACGGTGTTATGGATATCAAAAAACTACAAACAACAGTAGTCTCAGAAGGCTTGGATGTGGGCTTTGCTTTTGACGGCGATGGCGATAGGATATATGCCGTTGATGAAAAAGGTAAAGTGCTAGATGGCGATGATATCTTAGGTGTTATAGCACTCTATGCGTTATCCAAAAGGAAACTCAAAAATAACACCGTTGTAGGTACTGTAATGACAAATTATGGGATAGAGGGTTCGCTAAAACTATATGGAATAAAACTCATTCGTCAAAATGTTGGAGATAGGTTTATACAAGGCGAGATGAGAAAAAATGGCTATGTCTTGGGTGGCGAACAAAGTGGGCATATTATAATAGGTGATAAACTAAACACGGGTGATGGTGTATTGACTGCGATAACTATTTTAAATATAATGAGAGAGACGCGTAAGCGTTTGAGCGAATTGACCGAACCTTTGCGGAGATTTCCGTCTGAGTTGATTAACGTTGCGGTTCGCGAAGAAAGTAAAAATTATATTTTGACTAGTGTAGATTTGCAAGATTTCATTAGAGACTTAGAGCAAGAGTTAGGTTGCAAAGGTCGTATACTAGTGCGTGCTAGTGGCACCGAGAGTAAAATAAGAATCCTTGTAGAAGGTGAGGATAAAAAACTAATAAAATCAATTGCTGAGACTCTCAAATTTAAAATTTTATCAATGTGATTAAGGCTCTAAAGTTAGTTTAGAGTCTTTTTTGCATTTTCGCTTGCTAACATTTTTAAAATATGTTAGAATATACTAAAAATTTAAAGGATAAGTAGCGATGAGTGTTTGTAGTTTTTGTGGCAGTGAATTGGTGTCTTTAAATGAGGCAGAGCAAAAAGTTTTAGCGGGGTTAATAAATAGTAGTAAATGTGGCGATTTATACAAATTGTATCCACACGTTTTTGAATATTGTCCTAATTGCCTTGTTTGTAAGGATGTGACAGAAGATGATATAAAAAAAATAACTTTGCGTAAAGATGATTTACAAAAAGCATTTGAAAATAAAAAAATTGAGGATGTGGATATTTTTAAGTGGGCGAGGATAGCGGAGTTGGTTGGCTTTAATTATGAAATATTAGGTGATTATAGAAAAAGCACGCTTGCTTACAAGGCTTGCACTGATATATTAGATTTGATGATATCTACTTATATATCTAAAAATCAGCATTTAGTGGATGAGAACGGTGAGACAGTCAGTCTTTTAAAAGAAGAAGCTTTTGAAAAATGCAAAAATGCTTTGATATATAGTAAAAGTTTGAAAAGATTGACCTTAGGGCATTGTCAAAAATGTTTAAGTGATGATGATTTTTTAATGTTTTTAATTTATTTTGATACTTTGATTGAGTTGGGTGTAAAAGATGAATGCGTAAAAATATCAACAGTTTTACAAAAAGAAAAACATCCTAATAGTGATTATCAGAATGCAATCAATTGTTTGATACAAAAAGCATCAAATTTCTAGTCTAGTCACATATCTTTTTGTTAGATTATTGGCACTATTTGAGAAGTTGCTAGATTGGTCAGCTTGTAACTTTTCAATGACGTATTTAAAATTGCACGGTGGATTGTAGCCGTGTATTTGACCTAATTGAATAGAGTCTTTCGAGTTGGTGTGTTTATCCGAACCATAGGAAGTGAATTTAACATTTTGATATAATGCGTTATAAGTTTCTTTAATATCATCGTTAGTGTAGCTTATAAGCTCCACACCATCAACGCCCATTTTTAGAAGTGTGTTTGTCATCATTTCTGCGTAGCTAAAACGTTGAATCTTATTATGATTGTATCGGTCGGAAAATTTTTTAAAACTTTTTAGTGGGTGCGCTATCATACATTTTCCACCTGCTTTATGGACCGCATCAATCACGCTTTTTACATTTAAAATAATATTGTCTCTTGTTTTAAATAAGTTTCTTAATCTTAATAGCTCCAACTTTAACCTTTCACTAGAAAAACCTTTATTACTAAAATAATCGATTACTTCTTCCCAAGTGTATTTATCATGTATGCTTGAATTTTCAGACACGCGTTTGTCAAAAACATAATTTTTAAAATCATCTCTACTATACACCTTGCCATAGTTTTCATTCCCATATTTTACCAAGGTCTCTGGAATTGTAAAAAATGTCTCAAGATAATCTTCATATTTATCTCTTAAAAGACGCATAAATGGATTGTTCGGATCACGATTGAACCCGTAACATAATATGTGTAGTTTTTGTTTTTTCTTAGCGGAATGTGAGTAATAGCAAGTGATTTCAGCACCACATGCTACCTTTATCCCATCTTGTTGAAAATAAATTTTATCATCACTTAGTCCCAATGAACGCATATAGTTATCTACACCTGCGCAAGTATTGTGGTCGGTGATAGCGATATGAGATAAGTTTCTTTCTTTTGCTTCTTTTATAACTTCTTCAATAGTAAGATTAGCATCAGGAGAGCTGGCGGTATGAATATGCCCGTCAATATTATTGCTTTCTTTACAAAGTTGGTTCATATTATACGTCTTTAAGGACGGTTTTTTAACTCTCATAATAAGCCTCCTAAACTCGTTATTACAATTTTATCACATTTTCAAAAAAAATTCAATACCTATGCTTTAATTATTTGACAAAATAACATAATATTAGTATAATAGGATATAAAGAAAAATTAAATTGAGTTTTAGGAGGCTCTATGCAGTTTGAAGATAAATTGACATACGAAAAAAGGGAGTGTGGTATATGCCACTTTAGTTGGTATTATCCAAAATTTAATGAGGAAGTCTTAACCCCTATAGAAAAGTTATTTTATTTACAAATTGATATTTGCCCTAATTGTAAGTACACTAGCGAAGACGTTACTCAAATTATGGATGGCGAAGCGGAGTTGATGAAGACTAAAGAGTATGAGGAGTTGATAAAATCTAAAAACGCTAAATATGCTTTAGTTTGTCACAGAGAGTCGTATATTTGTCTAGCTTATGCGTTTTTAAAAGAGAAATTGCACCAATTTGGACTTGCAGGGAAAGCGTATTTAGTTGCATCTGAAATAGAAACAATGCAATATGAAACATATCTAAATAGCAATTTGTATAATGAAAAACTTGATAAAGAAATGATAGAAGAGTCAAAGAAAAATGTGACAAAGTACATACAAAAGGGACTTAGTAACATTTTGGTGTATGCCCAACAAAAAAGTACACTAGATATAAAAGATTACTTGTTAATTAGTTACGCTTACGTGAGAAATGGCGAAAAGGAAAACTCACTAAGGTATTTGAGTCAAGCAATAAAATTAAAACCAACCGATGATTTGATTGATATTATACAACAAATTAATAATATGACAAAGGAGCTTTAAAAAAAATGGAAACAGTTTTGATAGTTGTCATTATAATGATAATAGCGTTACTACTTGGATGTATGAGTTTTTATTACATAAAGTATAAGCGCCCTGAAAAGGATCCATTTGAGGAGGAGTTAGCTTTAAAGATTACTGATAACTTTTTAGGTAAAGAGGAGTTGAAATTTTACAATTTTATGGTGAATAATATGGGGAGTGAATGGAGAATTTTGCCACGAGTAGGTGTGGACACCGTTTTGCAACCAACCATAAATAAAAATCAGTATAATATGCTAATGAGCAATTATTTTGATTTTGTCGTTTTTGACTCAACGTTTAAGCCGTTATTCGTAATTGACCTTATAAAGGGAAGCATTAGTAAAGGTACTATGCTCAATAAATATGACAAGCACGTGACTATGGCGCTTGATGCGGTAAAACTACCTGTGGTGATAATAAAGACTGCGGATTTTTATATCTATGACGAAGTCAAAGCGATTATTGATGAAGTCTTAAATGGCGAAATAAAAGAAACAAATAATGAAGTAAAGATAAATAATGGTAAATAAAAATAAAGGTTTATACAATGATAGATTTAAATGAATTAAACGAAGAGCAAAGGCAAGCGCTAGAATGCTCTAATGGAGCGGTTCTTGTGACTGCGGGAGCGGGCAGTGGCAAGACTAGATTACTGACGCATAGAATCGTTTATTTGATACAAGAAAAAAATGTGGCACCATATAATATTCTTGCCATAACTTTTACGAATAAAGCCACCAAAGAAATGAAAGAACGTATTGCGAGTATGCTTGGGTTTGAAGGCGGTGTGTGGATTTCAACTATACACTCAATGTGTGCAACAATTTTGAGAAATTTCATACAAAAATTAGATGCAAGATACACATCTAATTTTTCTATATATTCACCTGATGAATGTCAAAAAGAAGTAAAACGCATTTTGGAAAATAAAAACTTATCTAAAAATGACAAAGAGGGAATGGTAAAAACAATACTCTTTCATATAGGTAATTACAAGAACGAAAACATTGATTTGCAAGAATATAAAAAGATTATCGCAGGCGAAAAAAACGCTGATATTATTATTGATTGTATATATGAATACAACTACGCACTAAGGGAGAGTAATGCGGTTGATTTTGATGATTTACTCGTTTTGACTGAACAACTTTTACGTAAGGATAGTGAAGTGCTAGATTTTTACGCTAGTAGATTTAAATACATTCACGTAGATGAGTTTCAAGATACTAATGTTGTGCAATATAATATAGTAAAGCTCCTCGCTAGTAAATACGGCAATGTGTTTGTTGTAGGTGATGAGGACCAATGTATTTATGGGTGGCGAGGGGCAAGCATAGCGAATATATCTAATTTTATAAAAGATTTTAGTGATTGTCACGTGTTTAAACTGGAAAGAAATTATCGTAGTACAAAAAAGATTTTAGACTTAGCAAATAAATTAATAAGTCACAATTCAAAGCGTATAACTAAAAATCTTTATACGGAAAACAACGACGGTGAGAACATCGTTTACAAGACTCTAGGAAGTGATAGAGGGGAGACGGAGTTTGTAGCACAAAAAATTTGTGAACTGAAAACACTAGGATATGAATATAAAGATATTGCTGTGCTTATGCGACTCAATGCCTTGTCTAGAGGTTTTGAACAAAAATTTTTAAACTATAATATTCCTTATGTGGTTTATGGTGGCTTTAAATTTTTTGATAGACTGGAAATTAAAAATGTGTTGGCGTATCTAAGACTCGTAAACAACCCTAGTGACAACGCTAGTTTTATGCGGGTTATCAATTTTCCAAAGCGTGGTTTGGGGGATGCAAGTATCACCAAACTAAGAGAGTTTGCTGAAGATAGACAAATGTCACTCTTTACTATATGTGGTGTAATTCAAGAGTGCGACACACTAAATAACGGAACTAAGAAAAAGTTTGAAGAGTTTTACAACTTGATACAAAACATAAAGGAATTTAGTAAACAAAATGATATACCTAGTCTAATAAATTTTGTGGTAAAAAATGTTGCTATTTTGGATGCTTTTGAAGATACAAAAGAAGACAGAATGAATAGAGAGCTCAATATAAATTCACTTATTCAAAGTGCAGATGAGTTTGTAAAAAGCAATGAGGACACCTCTTTAAATAAATATCTAGAAAGCGTATCACTTATTAGCGACCTAGACACCGCCGAAGATGTCAATAACGCTGTGACCTTAGCGACCGTACATGCAGTCAAGGGACTTGAATTTAAAGTGGTATTTATAGTGGGCGTGGAGCAACAAATTTTTCCTATTGTTAGATATGATACTGATGAAGAAGAGGAACGCCGTTTGATGTATGTTGCGATAACTCGTGCGGAAAATTTATTATTTTTAACAAACACACAAAATAGATATCTATACAATAAGGCGGACTTTATGACTCCTTCAATTTTCTTGAAAGAAATGGGACTAGATAGTGTGATTTCGTACAAAGAACAAAAGGAGCGTTCTTTTTACGATGATGAGTCTACTCAAATGACAAGAACGAATAAGTCGCTAGTGGAATTAAATCAGTTTGATTACAAACTCAAAAAGTCTAATAACGGGTTTAATGGGTTTGTTGAGGGTGCAAAAGTGTCACATAATAAATTTGGTGATGGTGTGATATTACAAATTTCGGGTAGTGGCATAAACACAGAAGCGCTCATAAAATTTGAGAGCGTTGGTGTCAAAAATTTAATGCTACAATATGCAAATTTAAAACTAATCTAAAAAATTAAGAGGACTTTTTTATGGAATTAGAAAGAATGCGTGAATTGATTAAGTTAATAGAGAAGTACAACTATTACTATTACACGCTAGACCAACCTGTTATATCCGACTATGAATACGATAAATTGTATGATGAGTTGGTCGCTTTGGAAAAATCTACTGGCGTAACACTAGAAAATTCACCTACTACAAGAGTTGGCGATACAGTGCTAGAGGGCTTTGAGAAAAAGACACACAAAATCAAATTATTTAGTCTAGACAAGGTAAACAATTTTGGAGATTTGCAAAAATGGGTTTTAGATGTCAAAAAACATTATAAAAATGCGACTTTTGACCTAGAATACAAGTATGACGGACTAAAGATATGTTTGACATATAAAAATGGCTTATTAGAGTCGGCGGTTACTCGTGGGAATGGATTAGTCGGCGAAGATGTCACTAAACAAGTGAAAACCATAAAAAGTATACCTCTTAGCATTGACTATAAAAAAGATTTGATTTTGCAAGGCGAAGGAATGATGTTTTTAAGCGACCTAGAAAAGTATAATAAAACATATCCAAATGAACCACTTAAAAACGCTAGGAATGCAGTCGCTGGTGCTATAAGAAACTTAGATCCAAAAGAGACTGCAAAACGAAATTTAAACCTTATTTTATATGATATCCTATATATTGAAGATAAAGATTTGATAAAAAAGCAGAGCGATGCGGAGAAGTTTTTATTAGAAAATAAATTTAAACATTTTAAGGGATCGTATTTCAAAGATTTTGATAAAATAGAAAATGCTATTAAAGAATTGGATAAAAAGCGAAAGGCACTAGATTTTTTAGTGGATGGTGCAGTGATTAAAATAAATGAGTTTGATATCCGTAATGAACTAGGCGAAACTTCCAAATTTCCTAGATGGGCTATGGCTTTTAAGTTTGAGGCGGAGGAGATTAGTACTAGGCTAATCGATATTATTTGGCAAGTCGGGCGTAGCGGGAAAGTGACACCAACGGGTATTTTAGAACCTGTAACGCTAGCGGGTGCGTTAATTAGTCGTGCTACGCTAAATAATTATGCGGATATTATGAGAAAACAACTGAAACTACCTTGTAGGGTGTTTATTCGTCGTAGTAACGAGGTTATTCCAGAGGTGCTTGGTTTAGCTGAATTAGAAGAAAACTCAATGAATATAATAAAACCCAATATTTGCCCTTGTTGCGGTTCGAAACTAATTGAGAAAGGTCCGAATATTTATTGTCCTAACTTTGATTGTCCTGAAAGGGTAAAGAGCCAATTATCACATTTTGTGTCAAAAGAAGGTATGAATATTGAGGGTGTAAGTGATAGCACGATTGAGGCGATGTATGACACATTAAATGTTCGAAGTGGTGCTGATTTGTATGATTTGACAAAAGATGATTTGTATAAATTAGAGTCGTTTAAGGACAAAAAAGTAGATAGTTATTTAAGCTTTATTGAAAAAAGCAAAAATGTATATGCTGGTAATTTTCTATATGCACTTTCAATCCCAAATGTTGGTAAAAAGACCATAAAAGATTTGCTTAATTATTTTGGTGATTTGGATACTTTAAAAAATGCAAGCATAGAGGATATTATGAACGTATATCAAATAGGTGATGTTGTTGCAAATGATATTTACACATTTTTTAAAGATGAACGAAATATATCTCTTATCAATAATCTTTTTGCAAAAGGCATAAAAATTTACTACAAAGACAATACTAAAAAGGATGAGTTTTGGAGTGGCAAAAAGGTCGTTTTAACTGGAACACTTACAAATTATACTAGAAATGAAGCGACGGAATTGCTGGAAAATATGGGTGCACAAGTTTTAAGTAATGTTAGTGCTAAATGTGATTATGTAATTTATGGCGAGAATGCAGGTTCGAAACTTACAAAAGCAAAAGAATTAAGAGTGAATTTGCTGACTGAAAAAGAGTTTATCGACTTAATTGTAAAGGACTAATTAATTCTTTGAAGTAAGAACTATATCTTTATGAGTATATTAAAAAACTAAATCAAATAAAAATCATTACTAACGGATATAACCATCTAAACGACCATAGAGTTAATATTGATGTATAGAATTCGAGTAGTCCCAAGTGTGAGTTTTGGTGTGTATTTTAGAAAAGATTGCATGAGAGCGGTCTATATTTATGATATTTATGCTGATAGAGTTGACATTTTTCATAAAACACAGTATGATATATAGTATTGAATAATATGGAGTGCGAAAGATGAAGTTACTTTTACATAGTTGTTGCGCACCTTGCAGTAGTTCGGTGCTAGAACAATTAATAACAACTGAGAGATTTGATGAAATTTCTATATATTATTACAATCCAAATATTTTCCCTGAGACTGAGTATCTAAAAAGAAAGTCGGAGCAAATACGAATGCTAAGTATCTTGTATCCTTTTGTTAAGATAATAGATAGTGATTATGAAAACAAAACTTTTTTAAATGCTGTAAAGGGTTTGGAAAAAGAAAAAGAGGGTGGTGCTAGATGTGATGTTTGTTATAGACTTAGAATGAAAAGCACCGCCGAGAAAGCAAAAGAGTTAGGTTATGATTATTTTGGAACAACGCTATCGGTTAGTCCATACAAAAACGCCGAGCATTTAAACAATATTGGATTTGAGTTGCAAAGAGAGATCGGCGTAAATTATTTGGAAGCAAATTTCAAAAAGAAAAATGGCTATCTTAGGTCTATTCAATTAAGTAAAGAATTAAATTTGTATAGACAAAATTATTGTGGCTGTCCATTTAGTATGCCACGCAATGAATAACTATACATTATAAAGAATATTTATGCAAAACGGAGAGTTTTATGGATATAAAAAAATATAATATGGGATCATATTTTGCTATTGGTTTATCATTTATAAATATTATACTATTTTTTATGCCTTTTACATTTAGTAGGATAATCCCTTCACAAATAAGTGCTTATGGTATGTTTTTAAATATGTTTGATCCCGTACACGCTGAAGGTGTAGGAGCGTCACTTTTAAATGCGGGTTATAATGAAGGTGTAGGTGTTGTGTATAGTGTTTATGCTTATATTATTCCTATAATGGCGGTAGTGTTTTTGTGTTTTTCAGTGATGATTATGGTGTATAGTTTTGTTGATCTATATGGTCTTAGGGCAAACAAAAAATTAGTGACGTACTTGTCTTATGCACTTGTAATAATTCTCGTGATTATATCTATTTTACTTATAATTCGTAGCGGTCAAGTCGCTGGTGGTATTGGAATAGGTTATGGATTAGTTATGGCTTTTGTGACTAGTTCAATACTTGCAGTAATGAGATATTTAAAAATTCAATAAAAAATATACTATTAGTTTTATATAAACCAAATTAGAGCGTAGGAGTCGCTCTTTTTTGTTTTTATTTTGCTATGTTTAGTGTTTTTTCGGCAAAAGTATTTAAGATTTTTTTATCAATTAATGTTATTATTTTACTGAATTACTAAAAGGAGGAATTTATGCAAGTAAAACACAGATTATATAGCGGTTCGCTTTATGTCGTGCTTAGCGGTGAATTAGACCAACATAGCGCAGATTATGTGCGTACTAGATTGGATGAAGTATTTATGACAAATAAATGCAAGCAAGTAATAGTAGATTTATCCGAACTAGAATTTATGGATTCGACTGGGATAGGCGTGTTACTCGGTCGTTATAAAAAACTAAAAGAATTTGGCGTACCGATATATATATGTAACCCATCTTCACACGCTGAAAAAATATTTAAAATGACAGGCTTATATGATATTATGCCAAAAATAAGTTAAGGAGTAGATATGATAGCAAATAACATAATGGAAATAAAATTCCCAGCATTATCTGTAAATGAAGGGTTTGCGAGGACTTGTGTTGCGTCGTTTTGTTTGCAATTAAACCCAACAATAGAGGAATTAAACGATGTGAAAACTGCAGTAAGTGAGGCGGTAACAAATTGTGTGGTGCACGCTTATCCAACCAAAGTAGGTGAGGTTTATCTAAAGGCTGAAATTTTTGATGATAGCGTAACCATTACAATAAAAGATGATGGTATAGGGATAACCGATTTTGAAAAAGCGAGGCAACCATTTTTTACCACAAAACCAAATAGCGAACGTAGTGGAATGGGGTTTGCTGTAATGGAAAGTTTTATGGATGAGTTGACATTAGCTAAAAACGAAGAAAGAGGTCTTGTTGTGGTAATGAAAAAACGATTTGGGAAAATACCAATGAGCGAGGCTATAGGAGGTTAGATTTTGTGCTGGAACACGCAGAGACATTGAGACTCATAAAAGAGGCTCAAAACGGAAGTGAAAGAGCGAAATCTACCTTATTGGAGAATAATTATCCTTTGATTAAGAGTGTGATAAAGCGTTTTAAAAACAAAGGAATAGAGTATGATGACTTGTATCAACTTGGGTGTGTTGGTTTTTTGAAAGCAATTAAAAATTTTAATGAGGAGTTTAATGTTAAATTTTCTACCTATATTGTACCTATGGTCGCGGGAGAAGTAAAACGATTTATGCGTGATGACGGGGCGATTAAGGTGAGTAGAGCATTAAAAAGTTTACATTATAACATTACTAAATTAACCAATGACTATAGACAAAAAAATAACGGTCAAAGTCCAAGCATTGAGTATTTAGCGCAAGAGCTCAAAGTAGATACGCAAGAAATTGTTATGGCGTTGGATAGCAGTAAGAGTCTTATTAGTCTAAATGAAAAATATGATGAAGATGATAGCAATAGTCCTTGCATTATAGAAAGAGTTGCGGTAAAAGATGAGTCGCACGAGGTGATAGATTATATCCTTTTAAAAGAAGCGTTAGAGGAATTAGATGATAGAGAGAAAAAAGTCATAATACTAAGGTATTTTAGAAATAAAACGCAAAGTGAAGTAGCTTTGGCGTTAGGTGTATCGCAGGTACAAATAAGTAGACTAGAGACAAAAATCCTCAATAAAATGCGTAAAAAAATAGAATAAAAAAGCACGCTTTTAAGTGTCTAATGCGACTCATACGGAGTCTACGATTAGCATTTAAGCGTGCTTTTTTACTAGATGACTACACCACCATTTGGACTAATGACTTGTCCTGTCAAATAATTTGAGTCTAATATATAGTTCACAGCGAGAACAACCTCGTTTGGCGAACCTATTTTACCAAGTGGCACTTCTTCTAAATAGACTTTTAAATCTTTATTAGATAACATTTTCATCATATCCGTGTCTATTGCCCCTGGTGCTATAGCGTTTACCGTGATACCGCTTGGAGCGAGCTCCATAGCGAGTGCTTTTGTGAGTCCAATTACGCCACTTTTGCTGGCACTATAGTGACATTCGCAACTAGCACCTTGAATACCCCACATAGATGAAATATTGATAATTTTACCGCTTTTTCGCTCAATCATTAGTTTCGCACTTTCACGGCACGCATAAAAAGTACCTGAAAGATTTACACTAATCATATCATCCCATTCACTATCGGTGATATCGGTGATTGTATTAAATCTACTAATGCCAGCATTGTTTATAAGTACATCCAAGTGACCAAATTCGTTTTTTACAAACGCAAACATTCCCCGCACTTCATCTGCATTTGCTATATTGCATTTGTAAGCGATAGCGACCGCGCCTTTTTCGGTCAAATCTTTTTGTAAAAGTTTTGCTTCTTTTTCGCTAGTGTTATAATTAATTATAACAGCATAACCTAATTTTGCTAAAGACTCACATAGTATTTTACCTATTCCTTTTCCGCCACCTGTAACTAGCGCAACCAACATATATACACCTCTTTTTAAATAATCACGAGAGCAATCATTGCAATTCCTGCCAAAAATGAGTCAAGAGCCAAATGTCTATCGTGTTTTGCGTTTTTTATACCACAAACAAGAGCAAGAAAACCCGCCACTCCAGCTAAGATATATAGCATCATAACAAGCCCTAGACTATTATATCCAAACATCCGCATAAGCTTATTAAACATTGTGATAATTATTGAGATAGTGGCTGAAAAAACGCCAATATTGCCCGCATTTAACATCCAACCGACAGGTTCGTTTTCCGCGTTTAACTTGTTATCACTATCTAAATTGCTTGTTTTGCTATCTTTTTCTTGCATAAGGTATAAAAATCCTCCTAGTTAGTATATATTATTATTGTCAAATTTTCAAGTTTTTTATGCAAAAAGTATCAAAAGTTATTGACAAATTAGTATCATTTATGTATAATAACACTATCTTAGATGGAAAGGCGGGTGATTGATGTGACTACAGTCAGAGTTGGCGAGAATGAAACTTTAGACAGTGCTATGAAGCGTTTTAAGAGAAGATGCCAAAAAGACGGTATCATAGGCGAACTTCGTAAACGCGAAGCTTATGAAAAGCCAAGCGTAAAGCGTAAACTAAAGTCTGAACTAGCTAGAAAAAGAAATCGTAAGAGATAATTTTTTTAAATGCACTTATGTGCGTTTTTTTGTAATAAGGGGTGTATATGGAGATACAAAGAATAGTTAATGCAGATAAATTTTACAATTCTAATACCTATATCGTAAAGTCTAATAATGAATGTATTGTTATTGATCCGGTAGATATAGACAAAATTATTGCAAGCACGCTAGGAGTAAAGATAGTAGGTGTGCTAGTGACTCATGGACATTTTGATCACTGTTATAGCGCAAAGGCAATGCAAAGATTGGGATATAGTATCTATATGTCACCGCTAGATGCTAGCAAGGAGATGATTGATTTAGCGAAAAAGTTTGCTAGTGATTTTGAACCTTTTGATATAGATATACCTATTATAGAGGGTGAGTACAAAATAGGCGGGTTTGATGTCAAGGTTTTAAATACGAGTGGTCATAGTAAAGGCTCTGTGGTCTACATTATAGGCGGGGTGATGTTTACAGGAGATACATTATTTCGTGGTGCTTATGGTAGATATGATTTGTTTGGTGGTAGTTTTCTTGAGATTAGACAATCATTAAAAAAATTGTTTACACTAGAAAATATGACTATTTATCCTGGTCATAATGAAGCATCTTCACTACTAGAAGAAAAAAAGCGTTATATGAGGTAACAAAACTATCTCTATATTCATATTAAGATAGTATGAATATCATTGAAATTGACAAAAACAACTTAATATATAATTTTGAGTTTTTTAAAAAACAAACAAAAGCGAAAATTTGTGCAATGGTAAAAGCGAACGGATATGGACACGACGCTAAGACTGTCGCACAAATTTTGTGTAAATATGTGGACTATTTCGGAGTAAATAATCTCAACGAAGCAATAGAAATCCGTAAGGTCACGAATAAACCTATTTTAGTAGTCGGTGCTAGCGAAGAAAATTTTATTGATGCAATAAAATATGATATTGAGTTGACTGTTTACAATGCGGAAATCTTGCAAGCGCTAATAATCACAAACCTACCGATTAAAGTACATATAGCGGTCAATACTGGTATGAATAGGTTAGGGTTTCGACCTAATGAATTAAAAACTGTTGTAGATAAAATAACTCAAAGCGATCTGATACTAGTAGGAATTTTTACGCATTTTTCCACCGCAGATAATGATAAAGACTATTTTAAATTACAAGTAAAGCAATTTAAAAAGGCGCTAATAAATATAGATACAAGTGGGTTGATTATACACGCTAGCAATACTAGCGCATTTAAATATTTAGGCGTACATTATGATATGGTTAGACTCGGAATAGGACTTTATGGATATGGGCAAAAGGGATTGAGACCAGTAATGCGAGTGAAATCAAGAGTTGTTGCTATTAATGAAATAGACAAAGGTGAAAGCGTCGGTTACGGACTAGGTTATATAGCGAATGAACCTTGCAAGGTGGCGGTTATTCCGCTTGGATATGCAGATGGCGTAAATAGGCACTTGGCACGGAAAATTTTTGTTAAAATCAATGATAAACCTTGTTTTGTGGTTAGCAATATATGTATGGATATGTTTATGGTAAAGGTGCCAAATGAGACAAAAATAGATGATGAAGTGATAGTTATGGATAATGCGGATTTGTGGGCGGATGAACTTAAAACGATAAATTATGAGGTTTTGACTGCATTTAACCACAAAAGATTTGAAATAAATATCATAAACTGACAATATTACTTGATTTTTATACAAAATGTGATATACTAAATCTCAAGAAAAAATAAAGCGAGGATATGCAATGCTAGATATTAATTACATTAAAGAAAATACTAAAAAAGTCGTAGACGGTCTCAAAAAGAAAGGTTGGGATGTGGACTTTACTGAAGTATTTGCGTTGAATGATAAGAGAAAAGAGCTTATAGCGGAGGTAGAAAAGCTTAAGGCTGAAAAAAATAGACTATCCGCTACTGTCCCTATGGTCAAGAAAGAAGGCGGAAATGTTGAGGAGATATTTGCTAAAGTCAAAGGACTAAATACTACTATTGATGAATTAGATAGCGAATTAAAGGTAATAGAAGGTAAAATATTTGATTTTATGGCTGTGCTACCTAATGTACCTGATGAAGATTTGCTTGCCGGTGAAAAAGAGAACAACAAAGCAATATATACTTTTGGTAAAAAACCTGAGTTTGATTTTAAACCGAAAGACCACGTAGACCTTTGTGAGTCATTAGGACTAATTGATTATCAAAGAGCTAGCAAACTAAGCGGTAGAGGTACTTGGATATATACTGGTCTTGGTGCTAGACTTGAGTGGGCTATACTAAACTTTTTAGTTGGTGAGCACATAAACGCGGGCTATGAGTTTATTTTGCCACCACACATTTTAAATGAAGAGAGTGGATATTGCGCTGGTCAATTTCCTAAGTTTAAGGAAGATGTGTTTTGGCTAGAAAAGGAGGAACCTAAAAAGTTTATGCTTCCTACTGCCGAGACCGCTTTGGTAAATCTTTATCGTGATGAGATTTTGAGCGAAGATGAGTTACCTAAGAGATTATTTGCATACACTCCTTGTTATCGTAACGAGGCGGGCAGTTATCGTACAGAAGAGCGTGGTATGATTAGAGGGTATCAATTTAATAAGATTGAGATGTTCGCTTATGCGACTGAGAAAAACAATAAGCAAATGTTTGATGAACTTGTTGGTCGTGCAAAAGATTTAGTGGAAAAATTAGGTTTGCATTTTCAAATTAGCAAACTCGCCGCTGGTGATTGTTCTCATAGTATGGCTAGGACTTATGATATAGAAGTATGGATACCTAGTATGGGTATATACAAAGAGGTAAGTAGTGCTAGTACCGCAAACGATTACCAAGCAAGACGTGGCAACATTCGCTATAGAGATAAAGAGACTGGTAAAATAAAATTTTGTTGTACTCTAAACGCTAGTGGACTCGCTACATCTAGATTGATACCTGCTATAGTAGAACAATATCAAAACGCCGATGGTAGCGTGACTGTACCTAGTGTGCTAGTGCCATTTATGGGCGGTATCACTAGACTAGAACCTATTAAAAAATAATCGGTCGTGATTAGTTATTTAAGACACAAAGGCAAAATGCTTTTGTGTCTTTTTTGTAATATTTAGGTACATTTGTATTTGATGTATCTAAAAGAAAATTTTTATGGCTGATATAAAAGTTTTAGAAAAAAAGTAGCTACTCCATTAAACGCAAAAAATAAAGGTTTGTTTAAAATCAGTAGTAGTGATGAAGATTACTATTCTTAAGTACTTGCAAATAAAGACAAAATGTACTACAATAGTATTATGAGTTACTTAGACATTTATGATGGTTTAAAGGCAATGTTCCCTAATGCAGTTTGCGAGCTTGAGTACAAATCTCCATACACGCTACTAGTGGCAGTCATTTTATCTAGTCAATGTACGGATAGAAGAGTAAATCTAGTGGCTCCTAGTGTTTTTGAGAGGTATCCGACAGTGTTTGATATGGCAAAAGCAAAGCAAGGAGAATTGGAAACACTCATTCATTCGTGTGGGTTTTATAGAAACAAATCAAAAAACATTATAACAGCGTGTCAAGAAATCGTAGAGAGGTTTAGTGGCGAGGTTCCACGCTCGCTAGAAGAACTAACATCGCTAAAAGGGGTTGGACGAAAGACTGCAAATGTTATGCTAAGCACTATTTTTGATAGTCCCGCTATAGCGGTCGACACGCATGTATTTAGGGTAGCGAATAGACTCGGACTAACAAATGCAAAAACGCCAAAACAAAGCGAAGAACAGTTGATGCAAGTCATTCCTAAAAACCTTTGGAGTGATTCACATCAAATGTTAGTGTATTTGGGTAGGTATGTTTGCAAAGCAAGAAAACCAAATTGCGAAGAATGTAAACTAAAACAATATTGTAAAGGATATCAAAATGCAAAAGATAACGGGTGATTGGTTTATAGCGTTAAAAGACGAATTTGAAAAACCATATTTTAAAGAATTAGAAAAAAAGATAGAAATAGCTAAAAAGACTCACGAAGTCTATCCTCCAGAAAATTTAATATTTAATGCGTTAGACCTCACACCGCTTTATAATGTTAAAGTAGTTATCATAGGTCAAGATCCTTATCACGAGCCTATGCAAGCACACGGGTTATGTTTTTCTGTACCAAGTGGCGTAAAACTACCACCATCTCTAGTAAATATATATAAAGAAATTGAAAACGAACTCGGCATCAAAATGTCTAATAGTGGAGATTTGAGTAAGTGGGCAAGGCAAGGAGTGTTACTTTTAAATAGCACACTTACAGTAAACCGTGGGCAAGCGGGCAGTCATAAAGACTTTGGTTGGCAAGAATTTACTAAAAAAATAGTAGAAGTTATTAACGAAAGACTTTGTGAAGTTATTTTTGTATTGTGGGGAAATTTTGCAAAAGCATTTGAACCACTTATAAACACAAACAAACATTTTGTTTTAAAGTCTGCGCATCCAAGTCCTTTATCCGCTTATAATGGTTTTTTTGGCAATGGTCACTTCAAACGCATAAATGACATCCTAAAAGACCTAAATAAACAAGAAATTGATTGGAAAATTTAAAAAAAATTTTAAAAGATAAGACGCTAAAAAGTGGCGTTTTTCTTTTTTATATACGATTTTACGATGTGATTTTGTATATATGTTCTAAATTAAAAAAGTGGTTAAAAGTGGTTGAAAGTGGTTAAAGTTTGTTGTATACTATGCTTGAAATAGAATGAGGGAGGTGTAGTTACTTATGATATTTGGTGAATATAAACATCAGTTAGATGAAAAAAATCGACTACGCCTACCTGTAAAGCTAAAGCAGAAATTAGGCGAAAGATATGTAATCTTGAAAGGTTCTAATAGAAGTTTATTTGTATTTTCTCAAAGTGAATTAGAGACTACTATGCTAGAAAAATTAAAATCTTTACCTCTTCTTGATGCGAAAGCACAAAAGACTGTAAGAGCGATGTTTAGTTCAGGGTTTGAAGTGGAAGAGGACAATCAAGGTAGATTTGTATTACCTACTGCGTTGAAAGAGTTTGCTGGGATAAAGAAAAATGTTGTCAGTATCGGAGCAGGTAATAGGGTAGAGATTTGGGCTGAAGAACAATGGAATGATTACAACTCTAATGAAGATTACGATTCTATTTTGGAGGAACTAGGCGATTATGGAATTTAGTCACATTCCCGTTATGCTTAACGAATGTATTGAAGGGCTAGACATCAAACCTAATGGCATTTACATTGATGGTACACTTGGTGGAGCAGGTCACTCAAGCGAAATTCTTAAGCGATTGGCGAACGGAAAACTTATTGCTATAGACAAAGACAATGATGCAATAAATGCGTCAAGAGAAAAATTAAGCAAAATATCATCAAATTTTGAAATAGTCCATAATGATTTTAACAATATTAAGTCAATATTAAATCAACTTGGCATAGATAAGGTGGATGGTATACTATTAGATTTGGGTGTTAGTTCGTATCAAGTGGACAATCCAGAAAGAGGGTTTTCATATAGATATGATTCAAAACTTGATATGCGTATGGATAAAGACCAGCATTTTACCGCTTTTGATGTAGTAAATGGATACACGGAAGAAAGATTGATAAAAATTCTTTATGATTATGGCGATGAGAGTTTTGCGAAAAAAATTGTGAGAAATATTGTAACCGCTAGAAAAATCAAACCTATTGAGACCACTAGCGAACTCGTAGGTTTGATAGAGAAAGCATATCCAGCAAAAATATTACATAAGGGTGGCAGTGTAGCAAAAAAGACTTTTCAAGCTATCCGTATAGAAGTCAATGGTGAATTAAATAGACTAGAAAACACTCTTTCGGATATGATAGATAGTCTAAATAAGGGCGGAAGATTATGCGTGATAACATTTCATTCAGCGGAAGATAAGATTGTAAAGCATTTGTTTAAGGATAAAGCAATAAAATGTGTTTGTCCAAAAGAGGCAATAAAATGTACTTGCAATCATAAACCTGATGTGAAGCTAATCACTAAAAAATCTATCACCGCAAGCATTGATGAACTTGCTATAAACAAGCGTTCGCACAGTGCAAAACTAAGGATTGTAGAAAAACTTTAGCATAAATAAAGTAAAAGGAGAATATATTGTATGGAGCAAATGAAGACTAGAACAACTGTATTAGATAGACAAATAGACAAGTTTGATAATTATTCCGACTTGGAATACGCAAGTTGTAAAAATTTGGGTAGTTTGGTTTCAAAAAGACAAACTAGAGTATCATCTCAAATAAATGTTAAGTATAACGCTCTTGGAGTGGTAAGGGTGATTGCGTTAGTGTTGATAGTGGCGCTACTAGGATTTTTGCTAATATACAATGTATTTGCAATGGCAAAGGTTAGTAGTAATATCGCTATTACAGAGGGGCTGATTGCTAGTGAACAAGCGGAAGTTAACCTTTTAAAAGAAAAATTAAACGCATTAGATAATGAGTCTGTGTTAAATGAGAAGGTTTTAAATGCCGGTTATACAGAAAATGGTGGGGTGGTTATTACAAATTGCACAACTCTTCCCGTAGCTAATGCAATTACATACGACAAACAAACCAACTGGTTTGACAAATTATGCGAGATTTTATCAAGTATTTTTGGAGGATAATGGTGATTAATACCTTTTATTCAATAGGTCGTTTACAAAAGAGGTTGTTAGTAATTATATTACTAATAACTTTTTTATTTGGCGCAATTTTTTTACGGCTTAGTTACTTGCAACTAATAAACGGGCAGTGGTTACAAGCAAAAGCGCTAGATCAATGGACTCGTGATGTCCCTATAAAAGCAAAAAGGGGTACGATTTACGACGCAAATGGCAGTGCGATAGCAGTAAATTATGCAACTTATGATGTCTATGTAAGAGCTAAAAATGTAGAAAAACCAAAAGAACTCGCCGAGGTTTTGTCAAGAGTTTTAGACTTGGATTATTCTGCCGTTTACAAAAAAGTCACAAATAAAAGCGTTAGTGAGAGCAGTGTAAAGTTGCAAGTCACCGATGATAAGGTCAAAGAAATCATATCATACGGGCTTAAAGGTGTGGTATTTTCAGAAAACTCAAAACGCTATTATCCTTATAGTGATCTATTTACGCAAGTTTTAGGCTATACAACCGTAGATGGTATAGGGCAATCGGGGCTAGAAGCTTACTACAATAATTTTTTAAAAGGTGAAGACGGCTATGTTCTTACACAAGCGGATGTGCAAGGAATAGAACTAGACAACAAACTAGATATGTATATCCCTTCAATATCTGGTATGAACATAAAAACCACTCTAAATGCCACAATACAAAAATTATTAGAACAAGCAATGTCTTTAGCTCTTGTAGAACAAAAAGCAAAAAAAGTTAGTGGTATAGTAATGAATCCAAACACAGGTGAAATCTTAGCGATGGGTAGCGTGCCAAATTTTGATCTAAACAATATTCCTCGTGACAATATCAGTGCGCTATTTGATATGAGCAAAAACTCTCTTGTAGTAGATATTTATGAGCCGGGTTCAACTTTTAAAATTCTCACTAGTGCAATTAGTTTAGATGAAGGTATTGTGACTACTTCCGATTCATTTTACGATCCAGGATATAGAATAGTGGATGGCGAAAAAATAAAGTGCTGGAAAACAGTCGGTCACGGTCAACAGACTTTTACAGATGGATTTTGTAATTCTTGCAATGCCGTGTTTATTGATTTAGCGTTAAGATTAGGTCTGGATACTTTTTATAAGAGATTTGATGAGTTTGGTTTAGGACAACTAACTGGTATAGATTTTTTAGGCGAAGCGAGTGGCATACTAATGCAAAAAGATAGTGTCAAGACAGTAGACCTTGCGCGTATGGGGTTTGGTCAGGCAATCGCGGTGAGTCCTATTCAACTCGCTACCGCATTATCAGCTACCGTAAATGGTGGTAATCTAATGACTCCCTATCTAGTGAGTGAAATTACTGATGTGAATGGTGATTTAATTTACGCAACATCACCAAAAAAGGTGCGTTCGGTAATAAAAGGCAATGTAAGTGCGACTATTTGTTCTTTTTTAGAGGAGGCAGTTAGTAGACCTTTGGGTAAATATACTTTTATACCAGGATATTCTGTTGGGGGTAAAACGGGAACAACACAAAAATATGTTGACGGCAAAATATCCGGTACGTATATAGCGAGTTTTTTCGGTGTTTTCCCGTGTGATAACCCCGAGTACGTCATACTTTTTATCGTGGATGAACCTACTGCGGGCTCGTATTATGGTAGTATCGCTGCAACGCCGTATGCAAAAAAGATTTTTGAGGGTATAATAGACTATTACAATTATAAGCCCGTTGCGCAAACAGATGAAATAGAAGATGTACAAATGCCTAATCTAGTCGGGATGAGTCTAAGCACTGCTATAAACGCGCTTATAGAAATCGGTCTTGCGTATGAGATAGGTGGCGATGGTGGTGTAGTAACCGAACAATTCCCACCGCCAAATACAACACTTAAAAAAGGTCAAGTGGTTCAAATCAACACAACTTAACGAGGTAAAAATGAAACTAAAAACTTTACTTGAAAATGTTACTTATGATACTAAAAATTATGCTAATATTGAAGTACACTATTTATGCGTAGATAGTCGCAAAGTGCAAAAAGGCTCATTGTTTTTCTGCATTGAAGGAGGTAAAGTGGATGGTCATAATTTCGTGCTTGAAGCCATATCTAAAGGTGCGGTCGCGGTGGTTGTTAGTCACGAGATACCTATTTACGATGTACCTGTTATTTTGGTGGATAATGTTCGCAAAGCTCTAACAATTATTTGTAGTAATTTTTATAATAATGTAGACAAAAAATTAAGATTTATAGGTATCACTGGCACCAATGGTAAGACCACTACGAGCTTTATTTTAAAATCAATTTTAGGGACAAAATACAATGTTGGCGTAATAGGTACGAGTGGGTGCTTTATAGGTAATGAAAAAATAGAAACACATTTAACTACACCTGACACTTTAGAGCTTTTTAGTTTGCTTTATCAAATGTATAATAAAGGTGTGGTTTATGTAATAATGGAAGTGTCAGCTCACGCTATAGCATTGAATAAGATTTACGGGTTAAACTTTGATATAGGAATATTTACAAATCTCACACATGACCATTTAGATTATTTTGGCGATATGGAAAATTACTGGAACGTAAAAAAGCATTTTATGATGCAATATTGTAAAAAGATTGTTGTAAATATTGATGATAAATACGCAAGAGAACTTTTAGATTTTAGTGGGATAGTGTACACTTATGGACTTGAAAACCCTAGTGATATCTTTGCGGTTAACATAAATATAGATTTAGACGGAAGCAGTTTTTATGTAAATTTAAACGATGAAATTGCAAAAGTACATTTTGGTTTAGCAGGTATATACAATGTTTATAATGTAATGGCGGGACTACTTGTGGGGAGTCTTTGCGGTGTCGACTTAATAAACGCGGTAAAAGGTGTGGAAAAAGTTACGGCAGTAGACGGTCGATTTGACCTAAAAAGCATAAATGATTTTTATGCGATAATAGACTATGCACACAGTCCTGATGCTCTTGAAAACGTACTAAAGACCGTGCGTACATTTGCGAAAAGACGAGTTATTGTTGTGTTTGGTTCTAGTGGTTATCGAGATAGTTTAAAACGACCTAAAATGGGTGCAGTAGTATCAAAATATGCTGATTTTAGCGTGATTACTAGCGACAATCCGCGTTACGAAAACCCTATGGATATAATACGAGATATTGAAAAAGGATACATAAATGACAAATATTTGACCGAACCTGACAGGGTAAAAGCAGTACAAAAAGCTTTGTCCCTTGCTCAAAAAGATGATATAGTTGTGATATGCGGGAAAGGTCACGAACTTGGTCAAAATATTATGGGCGTTGATGTACCGTATTCCGACTACGATGAGGTAGAAAAATTTGCTAAAAACACGCCGTAAAGAATAAAAAATTTACACCTAGCATAGACTAACTAAAGGAGGTAATATGAATAATTTATTACTATCACTTAGTCTGTCTTTTTTTGTGGCGTGGTTGCTCGCTATACCTATTATAAAAATTTTAAAAAAACAAAAAGTCGGTCAAAATATCTTAGAGTATGTTGATTTACATAATGCAAAACAAGGTACACCTACTATGGGTGGGATTATATTTTTGTCCGCTATGTGCGTTGTCGGTTTGTTAATGATAGGAAAAGATAGCTTTTTGAGTACACTCACTATGTTAGTGGGGTTAGGGTATGGATTGATAGGTTTTTTGGATGATTATATAAAAATTAAATTTAAAAGAAATTTGGGACTTAGGGCATATCAAAAAATCATCGGTCAAGGTGGACTAGCTATAATAATTGGATTTATCTGTTACTTTAACCGCCTTATCCCTACATCGTTAATTTTACCTTTTGGACTAGGTGAGTGGGAGGTTGGGATATGGATAATTCCTATAGTAATCTTCATTTTTTTAGCGGTCACAAATGCGGTAAATTTAACAGATGGGCTAGATGGACTCGCTGGAGGAGTTAGTGTAGTATATCTAATTGGTTTTGGCTGTATTTTAAGCTCTTTAAGCGGGTATTTATATAGCGAAGGTGCTAGCGATGAACTGATAAATGAATACAACAACCTACTAGTAGTGAATGGCGCTTTGGTGGGTGGGGTACTCGGGTTTTTACTCTTTAACACTTATCCTGCAAAGATTTTTATGGGTGACGTCGGTTCGCTAGCTATAGGGGCGGTGATAGCGTGTTTAGCATGCTTTACGGGACTTATCTTTTACATTCCGTTATTGGGAATAATGTTTGTCTTGTCTACAGTATCAGTTATTCTTCAAGTATTGCATTACAAACGCACAAAAAAGAGAATTTTCCTTATGGCACCATTGCATCATCATTTTGAGAAAAAAGGAGTGAATGAAAGCAAAATCGTCAGCATATATATTATAACAACTATAATTGTTTGTGCTACCACTATAGCACTCGGGATATAAAGGAGTATATATGCGATTTAAAAACAAAAAAATCTTAGTGTATGGTTTGGGTAAAAGCGGTCTTGCTGTAATAGAGCGACTTATACGACTAAAAGCTAAGATTTTTTTATTGGATACAAACAAAAAAGTTTTAGATAAAATAGCAAGTAGCTATGATTTAAGTACAGAGTTTGATATTTCTTCACTTGATATGATAATAGTTAGCCCTGCTATTGCAAAAAATGACGCCGTTTTAGAGCAAGCGAAAATGTCTAAAATAAAAATAATAAGCGAGTTAGAGTTTGGGTTTTTACTAAACAAAAAAGCAACATACATTTCAGTCACAGGTACAAACGGCAAGACTACAACTGTAAATATAATTTATAACATTTTAAAATCTAGCGGTAAAAATAGTTATTTGCTCGGTAATGTAGGGACGCCTCTCAGTAGTGCCACTATAAAAAAAGGAATAGTAGCATTAGAGGTTAGTAGTTTTCAACTAGAATATATAGATAAGTTTAGACCGCAAATAGCTATTATTTTAAACTTGGCACCCGATCATCTAAATAGATATACAAGTCTGTCGGAATACTATAGTTATAAAAAGAAAATTATACAAAATAGCAAAAACGATATTCTTATATTAAATAAAGATGATAATAACCTAAAAAATTTCAACCCGCAAAACACAAAAGTATATTATATAAGTCTCAATAAATTTGATGGGAAAGGTGCCTTTATTTTTGATGGAAAAATATGTTATCACGACAAAAGCACGGAGGAGATTTGCGGCATAAAAGACCTGAAACTCATAGGTATACACAATCTTTATAACATTATGGCATCGGTGGTGGCGTGCAAACTTATGGGTATTTACAATGAAGCTATAAAAACTGCTATTACGCAATTTTCAGGACTAGCACATAGGTTTGAGTTTGTGCTAGAAAATAACGGTGTGATAGTGATAAATGATAGTAAATCTACTAATGTCGCTAGTACACTATCCGCTTACAAGAGTACGACTAGTGGTTCACATATCATACTAGGAGGTAGTAGTAAAGGTGAATGTTTTGATGCCCTATTTAGCGAGAAACCTAAATATCATTTTTACCTTTACGGAGAGACGGCGAAAGAGATTTACGCTACAGCTAAAAAATACAATCAGCAAAAAAAATGTACTATATTTGACAATTTATTTGACGCTACCAATTACGCATTATCAAAAGCAAAAAGAGGTGAAATGGTGGTCTTATCACCGGCGTGCGCGAGCTACGATGCTTTTGTTAGTTATGAGGATAGAGGTGAACAATTTAAAGAATACGTGAGGACTTATTATGAAAAATAAAGAGCCACTATTCCTACCAAAACACTACAAAAATATAGAACTTAAAATCATTTTGATTACTATTATACTTTGCGTTTTTGGGTGTGTAATGGTCTATAGTGCTAGCAGTTATTCCGCTAGCATAAACTACAATAACGAATATCATTTTTTAACAAAACAAATCATAGGTGTCGCCTTAGGGGCTATTTGTATGACGGTTATGTGCTTTGTGGACTATCGCATACTAAAGCGGTTTAAATGGTGGGCGATATTAGTGTCTTTTGTGGTATTGCTTCTTGTCTTTATACCAAATATAGGTGTCAGTAATTATGGTGCGCAAAGGTGGATAGGGTTACCTGGGTTTACCATTCAAGCAAGTGAGATAGCAAAATTTTGCTTTGTGCTATTTTGCGCGAGTTACTTATGCGACAAAGCGGACTCTATACATAAATTCAAGACTTTGTTGCCCGTTTTAGGTGTTGGACTAGCTACTTGTTTACTCATTTTATTAGAACCTAATATGTCTATCACTATGTGTGTTGGGCTAGTAATGCTAACTATGTTATTTATTGGTGGTATGCGACTAAAACATTTAGGTTTACTCTCTATACCCGCTATTATGCTCGTTCCTATGCTTATCATATTAGAACCATATCGTTTAAAGAGGCTTATGGCATTTATAAACCCGTGGGCATCACCACAAGGTGAGGGGTTTCAATTAATTCAGTCACTTTATAGTCTCGGAGCGGGAGGATTATTTGGCGTCGGACTTTTTAATTCTAGACAAAAATATCAATTTTTACCTTTTTCAGAAAGTGATTTTATCTTTAGTATTATCGGCGAAGAATTTGGTCTATTTGGTGCGGGGGTTTTGATATTACTATTTTTAGCACTTATTATCAATATGCTAAAAGTCGCTAGACGTTCCGCGGATAGATTTGGGTATCTTTTAGTGGTAGGTATTACAAGCGTGCTGGCAATACAAGTCCTCATAAACCTTGCCGTAGTCACAGGCAGTATACCACCAACGGGCGTACCTTTGCCACTAATTAGTGCAGGTAGTAGTAGTCTAATTGTGTTTATGAGTGCGATAGGTGTAGTGTTAAATATAAATCGTGTAAACTCCATTCAAAATCCATATATGCTTGTCAAATATAAACCATAATGTAAAAATCATTAATTCTTAAAGTAATATTTTTCCTATCTTTTTTAAAATACTTGATATTCATTTAAATTTAAGTCAAAATTTAATTTGATAAAATAAATGAAAATAATTTATGACCTACGAAATGAAATTAAAAGAAAAATATTTTGATATGATTAAATGTGGAGGAAAAATTTACGAAATTAGGCTAAATGATGAAAAAAGATGACTTATTGATGCTGGTGATATTATCGTTTTCAAAAAAGAACCATGTTTGATTGAAAAAATCAATACGATAGTTAAAGATATAATATATTTTAGTTCTTTTGAAGAAATGGCTAGCACTCTTCCACTTGAAAAAGTCGGTTTTTTAAAAGAAAGGAGTGAGGATGTTGCTAATATTTATCACGAATTTTACACTGTTGAAGATGAAACAAAATATGGAGTTGTTGCTATAAAAGTTGAAAAAATCAATAAGATTGGGATATTTTTATATAAAAAAATTAAAATTTTATCAATATGAAATTTACTTTGAGAATTAATAAAAAGCAAATAAAATATTCTCAAAGAGGTTTACATTTTTTTGTTGTATGATATAATAATATCATCGGAGGAAATATGAATAAGATATTATATAGTTATATTCCGTATATTGATGAGGATGTTTTTTATAATCTATTGAAAAAGACTGATAATCTAGAATATAGCAAAAGTGGTAGCAATAGTAAGTGTGCGATCATTGATAATTTTGCTGTGCTCAAAACAGGGAATATTCCAAGTCATGATAATAGTTTTCCTAAAATGATTAATTGTTTGCATAATTTAAAAAAGGAAAATGTAAATGTCGTACAGATTTTAGGTTATGCCGTCACACGCTTAGGTGATACTTTTAACGATGGGGCTAGATACGATAAAGGATACATAGTTCAAGAAAAGGCAAAGGGGAGCGAACTTTTATGTCCTAGTGAATTTATGGGTAAGAGCGAACAAGAATGTTATGATATCGTCATTCGTTATTTGAAAACGCTAGATAATATCCCACAACAACATTTTGATAAATGGGTTGCTGATTATAAAATAATTACGGACAATATGGTTTTAATTGATCCAAGCAAAGAATCTAATTTTTTTTATGATGACAAAAATGGGTTCAGTTTTATTGACCTAAACTTTTTCAGTAAACAACGACTTTTTGATAAAACTAATAGTGACGGGACACTGCATCACGATTTGTTTATAGATTATACATTTTTACCTTTTAGGGCGTTAGCGTTTGGACGTTATGATAAGTATTTTAAAACTTCAAAAGATGTTGAATTTGCGCAAAAAGTTATGAGGGGTGGATATGATAAAATGGTGAATGCTCTGCTAAAAATTGGCGTTACTTTGGAGGATATTGAATATTGTTTAGAAAAAGGCGGAATGCGAAATTCGCGAATGAGTAGTTTTAAGACTGAACGTAATGTGAAAAAAGATTTTACAGATGATTTAACAATATAAAAGTGTTACTTGATTGCGTGTTTAAATTTTTAGCGTGACAACAAATAGCTTTAAAAGGCATACACTACAGGCGTACATTTACTACTAAATAACGCAGTTATTGTGCAGGTATGAGGTAATGAATAAATAAAGTTATATCAAAACTTTTAAACATAAAACAGCAAAGCGTAATAACTTTGCTATTTTCGTTAATTCCCAAAGTAAATTTTTTTAATTTCCACTATGGAATTTACTTTGAGAATTAACATTTATCAACCTTTGCTAGTAAATAGAGAGGTTTTTTGTTGACTTTGTTCTAAATGTTTAGTATAATAAAAATTATGAGAGTTTTAGGTATTGATCCGGGATACGGAATAGTTGGGTTTGGTGTGATTGATAGCGAAAGATATGGGAGTTATAATGTAGTCGATTATGGTGTGATAAATACGCCAAAAGAAAAATCTATTGCTGATAGAATAACACAGATTTACGACGGTATGATAAAGCTTATAGAGACATTCAAGCCCGATGCCTTAGCGGTGGAGGAATTGTTTTTCAATACAAACATCACTACCGGTATAAAAGTAGCGGAGGCAAGAGGTGTGATACTATTAGCTGGGAGAAAAAACAATCTTCCGACCTATGAATACACACCTCTTCAAATCAAGCAAGCGCTAACAGGTCAAGGGCGAGCAGAAAAGACACAAGTGCAATTTATGGTGAAATCTATTTTAGGACTCAGTGCAATACCAAGACCTGATGATGCGGCGGATGCGTTAGCAGTAGCAATATGCCAACTGCAAACAAACAATTTACTGACGAATAATTTAGTTTAAAAAAGGTGAAAAATGATTAATTATATTATAGGGACTGTAGAACACAAAGGTGATGGTTATGTTGTGTTAGAGGCAAATAGTATAGGCTATACAATTTATGTTAGTAATAACGCGCTTGTAAACCTTATCGAAGGCGAAAAAGCAAAGCTTTTGACCTATCTTCAAGTGCGAGAAGATGGTGTATCGCTTTTTGGTTTTGAATCAATTGAAGAAAAAGAGATGTTTTTAAATCTTATCAGTGTCAGTGGAATAGGTGCAAAGATGGCTATGACGATACTTTCCGGTATTCGCTTGACCGACCTCGGTGTCGCGATAATTTCGGGTGACCTGTCTGCTTTGACTCAAATAAAAGGTTTGGGTAAAAAGACCGCTGAGCGTATAATTGTAGAGCTAAAAGACAGAGTTAATTGTTTTGGTCTTATTGATTGTGCAGACACTTTACCGCTTGATAGCGTTTCTAATGATATTACAAATGATGCAATAGAAGTTTTAATTAGTTTAGGACTTAGCAAGACTGATGTCGTTAAGACAGTGAAACGCGTAGCAAAAGCAGGTGACAAGAGTGAAGATATTGTGGCAAAAGTTTTAAAGGGGTTGTAATATGGATGATGAGAGACTGATAACTAGCACAAAAGGTTTAAGCGAATCTGAAATGGAAAACTCGCTAAGACCTACACAATTAAGTGATTATGTTGGACAAGACAAGATAAAAAAGAGCCTTAATGTCTATATAGAAGCCACCAAAAAAAGAGGTGAGGCGTTAGACCATGTATTGCTTTATGGTCCACCAGGACTCGGAAAGACCACGCTTAGCCATATTATAGCAAGCGAACTTGGTGTGCAAATAAAGGTCACTAGCGGACCAGCTATTGAGCACGCTGCAGACTTAGCAAGTATATTGACAAACTTAGGCAAAAATGATGTGCTATTTATAGACGAGATACATAGACTTAATAGAAATATTGAAGAAATCTTATATCCTGCGATGGAAGATTTTGCGCTAGATTTTATAGTAGGAAAAGGTCCGTCTGCTAGAAGTATGCGATTAAAGATACAACCTTTTACGCTAATAGGAGCGACCACTAGAGCGGGAATGTTGACCTCGCCGTTAAGAGATAGATTTGGTATTCTCGCTAGACTAGAAATGTATTCAAAAGAAGAGTTAAATAAGATTATTAAACGAAGTGCAACTATTTTAGGTGTGCAAATTAGCGATGAAGCAAGTGGTGAAATAGCGAGTCGCAGTCGTGGGACACCTCGTATAGCGAATAGACTTTTAAAACGTATTAGAGATTTTGCGGAGGTCAAGAATAGTAAAGAAATCACTCTTGAAATTGCAAACGACGCACTAGAAATTATGGAGATAGACGAACTCGGTCTTGATTTTGTGGACAGAAGAGTACTGGGTGCTATAATAGACAAGTTTAATGGAGGACCAGTAGGACTAGATACACTATCCGCTTCAACAGGCGAAGAGGCAACTACTATTGAGGATGTCTATGAACCATATTTACTACAATTGGGATTTATCGCAAGAACCCCTAGAGGTAGAGTCGCTATGCCAAATGCCTATAAACATTTAGGTATAGAACTCAGTGATAAAAAAGCTAATGAATTAAAACAATATGAGGAATTTAAAGAAAATTGACTATGAATATTTATGATAAGAAAACATACTTCTATGATTTACCTGAGGAATTAATTGCACAATCACCGGTGGAACCACGAGACAGTTCTAGACTGCTTGTATATAATAGAGAGACAAAGCAAATACAACACAAACATTTTTATAATATCATTGACTACTTAAAAGCTGGTGATGTGCTAGTCATAAATGATACAAAAGTATTACCCGCTAGAATGTTTGGAATAAAAGAGGAGACGGGTGCAAAGATAGAGGTTTTACTCAGTAAACGTGAAGATTTAAAGACTTGGCAAGTGCTTTTAAGACCTGCAAAGCGTTGTAAAGTGGGGAGCATTATAAAGATAAATGATGAATTGAAATTTGAAGTCTTAGAAGATTTGCAAGAAGGACTGAAGAGAGTTCGTTTTGATTACGAGGGGACCTTTGAAACAATAATAGCAAAGGTCGGCACAATGCCATTACCTCAATATATAAAGAAAAAATGCGAAGATCCTACTAGATATCAAACCGTTTATGCGAATAAAGAAGGTTCCTCGGCTGCGCCAACTGCAGGGTTACATTTTACAAATGAATTGCTAGATAAGATAAGAGAAAAAGGTGTCACTATTGTAAAGGTGTTATTGCACGTAGGACTAGGGACTTTTAGACCTGTGAAAACGGATAATATTTTAGAGCACACTATGCACAGTGAACATATAGAAATTAGTGAAGAAAGCGCTAATATAATCACTAGGGCTAAGGCTGAAGGACGAAGGGTGATAGCTGTCGGTACTACTAGCGTTAGGGTACTTGAGGGCGGGAGTACACAAGATGCAGTATTACACGCGGGCTCTAGTGATACAAACATCTTTATTTATCCTGGGTATAAATTTAAAATAGTCGATGCCATTATCACAAACTTTCATTTGCCAGAAAGTACTCTTATTATGCTAGTGAGTGCTTTTGCAGGGTTGGATGAAACGATGAATATATATAATATAGCTGTACAAGAAAAATATAGATTTTTTAGCTTTGGCGATGCTATGTTTATAGAATAAAGGAGAATTATGGAAAAATTTAGTTACGAAGTGATTCACACCTGCAAACAAAGTGGTGCAAGAGTGGGTGTATTTCACACGCCACATGGCGATATTGAGACACCTATTTATATGCCAGTTGGGACACAGGCGACTGTGAAGTCTTTGACACCGAGAGATCTAGAGGAGATTGAGGCGCAAATAATACTATCAAACACATATCATTTATACCTAAGACCAAGTCACGATATAGTGAAAAAAGCGGGAGGACTGCATAAATTTATGAATTGGCACCGACCTATTTTGACGGATAGTGGTGGATTTCAAGTATTTTCGCTATCTGCACTTAGAAAAATTACCGAGGACGGCGTAGAATTTAGGTCGCATATTGACGGTAGCAAACACTATATTACCCCCGAATACGATATGGAGATACAAGAAGCTCTTGGTGCGGATATAATAATGGCTTTTGACCATTGTAGCGAGATAGGAGTCACAAAAGATGAAGCGCGTGATGCTATGAATCGCACTATAAATTGGTTAGATAGGTGCTACAAAGCACACAAAAACGATAATCAAATGCTTTTTCCTATTATACAAGGAAATATTTACGAAGATTTGCGGATAGAAAGCATAAAAAGAACAGTTCCTTATGCAAAATGTGGTATTGCTATAGGTGGGTTATCTATTGGTGAACCTAAAGATGTTATGTATAAAATATTGGATACCTTGAGACCATATTATCCAGAAAATATGCCGAGATATTTGATGGGAGTAGGTAGTCCGGACTGCTTACTTGAGGGTGTTTTGCGTGGGGTAGATATGTTTGATTGCGTGCTTGCGACTAGAATAGCTAGAAATGGTACAGCATTTACTTCACATGGTAGGGTGATTATAAAAAACGCAAAATACAAAGAAGATTTTACCACATTAGATGACGAATGCGACTGTTATGCCTGCAAAAATTTCACAAAAGCATATATTAGACATTTAATCAATGCGGGTGAGATTTTAGGTGCAAAATTATTAAGTATACACAACTTAAGATTTTTATTAAATTTGATGACCAATATACGAAAGAGTATAATGGAAGATAGATTTTTAGATTTTCGTGAGGAATTTTACCGAAAGTATGGTAAAATATAAACGTTTCAGTTGACAAATCTAAAAAAATAATACACAATGTTAATAGTTTATTAAAGTGAGGATAGATTTATGAATATTACAAATTTATTGGTTAATGCGCAAGATTTTATTTTGCCAGGGATTTTGCTAGTTTTGCTCGTGATTAGTGCAGGTATGGCTTTTATGAGAAAGAGTAAATATACTCAAAGCGCTATGGAAATGAAAAACAACCTTAAGATAGGCGATAAAGTAAAGACTTACGCTGGAATGTATGGTGAAATTGTTGCTATAAAAGAGGCTGTTGATGGTAGCAAATATGTAATTTTAAAGAGTGGCGAGGGTGAGTATATCTCATATTTTAGCATAGATATTGAGGCTATTTATGGTATTGATTATAAAGATGAAATAGACGATATGACAGAAAATGCCACAGAGGTGACACCTACTAATACTGAAGAAACCACTGAGGAGCTAGCTCCAGCTGAAAATATTGCAAAGGCAACAGCTCCAGTAGAAGATACTAAAATTAATGGTGAAGCAGTAGAAGAAGTGAAAGAGAAAAAGACTAGAAAATCAAAAACTGCTAAAAAGGAAAATTAATTTTTTGGTATAATATCTCTCTTTTCCTAATAATATATACCAATTAGGAGGAGTGAAGATGACGAGTAAAGTAAATACTTGTGCGGTAAATAATAGAAGTTTTTTGTATGCTCTAGCAAAGGGTGCGCTTGTCGCGCTTTTGGTGTCAATGATAAGTATATTGCTTTTTGCGTTAATTTTAAAATTTATAGTAATGAGCGATAGTACTATTGCTACTATAAATCAAATAATTAAGGCTATGAGTATTTTGTTTGGTGTGAGAGCGACGTTAAAAGTTAGTCAAGGCAAAGGACTGATAAAGGGAACTATGCTAGGATTGGCATATACACTTGTTGCTTATCTTGTCTTTAGTTTTTTAAGTGCGAGTATCAGTTTTGATGCAACTATACTAGTTGATATGGTTTTTGGCGGAGTTATGGGCGCTATATGTGGCATTATAATGAATAATTCAAATAAATAACTACTTAAAATAATTGACAATACCTTTTTCGTGTGGTAATATCTAACTAGACAAAAGGTAATTTCTACATACTTAATTAAGGATTTTTATCCTATCACTTAGAAATTGCTAAGTGATTTTTTGTTTGTCTAATGAAATTAGGGAGATTGTAATGGGAAAAATTGATATTGACCACTTGGCAAATCTTTCCGCTTTGGAAATAAGCGAAGAGCAAAAAGCCATATTTGAAAAAGAATTTGAAGGAATTATGGGATTGGTTGAAAAAATTAATAATGCAAAAGTAACAAACGAGATAGAGTACGAACCTATTGATGTTAGCGAACTTCGCGATGATGTTGCGGAGGTCGGACTAACACAAGAAGAAGTGTTGACTAATGCACCAGAAAAAAAGCAAGGTTGTTTTGCAGTACCTTTGATGATGGAGTAAGATATGAGTACGGTTATAGAATTGGTAGAAAAAATAAAATCAAGAGAGTTAAAGTCTTACGATGTTGTAAAAAAATATATTGAGACTATTGAAAATAAAAAAGAATACAATGCGGTACTAGAGATTTTTTACGATGCACTGGATATAGCAAAAGATATTGATGCTAGACTAGATAACGGCGAAAATGTCGGCAAACTCGCAGGCGTACCTATTATTATAAAGGATAACATTTTGTACAAAGGTAAGATTGCTAGTTGTGCTTCAAAGTTTTTGCAAAACTATCACGCTGAATACAATTCCACAGTTGTCAGTAAACTATTAAAAGAGGGTGCTGTGATAATTGGTAGAGCAAATATGGATGAGTTTGCTATGGGTGGTTCTACTGAAAATAGTGCCTATGGTCCTTGCTTAAATGCGTTAGACAAGACTCGTGTACCAGGTGGTAGTAGCGGTGGTAGTGCGTCTGCAGTCGCGGGAGATATGGCTCCTTGTGCTTTAGGTACGGACACGGGTGGATCTATTAGACAACCTAGTTCCTTTAATGGTATTGTAGGTATAAAACCTACTTATGGTCGTGTGTCTAGATATGGCGTAGTTGCATTTGCATCTAGTCTAGATCAAGTAGGACCTATCACCACAAATGTAGCGGATAATGCCTATATGCTTAGCATCTTAGCGGGTGAGGATAAGCATGATGAGACTACTTTAAGGGTGGAAGTACCAAACTATTTAGAGGCAATAGGTCAGGATATAAAAGGCTTGAAAATTGGTGTTATCAATCAAGTAAAATCACTAATGAAAGATTCGACCGCTTTTGATAATGCGGTAGCGTGGTTCAAAGAAAATGGCGCTGAAATAGTGAATGTAGATATAAAAGATATAGAGCTTTGCCTACCAGTATACTATATTGTCGCTCCAGCTGAAGCTAGTAGCAACTTAGGTCGTTTTGATGGCGTTAAATATTCCACTAGGTCAAAAGAAGCAAAGACTTTGGACGAGATTTATACAAAGAGTCGTAGCGAAGGATTTGGTCCTGAGGTCAAGAGACGTATAATGCTCGGTAACTTCGTTTTAAGTAGTGGTTTTTACGATGCTTATTATTTAAAAGCTAAAAAAGTGCAACAAGCTGTTCGCAAGCAATTTAAAGAAGCGTTTACAAAATGTGATTGCATCATTATGCCGACCACTTTAGGCGAGGCATATAAAATAGGTACTATTACCAATCCTGTAGATATGTACGTTGAAGATATATTTACTATCCCAGCCAATATTGCGGGTATTCCAGCGATTAGTATCCCTTATGCAAAAGGTGAAAGTGGTATGCCACTAGGACTACAAATTTTAGGTAAAGAACTAGATGAAATGATGGTTTATAGAGTGGCAAGTTTCTACGAAAGAAATCACGAGGAGAATTAGTATGAGAGAAGATTATGATATAGTTATAGGATTAGAGGTGCACGCAGAACTCAATACTAATACCAAAGTATTCTGTTCGTGTCCAAATCATTTTGGCAGTGAAACAAACACAAATTGTTGTCCAGTGTGTATAGGATTACCTGGTGCTTTACCTATCCTAAATAAAAAGGCTGTAGAACTCACCATCAAAGCAGGTCTTTGTATGGGATGTGAAATAAACGATATTGCGGTTTTTGAGCGTAAAAACTATTTTTATCCAGATCTTAGTAAAGCATATCAAATCAGTCAATTAGTGCGTCCAATTTGTATTGGCGGTGGTGTGATGCTAGATAGCGGTAAATTTATAAGACTCAATCGTATACATCTAGAGGAAGACGCCGGCAAACTTATTCACAAAAATTCAGCGGTCGGAACGTTAATAGATTACAATCGTGGTGGTGTTCCACTAATTGAGATGGTTAGCGAACCTGATATTTCTAGCGCTAGTGAAGCGGTAGAGTATCTAAACAAACTAAGAAACAACCTTATTTATGCCAGAATTGCGGAGTGTAAAATGGAGCAAGGCGGAATGCGTTGTGATGTAAACCTTAGTATAAAGAAAAAAGGTTCAACCGAGCTCGGCACAAGGACTGAAATGAAAAATCTAAACTCTTTTAGGTCAGTGGAACGTGCTATTGAATACGAGACTACCCGCCAAATAGAGTTAGTGGAGTCTGGTGATAGGGTTCGTCAAGAAACTAGAAAGTGGGATGATGAAAAGGGTGAGAGTTTTGCTATGCGTTCAAAAGAGACAGCGAACGACTATAGATATTTTCCGGATCCTGATTTGTTGTCGGTTAAGATTGAGAGAAATTTGGTTGCAAGACTCAAAAGCGAATTACCAAAACTACCATTAGAGCGTAAAAAGACTTATATGGAAGAATATGGTTTATCCAACTATGACACCGATATTTTGTTATCAAATAGAGAAATATCAGATTTCTTTGATAAGGCTTTAAATTATTATTCAAAACCTAAAATTTTGGCGAACTGGATTATGACAGAAGTACTAAAACATATAAAAGCAGATGAAGAGTTTAGTATGCCTATCAATCCAAAAGCATTGACCGATGTCATAACAATGTATGACAAGAAAGAAGTCAGTCAAGCAAACGCAAAGCAATTAATAGAGAAACTTTTAAATAGCGATGCGGACGCAAAAGAACTCGCTAAGAGTCTAAATCTCTTGAATGATGTAAGTGATGATGAAGTAGAAAATGCGGTGAAAGCGGTTATTGAGGCAAATCCAAAAGCGTGTGAAGATTATAAAGTTGACGCTAGTAAAGTGACTTCGTTTTTTGTAGGTCAAGTAATGCGTGCAACAAAAGGAAAAGCAAATCCAGATAAGGTAAAGGAATTATTAAACAATTTGTTGAAATAGTTTACAAAAGGTGAAGTAGATGTTATCAAAAGTAAAAAGTTTTGGACTACTCGGAGTAGAAGGGTATTTAGTTGATGTTGAGGTTGATATAAACTATGGTTTACCATCGTATGATATAGTGGGGTTAGGAGATACTGCTATAAAAGAATCTAAATACAGAGTCAAAAGTGCTATCAGAAATAGTGGCTTTCAATTTCCTATAGACAAAATCACAATAAATCTTGCACCTGCAGACATAAAAAAGGAGGGTCCTATTTATGACCTTCCTATTTGTGTAGGTATTATGGTGTGCGGAGAACTTTTTGACAAAAAATTAGCTGAGAGTTTTGCTTATGTGGGGGAATTGTCTTTAGATGGTACGATAAAAAAAGTGAATGGTATTTTGCCTGCTTTAATTAGCGCTAGGGACCTCGGGATTAAGAAAATAGTCATTCCTTATGACAACCTTAACGAGGCTAGTTATATTGAGGGGATAGAGGTCTACGGTGTAAAAGATTTATTTCAAATGTATCAATTTTTATGTGGTTCGTTAGAAATTTTTCCTGCCAATCTAAAAAGTTTTACTGAAGCAAAAATAACGCAGACTTTTATCAATGATTTTAAAAATATTAAAGGACAATCTTCCGCAAAAAGAGCACTTGAAATAGCGGCGGCGGGTGGTCATAACGTAGTAATGGTCGGACCTCCTGGTTCGGGTAAAAGTATGCTTGCAAAAGCTTTTCCATCTATTTTACCTGAAATGACCTTTGAAGAGGCGCTAGAGGTCACAAAGATACATAGTATTGCGGGTGTGTTGGATAATAGTATAGGTATTGTGGCAAACCGTCCATTTAGGAGCCCACATCATACAACAACAACAATCGCGCTTACCGGTGGTGGAAAGGATAGTAAACCTGGTGAGGTGAGTCTCGCACATAATGGTGTGCTATTTTTGGATGAGTTGCCCGAATACAACAGACACACGATAGAGACTTTGAGACAACCTCTTGAGGATGGTTATATTACGGTCGCCAGACTACAACAAACCATTGAGTATCCCGCGAGTATCACCCTTATAGCTAGTATGAATCCTTGCCCTTGTGGGTATCTTGGACAAGGTGGTGGCAATCAGTGCCGTTGTTCTAGTTCTCAAATACTAAAATACCGCTCAAAACTCAGCGGTCCATTAATGGATAGAATAGACTTGCACGTGGAAGTAGACGGTATTTCTTATAGTGAACTCAGTGCTAAAATTGACGAAGAAAGCAGTGCGGAAATTAAAAAGAGGGTAGATAAAGCTCGAAAAATACAACTAGAACGATTTAAAGGTGAGAAAAATTTTAGCAACGCAAAAATGAATAACGAGCATATCAAAAAATATTGTGCATTAGATGAAGAATGTGCATCCTTAATGGAACTCGCTTTTGAAAAATTAAATCTTTCTGCACGTGCTTATACAAGGATACTCAAAGTCGCTAGGACAATTGCAGATTTAGCGGAGAGTGAAAATATACGACCTGAGCATATTGCGGAAGCCATACAATATAGGTCATTAGACAAGAAATACGGAATTTAAGGTGAATGATGAGAGAATTAACCGATGATGAAAAAGGTTGGATTGTTTTGCACGAGTGTTGCTTTAGCAGTGGTACGACTGGACTCACGAGTAAAATATACAAATACGTTAGTCGTGGAAGCGATATTTTAAACTATGAAGACCACAAAGATGCTTTCATAAAAATACTTGGTATAGAAAAATACAACTATTTAGTAGAAATGTGTAGCTATGAAACACTTGTGCTTTTTGAAAATAAAAACCTTCTTAATGGAATAGGTTTTTTGACAATTGAGAGTGTAGGGTACCCTAAAAAACTCAAAGAAATGAGTAATCCGCCAATAATATTATTTTATATAGGTGATGTTTCATTGCTTGACACAAAGAGCATCGCTATTGTTGGCACTCGTGCGACTAGTAATTATGGTGCAAATATAACTAAAAAATTTGCTACAGAACTTGCTCAAAACGGACTCACTATTGTTAGTGGGTTAGCGGAAGGCGTAGATACTTTTGCGCATAGTGGTGCATTAGAAGCTGGCGGAAAGACTATTGCAGTACTTGCTGGTGGTCTAAAAAAGATTTATCCCGTTATGAATCAAAATCTTGCGAAAGAAATCGCAAAAAAAGGACTCATTGTGACTGAGTATTCATATAGCACTGAATTTATGAAATACAATTTTCCTTTTAGAAATCGTATAATAGCAGGTCTCAGTGAAGGCGTGCTAGTGACCGAAGCTAGTGCGAAAAGTGGTTCTCGTTACACAGTACAGTATGCTATGGAAATGAATAGAAATATTTACGCTATCCCTGGCAATATAACGAGTTATAAAAGCGACTATCCTAACAGACTGATAAAAGGCTGTAACGCATGTATGGTTATGGAACCAAAAGACATACTTTCTGACCTAAATTGCGTGTTTGTTGCAAAAAATAACACACAAGTAAAACAAATGGATTTGACAGAAAGTATGATTTTGGATATAATCAAAGATGGTGAAGAAGTATATTACTATGAAATTCAAGAAAAAACGCAAATAGAAATCAGTAAATTAAACGGTATTTTATTGCGTATGGAATTGATGGGATTAATTGTACAACTTCCTGGTAATAAATATAGAATTAACTAATGGAGATTTATGAAATTATTTATCATAGAAGGTCCTGGTAAACAAGGGGCAATAAAAAAATATTTAGGGGATGATTATGCGGTCTTCCCTACAAAAGGACATATTAGAGATTTGCCCGAAAAGACTTTAGGTATAGATGTGAATAATAATTTTGAGCCGACTTACACAAATTTACCCGATAAAAAGTCCATTATTAGCGAATTGAAAGTTCTAGCGAAAAAATGCGATGGTGTGTATCTTGCGACAGATCCTGATAGAGAAGGTGAAGCAATTAGTTGGCACGTAGCGTATGTGCTTGGATTGGATAAAGATGCAAAGTGCCGTATAACTTTTAATGAGATTTCACAAAAGGCGATTTTAAAAGCACTTGAAAATCCTCGCGCTTTGAACTATGATTTAATTGATGCGCAACAAGCAAGAAGGGTGTTGGATAGATTAGTTGGTTATAAGATTTCACCTATTCTAAATAAGAGTCTATTAGAAAAGCAACTCAGTGCTGGTCGTGTACAGTCTGTCGCTTTAAAATTAGTAGTAGAAAGAGAGCGTGAAATACAAAATTTTAAACCCGAAGAGTATTGGACGCTTAACGCGCTTTGTGAAAAAGATAATATTGAGTTTAAATCGGCATTAGTGAGTAAGAACGGCAAAAAATACACAATAAAAAGTCAAAAAGAGATGGATGAAGTTTTAGATATTTTAAGACGAAACATTTTCAAAGTCAGCAAAGTTGCTCGTGAGCTTAAAAAAGTTAGACCTCAACCACCATTTATCACTAGCAGTATGCAACAAGACGCAGGTTCAAAACTCAAATTTGCTCTTAGCACGACTACAAAAGTTGCTCAAAGTTTGTATGAGGGCGTCACCACAAAATCTTATGGTAAAAAAGCGTTAATCACCTATATTCGTACAGACTCTACAAGAGTGAGTACTGATGCGCAAATCGCTACAAAAGAGTTTATTTTGAAAAAATATGGTAGCAAATACGCGCCAGAAAAATTTAATATCTACGCTTCAAAAGCCTCCGCTCAAGAAGGTCACGAAGCAATAAGACCTATTGATATAAATATAACGCCTGAGTCTATAAAAACGGAAATCACTACAGAACAGTATAAACTTTACAAATTGGTATACGATAGATTTTTAGCAAGTCAAATGAGTGATGCGGTTTTTGACACATTGACTGTAGAAATAGATTCGGATATATACACATTTAAGGTTGTAGGTAAAACACCTATTTTTGATGGCTTTCAAGCGGTCTATAAGGCAGTCCAAAATGATGAAGAGGAGTCAAACGACAAAGAAATCAAATTGCCAAACCTTAACGAGGGCGATATTTTAAGATTGGTAGATTTACTCCACGAGCAAAAGTTTACCAAACCACCACTTAGATATACCGAGCCGTCGTTTATAAAATTAATGGAAGCTAAAGGCATAGGCAGACCAGCGACTTACGCTCAAACAGTCAACATTTTATTTAAGCGAAATTATTGCGTTTTAGATGGAAAATATTTTGTTCCCACTGAGATAGGTTTTGCGGTTTGTGACTTTTTGGAGAAAAACTTTGAGGATATTATGAATGTCAGTTTTACCGCTGAAATGGAGGAAAAACTTGATGAAATCTCAAAAGGTAAAATTGAATGGCATAAAGTCATTAGTGATTTTTATGGTGGGTTTGAAAAACAATTAATAAAGGTTAATGGTTACATCCAAGATAACCCTATTGAAAGCGATGAGGTTTGCGAAAAGTGCGGAAGTAAAATGTATATAAAGACTAGTGCAAATGGTAAATTTTTAGGTTGTTCAAAGTATCCTGAATGTACATTTACAAAAAGTCTTGTCACAAAGGAAAAAACGCCCGTTATAGAGACCGATATTTTATGCGAAAAATGTGGTAGTAAACTAGTAATAAGGACTGGAAAGAATGGTAAATTTTTGGCTTGTCCAAAATTTCCTACTTGCAAATTCACTATGCCTTATATTGATGAAAGTGCGGAGACGGGTGTCTGTCCTGATTGTGGCAAAAAGGTTGTACAGAAAAAGTCTAAAAATGGAAAAATATTCTTTGGTTGCATTGGGTATCCTAATTGTGGATTTATTAGTTGGGATTTACCACTAAAAGATGTTTGCCCAAATTGTAAAGCACATCTATTTAAAAAGTTTAGAAATGATTATACCGAAGTGTACTGTTCAAAACGATGCGGTTATTGTGTAAAAACAAAAAAGGAAGATAAGAATGAAGATTAATGTTATAGGTGCGGGGCTTGCGGGTACGGAGGCGAGTTATCAACTAGCAAAACGAGGTTATGAAGTCAATCTTTACGATATAAAACCAAATCATTTTACTGATGCTCACACGGATAAAAATTTTGGCGAACTAGTTTGTAGCAACTCTCTTAAGAGTAGTGAATTGACAAACGCTTGCGGATTGCTCAAAAAAGAAATGGAGCTATTAGACAGTTTGTTTATAAAGTCTGCTAACGCAAATAGTTTGCCTGCGGGGACTGCTTTGGCGGTGGATAGAGAAGGGTTTGCAAAGTTTATAACCGATGAAATTAAGAGTAATTCTAATATTCATTTTACATCAAAAGAAATCACGAATATTGACCTTAATGAACCTACCATAATTGCCACAGGTCCATTGACTACACCTGCACTTGCTGGGTTTTTGCAAAAAATATTCAATGAAAAATATCTTAGTTTTTACGATGCAGTTGCACCTATCATATCGCTTGATAGCATTGATATGACTAAAGCATTTATAGCGGATAGATATGAAAAAGGTAATGGTGATTATATAAACTGCGGACTTAACAAAGAAGAATATTATACCTTTGTAAACGAACTAGTTAAAGCAGATTGTGTGGTGTTAAAGTCTTTTGAAACAGGCGATGTTTTTGAAGGGTGTATGCCAGTAGAGGTCTTAGCGAAACGTGATTTGAACGCTTTAAGGTTTGGTCCTATGAAACCTATTGGTATAAAGCACCCCGTTACAAACGAAAAATATTATGCGGTTTTGCAATTAAGAAGAGATAATCAGCAAAACACGCTTTATAATATGGTAGGTTTTCAAACAAATTTGACTTTTGGTGAGCAAAAACGAGTTTTTAGACTTATTCCAGCGCTTGAAAACGCCGAGTTTGTGAGATTTGGTGTTATGCATAAAAACACATTTATCAATGCCCCATGTTTGATTAACGAATTTTATCAACTAAAAAACTATCCAAATATTTTTATTGCCGGACAATTGAGCGGTGTAGAAGGATATGTAGAGAGTGCTAGCAGTGGGCTTATGTGCGGTATCAATATGGATAAGTTTTTGAAAGGGGAAAGTCTGATAGACTTTACTAGTAAAACCGCTATCGGTTCATTACCAAACTATATTTCAAGAGCTAATAGTAAAAATTTTCAACCAATGAATGCAAATTATGGTATAATGGATACTGTAGCACTAGATACTAAAGACAAAAAGGTCATTAGAACTGAAATTGCAAATCGTGCTATAGACATAATAAAAAAATATTTAGAAAATCAGGAGATATAAATGGAATTTAGAGGAACAACAATTATTGCTGTCAAAAAAGATGGTAAAACGGTTATCGCGGGTGATGGGCAAGTAACATTTAATCAAAATGTTGTGCTAAAAGGCAACGCTGTAAAGGTAAGAAGAATTTTTAAAGACCAAGTAATCGTTGGTTTTGCAGGGAGCGTGGCTGATGCTTTTAGTCTAAGTGACAGATTCGAAAAAATGTTAAATAAATTTTCGGGCAATTTAATGCGTAGCGCAGTGGAACTAGCACAACTTTGGCGTACGGACAAGGCTATGAGACAATTAGAAGCAATGCTACTCGTAGCAGACAAAGACCAAATCTTGCTTATTAGCGGTACAGGTGAGGTGATAGAACCTGAATATGGAGTAATTGCTATCGGTTCGGGTGGCAATTATGCGTTATCTGCTGGTAAAGCGTTATTAGATAACACTGACCTAAGCGCAAGGGAAATTGCTTTGAAAGCAATGCAAATCGCTAGTGAAATCTGTATTTTTACAAACAATAATTTTGTAGTAGAGGAGGTGTAATATGGGATTGTCACCAAAACAAATTTGCAATGAATTAGATAAATACATTATAGGTCAAGACCACGCAAAAAGAGCTGTGGCTATTGCTCTTAGAAACCGCTATAGAAGAAGTATGCTTAGTGACGAACTAAAGGAAGAAATTACACCTAAAAATATCATTATGAGAGGTCCTACGGGCGTAGGTAAGACCGAGATTGCAAGGAGACTAGCAAAATTAGTCAAAGCACCTTTTATAAAGGTAGAGGCGACAAAATTTACCGAGGTTGGATATGTTGGTCGTGATGTTGAGAGTATGGTTAGAGATCTAGTTGAAATGTCTATTCGTATGGTCAAGGATGAAAAGAGAAAGACTGTAATGGAAAAGGCAAAAGCTAGCGTAGATACAAGACTTATTGATGCAATTTATATAAATGTATTAAAAACGGAGAAAAAGGAAACATCAACTGATGTTAAAGAGGCTGTAATCAATGACTACAATGCGGGTAAATACGAAGACTATTTAATAGAGATTGATGTAATCTCAAACGCCAAACAAGTAGATGTTATAGGTGGAATGGAGATAAATATTCAAGATATGCTTGGTTCTATTTTTCCTCCTAAAAAACAACGACGCAAACTCAAAGTCAAACAAGCAAGAGATTTGTTATTTAATGAAGAGGCGGATAAACTCATTGACCAAGATAGCGTAAACGCTGAAGCTATTCGCAGAGCAGAGCAAGATGGTATTATATTTATTGATGAAATAGATAAAATTGCTACTGCACACGGCGGTAACAACGGGACAGATGTTTCTCGTGAAGGTGTACAACGGGATATTTTACCTATTGTGGAGGGGTGCACTGTTAGCACAAAATACGGTCAAATACGTACAGATTATATTTTATTTATTGCATCGGGTGCATTTCACGTATCAAACATAGAAGATTTGATTCCTGAATTGCAAGGTAGATTTCCTATCCGTGTTGACCTAGACAACCTTACTAGAGCAGATTTTTTGAAAATACTTGTGCAACCACAAAACGCTATTGTAAAACAATATCAAGAGTTGCTCAAAACTGATAAAATCGACCTTAGTTTTAGCGAAGGCGCTTTGGAAACTATTGCCGAAATTGCCGAGCAAGAAAACGAGACTAGTGAAAATATTGGCGCTAGAAGGCTCCATACCGTAATGGAAGAACTTTTGGAAGATATATCGTTTAATGCCGATGGTGAGGTCGCAGTAAAAGTAGATATAACAAAAGAATATGTTGAAAATATTTTCAAAGGTAATATTGGTCAATACGATTTGAAGAAGTATATTCTTTAATCAATTTACAAAAACTAAACGTAGTATTTTATGTAGGAGAAAATAAATATGAGAGAATTAAAACATATAAACGAAAATGAATTTGAGTCAGTAGTTAGCTCAAACAAACTTGTTCTGGTTGACTTTTTTGCTACTTGGTGTCCGCCTTGCAAGATGCTTGGACCTGTGCTAGAAGAAACTTTACAAGAAGTAGGCGATGATACTGATATTGTCAAGATAAATGTTGATGAAAATGAAAAATTGAGTCAAAAATTTAATATTATGAGTGTTCCGACACTTATTCTATTCAAAGATGGTGAAATGGTTGATAAGACTATAGGTTATCAACCTAAAGAGCAAATATTAAATTTTATAAATCAAAATAAATAAGTGCAAAATTAAGTAGCGCGTCAATATTGACAACTACTTTTTTTTGTGGTAAAATTACATATATTAAACATTTTTATATAAAAGGGGTACAAAATGGAAATACGTAAAGTTTACCTTGATAACTCGGCTACAACATTTGTTGGTAGTGATGTCTTGAGAGAAATGCTTCCTACTTTTAACGCTAGTTTTGGCAATCCTAACAGTCCAAATTCTTATGGTAGGGAGGCGCACGCTTTAGTGGAGCTTGCTCGTGAGAGAGTCGCAAAGTCTATCGGTGCGAAAGCTAGCGAAATTTATTTTACATCAGGTGGCACAGAGTCTAACAACTGGGCTATAAAGGGTATTGCTCATAAATTAAAAGAAAAAGGTAATCATATTATCACATCTGCCATTGAGCACGATAGTATACTCAATGCTTGTAAGCAACTAGAGGGTGAGGGGTTTAAGGTAACATATCTTAGACCTGACGAAAATGGTATAATCAGTATAGCAGATTTGATGCACAATATCGGCAAAGGCACTATTTTAATATCAATAATGTCAGCTAATAATGAGCTAGGCACTATCCAAAATATTCAAGCGCTCGCTCATACAGCACAAGAAAAAGGTATTGTTTTTCACACTGATGCCACACAAGCTTATGGCGCTATAAACTTTCATGTAAATGATATGTGTATAGATATGATGAGTATTAGTAGTCATAAGATATATGGTCCAAAAGGTGTTGGTGCGTTATATATTCGTGAGGGGATTGAGCTAGAGCCACTTTTAAATGGTGGCGAGCAAGAAAACGGAATGCGTGGTGGCACTAGCAATGTACCTGGTATAGTTGGCTTTGGCAAGGCGTGTGAGATAGCTACTAGAGATATGAGTATCAATGCACATAAAATAAGATCTCTAAAAGAGCATTTTATAAAAAAATTAACCGCCGAAGTACCGAACTTTAAAATCAATGGTCACAATTACCAAAGATTACAAGGCGTTTTGAGTATTACTTTTGAGGGGGTGGATGGTGAGGCGTTAACCACACTTTTGGATATGAAAGGTATTGCAGTCAGTACTGGAAGTGCTTGCAATAGTGGTTCACATAAACCTAGTTACGTTTTGACAGCTATCGGTTTAGATACTATCGAGGCAAAAAGTACTATACGAATTTCTATAGGTAAAAGTAATACAAAAGAAGAGCTTGACTATGTGGTTTTGACTATCAAAGATGCTGTGGAAAATTTGAGAGCAATAAGTCCTATTAGAATAAAAAAGAAAAAGTTGGAGGATTAGTATATGTATAGTGAAAAAGTTATGCAAATATTTGCACATCCAAAAAACGTAGGTATCATAAAAAATGCCGATGCAGTCGGTGAAGCGGAAAACAAGTCTCGCGGTGCTGTTATAAAGCTTTATTTGAGTGTTGATATTGACACCATTGCTGAAGTAAAATTTAAAGCATTCGGAGATCCATACATAATCGCTTGTATGTCAGTGCTAACTGGTATGCTAAAAGATAAAAACATTGACACTATTGAAACATTTAATAGTGAAGCGGTACTAAGTTATTTAGGCGATATTCCGAAAGAACAAGAGTATATAGTAGGATTGATTAATGATTTAATAGCTGATACTTTAAAAGATTATCACAAAAAATTACAAAAATTATCCGAATTTGATGCATAAGTTTAATAAATTAGAACAAAATAAGATTGAACATAGATTTTATTGGTGTATTCAATGAAAACTGTGTTCTTTTTTTCATTTATCTATTATGTATAAATTTAGTAAAGTTACAGATACTAATAGCAAAGGAGGTATATGATGAAAGATTGTTTAATCATCGGTATGGCACTAGGGTTTTTAGTTGGTGCTGTTTTGGTGCAAAGCAACAAAAGCGTCCAAAACTTAGTCAAACAAGGTAAAGAAAAAGCACAGAAGAAAATACAAGAGCTCACGCAAAATAGCCCCCAAGAAAACTAAAGATTTAGTACATATCATTTATTAATACCAAAAGCGTATATGCAGAGCTTTTGGTATTTTAAGTTTTTTGCGTATTTTATTTGACAATACAATTTTTTTATTGTATAATTTGCTTATACCTTTAAGTTAGGTATTAAATAAAAGAGGTACTTATGCGTAAGATGTCACTTGATTTAGGAGATAGGCGAATAGGAGTCGCTACTAGTGATTTATTGGGATTGATTGCAAACCCTCTAGAGACTTATACCCGTTCTAGTCTAAAAGCTGATATAGAACATATTGCAAAACTAGTAAAAGATTATGAGGTCGATTGCATCGTACTCGGTCTACCTATAAATATGGATGGGACAGAGGGCGAGCGTGTTGAAAAATCTCGTGAATTTGGTAGAATTCTTAGTGCAAACATTCCTAATATCAGGATAGATTATATGGATGAGCGTTGGACGACTGTTAGTGCTGAACGAATGCTTATTGAGGCGGACGTTAGTCGGGAAAAGCGTAAAACGGTGATAGACAAAGTCGCTGCGACAATTATTTTGCAAAGTTACCTTGATAAAACAAAAAAATAAATATTTAAGGAGTCTTTTATGAAAGAACTTACCCCTATTGAAAAAATTTTTAGTGATGATAACAACGAAAACGTTGTTCTTTACAATGGCAATGATGAACCTGTTGAGTTTGAGCAAATTGCTATCGTTCCAATGGATGATAAAGACTATTGTATCTTGAAGCCTGTAAAGCCACTTGAAGGTATGGCTGAAGACGAGGCGTTAGTATTCTTCTTGAAAGAAGATGAAGATGATGACTCTATGTCTTTGGAGCTTGAGCCTAATGAGGAAATAGTAGATAAAGTCTTTGATGTATATTACGAACTTTTAGCAGAACAAGCATCTGAGGATGATGCCAAAGACAACAATGACTAGATATAATTTTTAATTATTTATTCAAAATTTTGATAAAATCGCTATTTTGGGGCGATTTTTTTTGATAAAGTAATTGATTTTTTAAATAAACTATGTTATCATATTTTTTGTTCATAAAATACACACTTTTAGGCTATTGTAAGAATGTTGCTCGTTGGAGTTAGTCTTATGAGTTTTTAAGCCTATTAGGAGGACGAAACAAATTTTAGGAGGTATAAAAATGTCTGTTATTTCTATGAAACAGTTATTGGAAGCAGGCGTTCACTTTGGTCATCCAACTAGAAGGTGGAACCCAAAAATGAAGAAATACATTTTTCAAGAACGCAATGATATCCATATTATAAATTTGGAAGACAGTAGCAACTGTCTAGATAAAGCGTATAACTTTGTTAGAGCGCAAGTAGCGGAGGGCAAGTCTGTGCTTTTTGTAGGCACTAAAAAGCAAGCTCAAGACGCTATCAAAGAGGAAGCATTGAGATGTGGTATGTACTATATCAATTCTAGATGGTTGGGTGGTACACTTACAAACTTTAAGACTATCAGGACTAGAGTAGATAGATTGAACAAGATCAATCAAATGGAAAAGACTGGTGAATTTGGTCTATTACCTAAGAAGGAAGTTTTAAAGCTTATAGCTGAACGTGACAAGCTTGAAACAAACCTTGGTGGAATAAAGGATATGACTTCTTTCCCTGGAGTTATATTTGTAGTTGACTTGGAGAAAGAGCATATTTGCATAGAAGAAGCTAATAAACTTGGTATCCCTACTGTAGGTTTGGTTGACACAAATTGCAACCCTGAATTAGTTACTTACCCTATCCCAGGTAACGATGACGCAATTAGAGCAGTGAAACTCGTTACTAGTGCCATTGCAGATGCCGTGATTGAAGCTAGAGAAGGCGTTACAAACGCGACTGAGAGCGACGCAACTGAGAGTAAGGAAGTCGCAACTACGGAAGTTCAAACCGAAGATCAAGAATAATTTTTTTAAGGAGAATTCATTTATGTTTACAGCACAAGATGTTGCTAATTTGAGAACAAGAACTGGAGCAGGTATGATGGACTGCAAGACTGCATTGACTGAATGCGGTGGTGATATGGATAAAGCGGTTGATTTTTTGAGAGAAAAAGGAATCGCTAAAGCTTCTAAAAAAGCAAGTAGAATTGCAGCTGAGGGCGTTGTGCAATCTTACATCCATATGGGTGGTAAAATAGGCGTTTTGGTGGAAATAAACTGCGAGACTGACTTTGTTGCGAGAAGTGAAAACTTTATTCAATTTTCAAAGAACATTGCTATGCACATTGCCGCATCAAACCCTAAATGCATTGCTATTAGTGATGTTGATCCAAAAGATTTAGAGCATGAAAAGGAGATTATCAAAGCGCAAACTATGAGTGAGGGTAAGCCTGAAAGCGTTGCTGAAAAAATGATTGAAGGTCGTATCAAAAAGTACTACGGAGAAGTTTGTTTGCTTGAGCAACCTTATGTTAAAAATCCTAGTCAAACCATCAATGATTTGCTAAATGAAACAATTTTAACAATTGGTGAAAAGATTTCTATAAGAAGATTCGTAAGATATGAAATGGGCGAAGGTCTCGAAAAACGTCAAGACAATTTTGCTGAAGAAGTTATGAGCCAAATAAATAAGTAAATTTGTTTGTTAAGATAGAAGAAACGAGTCTGTTTTCTTCTATTTTTCTAATAGTTTAGATATGTTTACACTATTATTAGATAAATTTTACGCTATAAAAGATACCTTAACCATTTAAAATTAAGGCGATTTGTTTGAATGAAAACCAAGCAAATATTTATTTTAGATTTATTTATTAATAGTAAACTAATTTTTATTTAAACAACGATTTTATTTGCTTTTTTAATGAATTTAGTGTACACTATAAGTATATTATTTATTTACAAGGAGAAAATATTTAAAATGGATTTTAATGAAATAAAACAATCTATGAATGAGGATATAGACAAAGCTTTTAATTTTTTAGGTAATGAATTATCCTATATCAGAGCTGGTCGTGCTAATCAGCATATTTTAGATAAAGTTATGGTTGAATATTATGGCTCTATGACACCTTTAAATCAAATGGCTAATTTTGCTATACCAGAAGCGCATACGTTACTTATTAGCGTATGGGATCAATCAGCTTTAAAAAGCGTAGTTAAAGCAATTCAAGAGAGTGATATAGGTATCAATCCTACCGATGATGGCAAAGTTATAAGATTAAACTTTCCTCAACCAACAGAAGAACGCCGTAAAGAATTAGTTAAACAAACCAAACAACTCGGTGAGACCACAAAAGTCAATATTCGAAACGCTAGAAGAGATGCCTTGGAGGTTTTGAAAAATCTTAAAAAAGATGGCGAGATTAGTGAAGATGATTTGGTTGGATACGAAAAAGACATCCAAAAAATTATTGATTTAAAAAATCAAGAAGTTGATACAATACTAGCAAACAAAGAAAAAGAAATTATGGAGATATAATGGATTTTATTGGTCTACCACTAGATGAAGTAATAGATAAGTTAAAAAATGAAAATTTAGCATATAATATAATTGACAATAGTATTAATATAGGTAGACCTTTTGTTACTAACTGCATTCAAAAAGACGGCTACATATTAATAACTATATCAAATTTTGATTTATGAGGTTATAATGGGGCTATTTAAGAAAAAGAAAGATAAACTAATTACCGAAAAATTGCCAAAACATATCGCTTTTATTATGGATGGCAATGGGCGTTGGGCTACATCTCGTGGTATGCCAAGGACATTTGGACATAGAGAAGGTGCAAATGCTATGGCTAGGGTAGTCGAGGCGTGTTTAGAATATGGTATAAAAGTAGCATCGTTTTTCACATTTTCTACAGATAATTGGAAGCGTCCGAAACAAGAAATTGATTATATCTTTGAACTAGCATCTGAATTTAGTAAAAAATTAACTGAACAACCATACGCTAATGATATAAAAATAGTCACTATAGGAGACATTAGTAAACTACCGCAAGAAACGCAAAATATAATAAACGAAGCTAAAGAACGAACAAAAAATGGTGGCAACTTAATCGTGAACCTCGCGATTAATTACGGTGGGAGAGAAGAAGTAATTTCCGCTATTAACACTATGATTAACGACGGAGTGAAAAATGTGACTAAAGATATATTAAATAATTACCTATATACTAAAGAAATTTGTGATCCAGATTTTGTTGTGCGTTCTAGCGGTGAAAAAAGAGTTAGTAATTTTATGATTTATCAAATGGCTTATTCAGAATTTTATTTTATCGACAAGCATTGGCCAGATTTTGATAAAGAAACGGTCTATGATTGTTTGTTGGAATATCAAAAAAGAAATCGCCGTTTTGGAGCTGTTTCTAATAAATGATTTTACAAAAAGACAAAAAATTAAGATTTTTAAATCTTAAAAATTAAAAGGAGTTTTTATGAAAAGAGTCTTTACTGGAGTTGTAATCGCTTTACTAGTTGTAATCGCTTTTCTTATTAGAGAGGTGAATTTATATTTATTTGATATTTGTATTGGAATTATAACTGTATTTGCAAGTCTTGAGGTCGCAAAATTGCTTCAAGGAGCAAAAAGGAAAAATTTACTAATACCTTCATTAATTTTCCCATCACTTGCTTATATTTTAATGCTTCTTGGCATAAATTGGGAATGGGGTATAGATAAACTTTTATTTGCTGAATGTATCCTCCTAATTGTTTTCTTTGTCGCTTTACTAATTATTGAGTGTTGTTTTTGGAACAAAAACACAGTCGAGAAAAAATTGGACAAGTTTGAGGGTAGTACATTAGCTTATAATTTTAAAATATGTATGGATACATTATTTGGCTTGGTTTACCCTACGTTATTCTTGTTGTGCTTTGTTTTATTAAATCATATTGATGGTTTTAGCGGATTATCAAAAGTTGCTACTTTTGACGAAAAATTAGGCTTAGTTGTATTACTATTTGCTATAATGACATCCGTTATATCAGACATTTGCGCGCTTTATGTGGGGACACTATTCAAAGGGAGGAAACTCGCTCCGAGCATTAGTCCTAATAAAACAATCTCGGGTAGTATAGGTGGATTTATTGGTGCTATTTTGTTTTCCGTAGCATTGTATTTAATAGTTTGTGCTGATTCAAGTATTGCAAATGGGTTTAATAGCATTGGATTTACTGTTTGGATAGCGATTATCTATGGTGTACTCGCATCATTATTTACACAAATCGGTGATTTGTTTGAGTCAAAACTAAAAAGACTTGCTAATGTGAAAGATAGCGGTAACGTCTTACCTGGTCACGGCGGATTTATGGATAGATTGGATGGGGTGTGTGTGAATGCAACATTCACAATCATATTTTTCGCACTATTATTAATTTAACACATAACTTTAAAAGGGGAATAAATGAATTCTATCAACTTAGCCTTTAGTTTAGGCGGTTTGCTTACGTATATTTTTTACATCGGCGTTGCACTTTTGGCGCTTATGATAATGGTTACAATACACGAATTTGGGCATTTTATTGCAGGTAAATTATTAGGCTTTAAAATCAATGAATTTGCAATAGGTTTTGGTAAACCTATTTTTAAGAAAAAGACCAAAGATGGTATGGATTTTTCTATCAGACCTATACCATTAGGTGGATATTGTGCGTTTGATGGTGAGGACACTGACGACAGTGATCCTAAATCTTTTAACAATCAAAAGCCTTGGAAGAGACTCATCGTTTTATTTATGGGACCTTTCTTTAACTTTTTATCAGCAGTTATTTTCTCATTTATTTTGCTTGTGTCAGTAGGTTATTCAGACTTGGTCCAAGTAACAAAAATAGATGAGCATTCACCTAATTACGGCGTCCTACAAAGTGGTGATATAATTTACGCTGTAGATGGTGTCAATACAGATTTTATTAATGATAATTATTTTGTGACGTTAGTAAACGGGCATAATGTCGGTGATAATATCGTTTTGACAATCAAAAGAAATGGTGAGCTTATGGATGTCACCGTTAAAAAAGGTTTTGTCGTAAATAGTGAAATTGTAGACTCTAAATATATTTATACTATCAATGGTAAAAACTATATAATAGATAACACTAACGGATTTAGACTACAAAGCACCACCAATAGTGACGAGTTTGCGATTATGTCTTTCAACGCTACTAATGGTAATTATCAATTTGTTTTAGATGAAATGTCTTATGTGTACGATGCTACAAATAATACTATTAGTTGTTCATCAATCGGTGTCAGTCTAAAAAATTACACATATTCTTTTGGCGAAGCATTAGTACATTGTGTACCTTTTACTATTGAATGGGGATATAAAGTATTGATTTTACTATGGCAATTGATTACAGGGCAGTTGGGATTATCCGGCATCGGGGGACCTATCACGACTATCAGTTCTATAGCAACATATACACAATCTAGTTGGCTAAACTTGCTGATTTTATTCCCACTAATATCTGTCAACCTTGCCGTTTTCAATCTAATACCTTTCCCAGCGCTAGACGGTGCAAGAATGGTGTTTGTACTCATTGAATGGATAAGAAGAAAACCTATTGACAGGAAAATTGAGGGGTACATTCATTCAGCTGGTCTAATGATTTTATTTGCATTCGTGATCTTTGTTGATATATTTAATTTGTTATCCTAGAGGTAGTTAGATGAATGCAAATGAAGTTTATGAAGTTCTTAATAAAGAATTTCCTTGGATTAAAATACAAAAAGTTGTATATCATAATAACAAATTTTTAACCGAATTTTATTTAATTTACGAACAACATCACACTATAGAAGAAAAAACTAAAACAGAAATAAAAAAGATAATATCACAATATACACCTATCAAATCGGATACATCATTTTATTACAGAAAGTCTTTTCTGTTGGATGACTTGATTATAAAATCTATAGTGACTTATTCAGATGAGTTTTTCAAAAGTTTAGAGATATGTTCTGAAAATATACAAGTCAAAATTGATAGTGAAAAGGTTTATATATCAATAAGCATAAATGAAGTAATTTATGGTCTTGTAGACAAATTGAATTATATTGACAAGTTAACAAATTATTTAGAGCATAATTATTTTGGTTCATTTGATATTTGTGTAAATAGTTTTGCTTTACCTGATAGTGGTGAAGATTTACTAGAAAAACGAAAGATTTTTGATGAACCTGAAGTGTTTATTGACAACCAAATTTTTGAAGTCACAGACGTCAAACCGATACACGTTAGAAATATGGTGTACCGTGCCTTACCGCTATCTAAAGTCAAGGCTGGAATGGGGGCAGTAACGGTTGCGGGGCGAATTAAATTTTTCAATAAATCAACTTACAAAAAAATTGTAGAAAAAGATGGTGTATCTGAAGAGCAAGAAAAAACTAGATATAATTTTGAATTGGTTTATGAAGATACTAAACTATCTTGCGTGATTTTCCCAACAAAGCAACTGCTAGAAAAAGGTGATATTTTCAACGATGGACAAGAAGTAATTTGTCTATGTGATGTTGATGAGTATAGAGAAAGGTTAAGTCTCAAAGTAAAAGAAATAGCATTTTGCAAAATCCCTGAAAAAGAAGCAACTCCAATTGAGTTTTTAAGCGAAAAGGAAAATTATATTACCATAAAACCCAGTCCTTATCATGAGGAAAGTCAATTGAATATGTTTGAAATGATTAAATCTTTACCACCAATGCTTGAAAATAAAAATTACGTTGTTTTTGACTTGGAGACTACAGGACTAGACTATAACAGTTGTGAAATAATTGAAATAGGTGCTGTAAAAATTGTGAACGGCAAAATCACTGAAACATTTTCTACATTAATCAAGCCTACCAAACCTATTCCTGAAGATGCTACAGCAGTAAATAATATTACTAATGAAATGGTAGAAAAAGCACCTTCATTACAACAAGTATTACCTGATTTTTACAAGTTTACTAGAAATTGCGCCTTAGTAGCACATAACATAAGTTTTGATAGTAAATTTTTGATTTACTATGGTGAAAAATGTAGATACAACTTTGACAACGAACTTGTTGATTCTCTCGCTATGTCAAGAAAATACTTGCACACAATAAAAAATCACAAACTCAAAACCATTTGTGAATATTTGGGAGTTGAGTTAATCAATGCACACAGAGCATTAGCAGACACTGTCGCTACTGCAAAGTGCTTTATAAAGTTAGCTGATTATGAAAATAGCAAGATTTAGATAATATATACCCACAAGAAAATATAATTTTAAAATAAGTTTTAAGTTTGAATAATAAATTAAAAGAACTAAATGAAGAAATAATTATTATATTGAAAACGTTAACTATAAAATAAAAAAGAAGTTGATAAATATTTTGCTTATATTTATGACTGTGACGTAGAAGAACCTATTGGTGAGGTGTATTATTATTTAGATAACAACATCCATAGTATGGGAATCTTAATACAAAATAAATATCGCGGTAAAGGTTATTTTTACTTAGCCCTTTTAGAATTAGAAAAGATAGCTTTTGAAAAAAATGGTATTAACGAGTTGTCTGATATTTTTGCACTTTGATAGAACGAGTGCAATTAAAGCATTTAAAAAAGCTGGATTTATTCATACTGATTTAGAATATAAGGTATCAGTCTTTGACAAAAAAAGTATCGCTAAACAATTATTAATCACTAAAGAAATGTATTTTAGTAAAAAAGAGAGTGATCAAAAATAGTGAATTTTTCATATTGAAATCTTTAATTATTTTCATAATAGCACATCACTCATTCTTATCAATAACATACAAAAAAATCAACTATTACTAGTTGATGGACTTAATCGTTAATCTCGTATAGATGTAACGATTTTTTTAGTGGAGCTAATGGGGGGATTCGAACCCCCGACCTATTGATTACGAATCAATTGCTCTACCGACTGAGCCACATTAGCATATAGAGTGCAAAATTGCACCTAAATTTTTATTTATCATATATTAGTAATTTCTTAATAAACCAATAACTTTACCTACTATTTGAACATCGCGACTGATAATTGGCTCCATAGTATCGTTTTCAGGTTGGAGTCTGACATAATCTTTCTCTTTAAAGAACCTCTTGACAGTAGCGCAATCTTCTATCATGGCCACTACAATATCTCCGTTATTAGCGGTCTGTTGAGGCTGTACAACAATCCTATCGCCATCCAAAATCCCTGCGTTAATCATACTCTCGCCACAAACATTTAGAATAAATATATTATCTCTTCCAAACATATTATATGGTATTTTATATGTCTCTGTGATATTTTGCTCAGCCAAGACTGGCTCGCCAGCGGTTATCATACCTACAACAGGGACACTGACATAATCTGACCAATCAACACTCTCATTTGGAACAAGTGAATTGACATCACACTTTTTACTAGTAATTATCTTTTTAACAACGCTAGAAGAAACATCTAGTTTTTCACCCCAAACATTCTTATCCGTCTCTATCTCAAAAGCACGATTTTTAGAAGGTTGTTTTTTCAACAATCCTTTTTTCTCCAACAAAGTCAAATAATAGGTAATTGTACTAGTAGATTGCACTTTAGAGGCACGAGCCATCTCACGTTGTGAGGGGTAGTAGGAGTGCTTGTCATAATATTCATATATATATTCTAACAAATTGTATAAATTTCTCTCGGTTTTCTTCATCTAATCACCATGGCTATTGTAACAAATTATTTACAATTTGTCAATCAATCTTTTAAAGTTACTTTATCCACAACACTTTTTTTTATGTCTTCATCAATATGTGCATAGTGTTTTCTAGTCGTATTTACATCCTTATGACCTAAAACCTCTGCCACTATATAAATATCCTTTGTCGCTCTATAAAGGTTTGTACCATAAGTACTACGTAATTTGTGAGGCGTGATATTCTTAAGAGGTACGGCAAGGAATGCGTATTTTTTCACGATATTTTCTACCGCACGCACGCTTATACGCTTTTTTTGCTGAGATAAAAACAATGCTGGGATATCCATTGTGCCGTTTTTCTCACGTTCATCTAAGTATTCTAGCAAAGGATATAAGGCATCATCACCAAAATAAAGAATAGATGTATTGCCACCTTTTCGCGTTACTTTAAAGGCGTTGTTTTCAAAATCAATATCTTCTATATTTAACCCAACACATTCACTAATACGGATGCCAGTCGTTAAAAATAAGGAAAGCATTGCCAAATCACGCTTTCTTGTCTTTGCATTAAAAGCTTTTTGGCGTTTTGTGAGACCATATCCATTTTCTACGACATCAAAAAGGTCATTAACTTCTTGTCTATCCATTTTTGTTATAGGTTTTTCGTGTAATTTTGGCATATCAATCTTTTCTGATATGTTTTTTGAAATCAAATCTTTTTTAAATAGATAGGAGAGTAGAGTCTTGATACTTGATAGTTTTCTTGCTTTACTATTGAGTCCATTATGGTTTTCTTTCCCATCTTTTTCATAACTAGTCAAAAAATGTAAAAAGCGTTCAACATCCTGCGACTCTAACCTTTCCATATCTTCTAGTGTTATGGTCTTTTGGTCTAAATATTTTGCACATTCAGTGACTAAATAATGGAAAAATGTCCTTAAATCATACGCGTAATTTAGTCTAGTCAAAGAAGATGTGCGGTTTTCTAAAGACACGAAATAATCTAAACAAAAATCTGGAAGTTCTTTGAGTAAATTTTTTATTTTTTCTATGTTTGTTTTTTCTCTATCTCGGTAAAAATTTTCTTTCATATAGTTATTTTATCATAAACTTAAAAGTATTTCAATTAATATTTGATTTTAATTTTAATTTATGTTACAATAAAATAGGAGGGCGTATGAAATATACTGATAATAATTTATTAAATTATACATCTTATTACGAGCTAGAAAATTTTAAAGAACAAATCAATCAAGTTTTAGGTATCGCACATCAAACTTTAACTACTATTTCTCAAAATATGCATATAGATTTAGTCTCAAAAACTGATTTTTTATATTTTGGATCTATAATTACAAATAACAATATAGCACCTAGCGATCCGATTGATTTATTAATTAAGATTAACAACCCGTTTTTAATTGATGTAAATAATGAGTATTTACACACTAAAAGTCGTAAAAAAAGAGCAAAATTATTATCAACCGATACTATCTTGCAAATTTTATCAACTTCATTTTATCAGGCATTGACACCTGTAAGTAAAGTCAGTCTAAATGGCTCAAGCCTTTTAATTGACTCATTAGGTGAATTAGGGAAAAACTACCGAATTTTTGTCGTTGCTTCAGAAAATAATGAAAGCGGGGAGTGCTATGGTATAAACTCAGTTCAAAAATTTATTTATAAGTACAATATTGAGACCGCAATAAGTAACTTCAATCAAAAAAATGAAGATACAAATGGCAATTTCAGTGATGTAATAAATATGATAAAAAGTATATCAAATGATGTGAACGCCCATTTAAATGAATTTGCAATAGAATCACTTATTTATAATGTGCCAAACAAATTTTTTGAAGGGGAGCCAAATATACAATTATTAAAGGTGCTAAATTATATAAAATTATCTAATTACGATAAATTTACTTCAATAGATGAAAATGGTGATATAAAGACCAATGGTTTTATTGATACAAGTCTATTAGAACTAAAAAAATTTATTGAGCAAATTTCTTACGCATTGCAATAAATATTTACATTTGATATTAATGCATTTAAAATTTTTCGTTTGCAAAATCATATAAAAATGGAATATGAATACAGTTTTCAAGTAAAATCTTTAGGACCATATATTGAATATTGCGAAAAAAACGGCTACACAAAGACAAAAGATGTTGAGCAGAATGGAAAAGAGTTTAAAGGACCAATTAAAACCGTTGCTAGAATAAAAATTCAAAAATCTTCCAATAATCAAATTAAAAAAATATTAGATTTTAAAGAAAATGACGATAGCGCAGTTTTAGTAAAAAATAGAAGAGATTTATTACCTCTTGAATTTGAAGATGAAGATATGCGGTTATGTCTATATTAGAATTTTTAGGTTATGTAGTACCAAATGGCGAATATACAAGGACTAGAATCGTTTATGAAAAAAATCAAGTAAAATTTGAAATGGATTTTTATCACGAGTCCAAAAACAAGGTAATGGCAATAGAGGGTGAAAAAGAGCAGGTTGACCTAGTTTATGAAGAAATAAAACAAATTGAGCTAAAAAATGGAGAACTTAAGTTTTAACTATAAAGAAATATAGTTAGTTTTTCTCGCAAACTTTTACCATTATTATCATTAAATAAAATAGCTATTTATATTTAACGCTTTTTATTCCAATAAATTTTTGATTTAAATTCTTATCATTCCCTTAAATCCATATCTATATGATTATCTTGTGTTAGTTTTTTGATTATTTATGCGTAAAAGCTGTATTTTACGCATAAATTTTTTAAGTTTATTTGTTGATGCGCCAACATACTTTTACCACTTTTTACGCAAACTACCCTACTCCATTGTATTCACATTGTAAATAAGTTTGTAGGTGCTCTTTATCAAACGACTTAATAAATCTATCACTTTATTCTATATAATTGTAGCAAAAAATCATAATTATACAATTCATTTCTTAGCGCCTTGTAATTCGGTAACACTCTACTCACCTCCGCCCAAAAAGCAGGCGAATGATTCATTTGTTTTAAATGAGATAATTCATGTATTAAAACATAATCTATAAATCGATGTTCAAGCATTATTACTCTAAAGTTTACTTTTACTACTCTAGTGGAGCTACAACTCCCCCAACGAACTTTGGAATTATCTATCCTAAACTCAAAATTATCTATTTTAACAACATTAGCGAGTTCCATAATGCGTTTATGCAATATGTCATTAGCAATATTTTTTAAATATTTTATTAGGTTTTTCTCATCTTTTACAATTAATTCGTAATCTGTTAAAACAGGTTTCTTATATTGAAGATTGTATTTTAAATCAAAAATCCTACCTAAAATTGATATCTTTTTGTATGTAATTAAGTCGCTATACGCCTTGTTTCGAGCTAAAATTTTACATTTATGTTTCATTATCCAATCTTCCCTAGAGGAAACAAAACGCTCCACTGCATCTTGCTTTAAATTTTGCGGTATTTTTAGCACCACTTCCCCATTTTGCTCAATTTGTATACTCATTCTTTTAGTTTTTGTATATATAATTCTGTCGATGTTTTTCAAATTTTTACTCCTTTGATAACATTATAACACATTTTTAACATATATTATTGACTTTTTCAATAAAAAATTGTACAATATATATAATATATTTTCAAATAAAGAGTTTTTAAATGATTATTTTAAAGCATAACTCTTTTTCTTAGCCATTTATGACTTCACTAATTATTCAAAAAAGGGGGTTTCTTATGAGTAATTTTACAAATTCAAATTTGTCTGATTTAATCTTATATATTCTAAAACAACGAGCAAAGTTTGGAAACGAAATTACAAGTGAAATCGCCAAATTAACAAACGGGGCTTTGGAAGTAAAGCAAACCACGCTTTATGGGACACTGAAAAAACTCGAACAACGAAAGCTCATAACTTCCTATTGGGAAGATAGTTCTATCGGTGGCAAAAGACACTATTATCTTTTGACTGATTTAGGTATGCAAGAACTAAAAAACATACACTTTGAAAAGCCTGAAAAAACGCAAATCACGCAAGCTTTAGAGCCTTTTGAGCCTAATAGTACACAAAATGAAACGTTTTGGCATAGGAAAAACGAATTTGAGACAACAATGAAAAATGCTGTTTCAGATACACCAATGCTAGATAGATTGGAGACACAAAAGCAAAGCACCACTTCTTCACTAATCTACCAAACTAGCAATAATGAAAAAACATTTGAAAACGGACAAAACTCTTTTACTGACAATGAAAAACTAAGCGACTCATTTAAATTTAAACATTTTGAAAATAAAAACGAAGAAAATTCAGACACTAGTTTAAAACAAGATATTATTAGTAAAACGACATCGGATAGCGCTGTTTTTATACCAAACTCACTTAGAACAGATACAAATGATATAATTACAAATACAATCAATAAAGAGCGTTCAGTAGAAATGAGTAATACGGAGGTAGACTATCGAAATATTTTGGGTGAATTATATGTTCCCGAAGATAATTTAACACAAACTGATAATGACAACGATAAACCGCTAACCGAATCAGTTTGTACACCTCCCATCATAAATACCGATTTTGAGTTTGAATGCCAAAGTCAACCGCAAATGCAAAAAGTCATTCATTCTTTTACAGTCAAAAATCAAAGTTTTGAAAATTTTGGCATAAAAGTAAAAAAACACAGTAAAGTATCTAAGCTAGATACAACATCTGATAAATATTTAAAAAGAAACAAATTAAACTTATGCGTGAGTGCTGTATCCTACATAATTTTATGTTTGCTACTAACAACTTCGTACTTAATTATAAAAGGAGCTGTTTCAAGCGATTTTAATTATTTATTTACGCTAGTTATTATTGGTTTTTGTGGGCTTGTTTATCCGTTATTTTATCTGATTTTATATATAGCAAACCCACATAAAAAAGTGAAAAATGAATTTAAATTTAAGCAAGAATTTTTAGTAACATTACTAGTCACCGGTATATTTATAGTGTTTGTGATCGCTATCAACTTTTTAGCAGGTATGAACAATCTCAATCAAATACATTTTTTGTATTATTGGTTGATCCCACTATTGCTATCAGTTGTTGTGGCACTAATGCCTTGTATAAAAAAATTGCTTATTTTAACAAAAAAGTTTAATGCTTAAGGAGAATTATCTTGACTACTAAAATATTAGAAGTTAAAAATTTAACAAAAATTTATAAAAATCGTGTTGCAGTGGACGATGTATCTTTTGATGTGTACGAAGGTGAAATCTTTGGTTTCTTGGGACCTAATGGCGCAGGTAAAAGTACTACAATCAAAATGATAACTGGTTTGGCAACTATTACAAATGGTGATGTTTATGTTTGTGGATATTCTATAAAAAGAGACTTCGAACTAGCAATACGACAAGTTGGCGGTATCATTGAAAATCCAGAAATGTATAGCTATATGTCTGGATGGGACAATCTTAAGTTTTTCGCAAACCTATATAACGGCATATCTAACGAACGTATTCACGAGGTCGTAAAACTAGTCGGACTAGAAAATCGTATCAAAGATAAATTTAAAAATTACTCGCTTGGTATGAAACAGAGATTAGGTATTGCGCAATCACTACTCCACTCACCTAAGATACTTATCCTAGATGAGCCGACAAACGGACTAGATCCTAGTGGTATACAAGAAATGCGAAGATTTTTAAAACACATTGCGCACAATGAAAAGATTTCCATTTTAATTAGTAGTCACATATTAGCTGAAATGGAGCAAATTTGTGACACAATAGCAATTATTGACCACGGAAAGTTGATAGAGATAAAGAACATTGACCAAATACGGAAAGGCATCTTAGGTGGTCAACGATATTGTATCAAAGTAGACTATCCTAACTATGCAGGTAAATTAATTTATAATAACTTTGATATTGAAGTTGAATTAGCGGGGAACAATATTATTTTACCTTGTGAAGAAGTACTAATACCTAACATTTTAAAAGTACTCATCAAAAATAATTTATCAATATTTGGTGTAACAACAATCACAAAGACGCTAGAGGAAGTGTTCTTAGACATTATAAGAGAACGCTCTGGTTCTGTGAGTATTACTTAATTATAAGGAGATTTAAATGAATAAATTATTCAAAGCAGAATTGAAAAAAATATTTTTAAGACCTGGAATTTTTGTTATGACAGCTCTCCTTGCGTTGATTTTGGCTTTATCGTATTTTCTATATGCCCCAGTGAATAGGTCAACATCTAAAATCAGTATTGACAAACCGACCTTGAGTGAAATCTATAATTACTACGCTACTGGCAGTTTGAATTATTCAAAAACTGATGCTGACACGCAATTAACTAGTGCTCGTACTATGATTGAAGAATACAAAGCATCACTTAACGACTCAAAAGCACAAAAAATAAAAGAACAAGTAGATTTAGTAAATAAAAATTTGGCATCTTTTGTGGACTATGCTAATAGAGCAAGGTCAAATTGGGATTATAAAGAAAACGCGGAAAATATAAGGCTCAATCAAGTCTTGCCTTCTTTAAGTAAACTTGAACAAATGTATACAAATTATTCCAACACTAGTAAACCAAGTATTTTGGTGACCACCGCATCAGATAATAGAATAACATCTATGTTGACATCAATACAAAAAATTTTGACATCTCAAGTAGATCCAACTATTGAAACTTACAACAACTTTGTATCCAATCTAGAAAAGTATAATCTAGAAACTAATAAAAATAAATTTAAAATAAATACAACTGATGATTTTTATAGTATTGTGGATGTGCAATTTGATGAAGAGTTTTTGAACGATTTAAATGATAATTATGTAAATGTGTGTTCTGGTAGACTAATAGAAGTTGATAAACAAATCACTCAATTTTATGCAGATTTTGGCGGTCAATTAGAATACGAAAAAAGTTACGACAAAATTGACGAACTTAATGCTTTAATCAGTAAATATTATAATAATAATAAACAATTATACGAGATAATTAAAAGTAAAATTTATTTAAGCATTGCTGATGACTATACTGATTTTGAAATAAAACAATATAAAGGGCTGGAAGATTTTAATAGATATGAGAGCGAACAATCTTTAACTAAACAAGAATACCTATTTAAAAACGACAAAATGGACTATGATTACGCTAAACCATTTAGCGTATTGTCCACTAGTAATTTTGAGTCTAACGCATTTGACTTTATGTATTTTGTATTAGAATTGTTTAGTTTTGTAATAATAATTTATTGCGTTGTAATAGGTTCTAGTATGATTGCAGGTGAGCAAAATAACGGTACTCTAAAACTTTTAGCAATTCGACCATATAATAGGTCAAAAATAATGACAAGCAAGATACTTGCGACCGCATTTTTTGCATTTGTGTTTACATTATTATCCACTATAATCACTTTTGTAGCAGGGGGTATAATGTTCGGTTTTGGTTCTGCCCCTATCCTATGTATTTTTAACGCAAGTATAGCTTTTGAAATGAGTCCTATACTACTCAGTATTATTTATCTTTGTGCACTAATGCTAAAGATTACGACTTATATTATTTTAGCCTTTACGATATCAACACTCTTTAAGAGTTATGTCGGAGCTGTTACAGTTTCAATCTTCTGTTTCTTTGGTGCGGGTATTTTAAATTTATATGTATCTTCAAATAATATCATAAAATACTTACCTTTAAACAATTTGGATTTATTTAAATACTTTGGTGGTGGTATGTTTGGCACATCCAACTCTTCACTATTCAATATTTTTAGTACTCCAATACTGCCAGATATGAGCTTTATGTTTAGTTTGATTAATATTATAATCACGATATCAGTACTTTTAATTGTTACTTATACAGTGTTTAAGAGAAGAGATATTGCATAAAGGAAAAAACACCTTTTTGAAGTGAGCCCTGCGGGGTTCACTTCATTTTGTGGGTGTTTTTTATATAAATATTTCATATTGATAATTAATATAAATGATAAATGCGACAATCTAAAGTTTGCTAGCCTCTCCCCTCGCCAATTTATCACATCTATTATTGTAAATATCATCACTATGCCCTTTGACTTTTAAAAAATTTATAGTATGTGGTTCAATCACCTCTATCAACTTTTGCCACAAATCAGCATTAAGGACAGGTCTATCTTTACCATGTTGCCAATCTTTTTTTATCCACCTCGTTATCCAATCATTATTAAACGCATTTATCACATAAGCACTATCCGAATATAAATCAACTTCACAAGGCTTTTTTAACGATTCAATTGCTTTTATAATAGCAGTCATCTCCATTCTATTATTTGTTGTATTGTCCTCAGCTCCCGATAATTCTTTGTACTTATTTTTATATATAAAAATACACGCCCATCCGCCTCGACCGGGGTTATTCAAGCAAGAGCCATCGGTGTAAATAATTACTTTTTCCATAAGCGTATTATAGCAAAAATTTTAAAAATAATCAATTTATTATTGACAAAAATAATGTATTATTGTATAATATTTTTGTTATAGGGGTGTAGTTTAGTGGCAAAATGAGAGTCTCCAAAACTCCAGTTGAGGGTTCGATTCCTTCCACCCCTGCCAATAGTTAGTGGGCATTATAGTTTGTAGTGTCCGCTTTTTTATTTGAAATACATATAGTACGGAATCGAACCCTTGGTTCGAGGCTGTCGCCCTGACCGCAAGTGACTTGCTCCCGGCTTTGGCTAAAAACTTGCCATTACTCACCTATAGACACTCACATTACCAACACATAAAAACTATTAACTTACTATAAAAAAATTGTAGCACAATAGACTACAATTTTTTAAAATTATTTAGCGGTCTCAACCTTGCGTACTTCTCGTATCACGTTCACCTTGATTTGACCTGGATAATCCAACTGTTCCTCAATCTTTTTAGCGACCTCACGAGCTAAATAACTCGCCTCGTCATCACTAATTTTTTCAGGTTTTACAATAATACGAATTTCACGCCCCGCTTGAATAGCGAAAGATTTATCTACGCCATCAAAACTATTAGCTATACTCTCTAATGCAGTGAGACGTTTGATATAATTTTCTAATGATTCTCTCCTCGCACCTGGTCTAGCACTTGAAATAGCGTCCGCCGCCTGTACAAGTATCGCCTCAATAGAATTGAACGGAACATCGCCATGATGAGCCTCGATACAATGAATAACGGCATTAGATTCTTTGTACTTTCTTGCCAAATCTACACCAATACTTACATGCGTCCCCTCAAGTTCGTGATCAACTGCTTTGCCTATATCGTGCAGTAAACCACCTCGTTTTGCCACCTTAACATCGGCACCAAGCTCGCTAGCCATTAACCCTGCCAAATTCGCGACTTCAATACTGTGAAGCAAACAATTTTGACCATAGCTCGTTCTATATTTTAGTCGTCCTAAAATCTTAACTAATTCAGGATGCATATTGTGAATGCCAACACTTAGTTCCGCATTTTCGCCCGCTTCTTTGATAGTATTTTCCATATCTTTACGAACTTTTTCTACCAATTCCTCAATTTTTGCTGGATGGATTCTTCCATCCATAATCAATTTTTCTAGTGCAATCCTAGCAATTTCTCTCCTAACTGGATCAAACCCTGATAAAGTAATTGCATCAGGTGTATCATCAATAATCAATTCAACACCGGTCATTTGCTCAAGTGTTCTAATATTTCTCCCTTCACGACCAATAATGCGCCCTTTAATATCTTCGTTTGGAATAGGCACAACGGACACAGTAACATCTTGAGCGTGATCAGCAGAGCATTTTTGAATAGCAAGCGTAATAATTTCTTTTGCTTTTCTCTCAGCGTTATCTCGTGCTTCTTGTTCTATTTCTTTAGCGATTTTTACACCATCAATTTTCGCCTCATCAGCATAAACTTTAATGATTTCATTTTTAGCCTGTTCGGGTGTGTACCCACTCACTTTAGACAATTCTTCCAAAATATTAGCTTTGATTTTATCAATCTCAATCTTGATTTCATCGACTTCTTTTTGCCTCTTTTCAGCCTCAGCCTTGAGTGAATCTACTTGACTTTGCTTTTTATCAATAGACAACTCTTTTTTTGACAAAATTTCTTCTTTCGCAAAAACACGCTCTTCCAATTTTAAAACTTCTGCTCTTCTTGACTTGAGTTCGTTTTCCATCTCGCTACGGGACTTATAAGCCTCATCTTTTGCTTCTTGTAAAGCCTCTCTCTTGACAATATTCGCCTCTGCATACGCATCTTCAATTATTTGATTTGCTCTAATATTACTATTTTGCAATTTCTTATTATTATAGAGGTAATTAATCACTAAACCGGTACCCAAACCGATAAGCAACGCAATCACACCAATCACAACTGCAATACCTACAGAGACATTAGCCAACATAATTATATTGTTGTACATAAATCTCCTTAAAATGAAAATAATAGATGATACCCTTGATGAGTAATTCATCTATTATCCATTATACTTCATTTTCCAGTTTATGTCAATGATATTTAACCTCTATTTTACTACTCACCCAATTCTTTCACTTCGGTATTTGCGACCGCCCAATCAATCAGCTCATCCATATTAACAAGTCTATTTTCTTGTTTAATTGCTTCACTAACTTTTGGTTTTATGACCGGTTTTGGTGGGACAAAGACCGTGCAACAATCTTCGTATGGCAGACTGGAAGTCTCAAATGTACCAATTCTCTCTGCAATTCGGGTGATTTCTATTTTATCGTATGCAATAAGCGGTCTCAAAATAGGCAATTTCTCTGCAACGCTATTGCTACAAGTAATGCCTTGTACCGTTTGACTAGCGACTTGTGCTAAATTCTCACCCGTAACAATGCATTCAGCACCGCAAGATTTAGCAAGTCTTTCTGTTATTCTAACCATAATTCTACGCATTATAGTTATCATAAATGACCTATCACAATTTGCATTTATTTCCTCTTGTATTTTTGTAAAGGGCACAATGTATAAATTGATTTTACCTGTATATTCAGTTAAAATTTTTGCCAAATCAACTACTTTTTGCTTTGCTTGTTCACTAGTGTACGGAAAACTATGAAAATAAACAGCATTTATATTTAAACCTCTTTTTGCCATTAAATACCCCGCAACCGGACTATCTATACCACCCGAAAGCATTAGCATTCCTAAGCCCGATGTACCAACAGGCAACCCACCAATCCCATCGTAGCGTTTACTCAAAATATATGTCCTACCATTTTCACGAATATCTATCTCAACCAAATGCTTAGGATTGTGTAAATCTACACGCAAGTCAGTATTGTTATCCAAAATCACATCTCCCATCTGCATACTCAAATCATTAGAATGAATAGGAAAATGTTTATCCGCTCTAGTAGTTTTTACTTTAAAAGTATCTTTAAGTTGTATGTTTTTACAAAAATTAGTAATGTTTTCTTCGCTAGTCTCTATTTCAACCGCAGGACTAACCGATATCAAACCAAACACTTTTTGTAGTTTACTAATGGCCGTACTTTCTAGCTCTATATCATAATCACTTATTAGGTACCTACCACCTATTTTCTTTACTTTCGCTAATCCCTTTACAGCTTTAGCGATATTATGTTCTAAAGCATCCTCAAAAATATATCTATTGTTGCCTTTTAAATGGATTTCGCCATATCTTGCTAAAATAACATTTTTCATTTTACTCCTTTTAGAATGTTGATTTTCTTGCTTGCAATTTTGTAAGTAATTCTTGCAATTTGCTCGCAAAAATACGCACATCCTCTTCTGTGTTTTCTATATCAAAGCTCACTCTCAAGTTGCCCTTTATACTTTTAGCATCTAGTCCCATTGCTGACAAAGTGCTATTCCCCACTGACTTAGAAGAACAAGCCGAACCAGTGCTAACCAAAATATCACACTCCTCCAAAGCGTGTACCATAGTCTCACCATTTACACCGTTCAAAGTCAAACTGACGACAAAAGGTGAATTTTCTTTTTTACTATTAATTGTAATATCTTTATTATCAGCTAATAAATCAAACAACAAATCTCTAAGTACTGCTACTTTTGTTTGTTTTTCTTTTACATTAGTATTTTCTATCACGTACTTTAGTGCCATAATACCTGATACATTTTCAGTACCTCCGCGAAGACCATCTTGTTGCTCACCACCTAGCAAATATGGTTTTGCATTTTTTCTAACAAAAAGCCCCGCAATACCTTTTGGTGCATGCACTTTATGCCCACTAATAGTATAAAAATCCACTCCTAAATCTTCCAAATTCACTGGTATTTTCATAAACGCTTGTACACCGTCACTATGAAATAGCACATTAGGATTTATTTCTTTTGCAATTTGCACGAGTTGCTTTATTGGATTGATTGCGCCTGTCTCATTGGAAATATGAATCACACTAATAAGTCCTACATCTTTAGTCATCATATTCCTAAATGCCTCGATGCTTACCTTGCCATCACTATCTAACGGTATCTCTTCAATATCATAACCTAAATTTTTGACCGCTTGAATAGTATGACTAATAGAACTATGCTCCGCTTTAGAAATAAGCACCTTTTTAAATCGTCTATTTAATTGTCCTAATAACACGGTATTATTTGATTCCGTAGCCGAACCAGTAAATAAAAACTTACCTTTTGCACTCAACGCATCTAAAATCACCTTTTTTGCATCATTAATTTCAGCGTGAATATTAGACGCTTTTGCGTACGGCGCACTTGGGTTGAAAAACTCTATTGAATTATATTTTTGTACTATCTCATTTACACCGTCTAGACATTTGGTCGTGCTTGCATTATCTAAAAAAATCATATCATCTCCTCAAAAGCACTTTCAATTTGTACTCTAGTGATCTCAATAATCTCGCCACCGCTTGTTCCACTTCAGTCTCAAGTAATGTCGCATCTTGTTTTTCAAATTTTAGTCTAAAACTCATACTTCTAAAGCCTTGTTCCACTTGTTCGCCTTCGTAAATATCCACCAAATCGACCTCAGTACAAAATTTACCTGCTGAATGACAAATCTCATCATATAATGTTTTATAACTCAATTCATACGGAACAACAAAATTCAAATCTCTTATAATGCTAGGAAATTTACTAATAGGTTTGTAGGTAAATTCATTTTCTTTTAGATTAAAAATCTTGTTAAGTTCCAACTCCAAAACATACACTTTTTCACTAATGTCGTAATTCCTTAATACAAGTGGATGTATCTCACCTATAAGTCCTAAAGACTCGCCGTTTATGATTACTTTCCCAGATGCGTATTTATTGTATGGGAATGAAATATCTGTAGATAAATCAAATTCAAAATTTAACAAATTTGACACTCTAATTAAAATCTTTTTAAGCTCAAAAAAATCAGTTTTACCGCTAAGCGCTACGCACAAAGTAGTGATTTCGTTGTTTCTATTAGAATATTTACGACCGATTTCAAATAGTTTTAAATCTTTGTTTCCACGATTTAAATTAAAACTAACCACTTCAAGTATGCTATCAATCAAATTTGTTCTTAACGCTTTGATATTATCGTTTAAAGGGTTACTGATTTGAATAGGATTTTCACAATCATTCATTAATCTCACATTACTTTTGCCATCATTTAACGAAAAAGTTTTCACTTCATAAAGTCCACTGTTTACAAGCAAGTGTTTTATATCAACTAATTTATTGTACCCACTATTAATAGTGGAAACCTCGGTCTTATTTTTAACCTTTATCTCATCCAACCCACATATACGGATAATCTCCTCCGCTATATCTGCAAGGCAAGTCAAATCTGTACGAAAACTAGGTATTTCACAACTTAACATATCGCCAGTTATAGTCGTTTTTATGTTTAAACTATTGAGTATATTTTTCATTTTATCTATTGAGATATTTACTCCTAATAGATTATTGATTTCGTTATAATTTACATCCAAAGTCCTTTCGCTCATATCACAATTTTGTTTATCAACTATACACAAGACATCACCACAAGCAAGTATCTTAACCAAACTCAAAGCTCGGTTTAGTCCCATTTCATTAAGGGTAGGCTCTACACCTCTTTCATACCTAGATGAACTATCCGACCTAAGACCTAGCCCTTTAGATGTATATCTAATACTTGCCCTAGCAAAGCTAGCACTTTCAAACAAGACATTTTGCGTGTCATCATTTACAGAAGCGTCCTCACCACCCATCACGCCTGCGATGGCAATAGGTTTTTTACTATCACAAATGACCATATCTGACTCATTTAAATCATAAGTAACGCTATTTAAAGCCTTAATACTTTCTTTGCTTGCTTGTCTTACAACTATCCTATCCACTTTATCCAAATCAAAAGCGTGCATAGGTTGACCAATTTCCATTAAAACATAATTTGTTATGTCTACTATATTATTTTTTGGATTGATACCGACTGCTCTCAACCTATCTTGCATCCATTTTGGCGAAGGTGCTAGTCTTACATTTTTAATCACAGCGCCCATATACCTTAGACAGTCTTTCGTATTAATTTCCACATCAAAGCTAGCATTATTTTTATTATCAAAATCAAATGCAGGTTGTTTTAAAGGAAGATTTAACATTGTTGATATCTCACGAGCGAGACCAAGCACGCTATTACAATCAGGTCTATTGCCAAGGACTGTTACATCTAAAACAACATCATCAAGTCCTAAAACTTTTGCAATATGCTCACCTGCTTTTACATCGTCTTTTAGTATCATAATACCATCAACTTCAGCGCCCTCATAAACCGAATCATCAATGCTAAGTTCGTGACCAGAACAAAGCATACCTTGTGACTCTAGTCCACGCATATTAGTAGTTTTGATTAAAACACCACAAGGCAAATCTGCGCCATCTGTAGCAACAGGCACATACGCCCCTTCAAAAACATTAGTCGCAGCGGTCAATATTTGCAAGTGTTTATCACCCATATTCAATTCACACACCGACAATTTTTCCGCATTAGGATGTTTTGTTATTTTTTCAATTTTTCCGACAAAAACTTTTTCCATTCCTTTATCGTTTCTTATAACTTCTTCCACCTCAAATCCACTATTAGTTAGTTTATTTGCTAGTTCTTCAGCCGAAATATTGATGTCTACAAAATCTTTCAACCAGTTAATAGATAATTTCATTACGTCTTTCTCCTTACTTAAATTGTTTTAAAAATCTTATATCATTTTCATACAAAGCACGCATATCGCTTATGCCAAATTCACACATCGTCAGCCTTTCTACACCAGCTCCAAGCGCAAAACCGCTATACTCGGTGCTATCAACGCCACCCGCTTCAAGAACATTAGGATTTATCATACCACAACCAAAAATTTCCATCCAACCAGTGTTCTTACATACTGAACACCCCTTGCCTTTACACTTCACGCAAGTCACATCTGCCTCCACACTTGGCTCAGTAAATGGAAAGAATGACGGCCTCAAGCGCACGTCCGTATGTTCACCAAACAAAAACTTTGCGAGTTCGCTAATAGTAGTCTTTAAATCAGCCATTGACACATTTTTATCCACGACCATTACTTCCATTTGTTCAAAGACCGGAGAATGTGTTGCATCCACTTCATCACCTCTATACGCTCTTCCTATACCGACCATTTTAAAAGGTGGTTTATACTGCTGAAGCATACGCACCTGTAGATTAGATGTATGCGACCTAAGTAAATACTCGTCATCTATATAAAATGTATCTTGCACATCTCTAGCTGGATGGTCCTTAGGTATATTCAATTTATCAAAATTATTCTCATAAACATCTATTTCAGGACCATCAAACACGATATATCCACGACTAGAAAAGAATTGTATCAATTTTTCACTCATAATACTGAGTGGGTGCAATGCCCCCATTTTCCCGCTAACAGGTAAAGTAATATCTACTTTATTTTGAGCAAGCTTTTTCTCAAGTTCCTCATTATAAAGTCTCTCACCTTTTACTTTTATAGCATCATCTAACGAGTTTCTTGCGATATTTAAGACTTGTCCAATTTTTGGTTTATCATCTTGTGATAACGTTTTCATCATTTTATTAAATTCGGTAATTGCGCCCGACTTCCCCAAATATTTTACCTTGATTTCTTCAACTTCCTTTAGTGTAGTAGCGGTCTCAATCTCATTTAAAGCCACTTCTACAATAGATTTGATTTTTGCTTCCATATTATCCTCCATAAACAAAATAATCGCCCTATCAAATTAGGACGATTTAATACCGTGGTACCACCTAAATTCCCCTCTCTAATATAAGAGAAAAGCACTCTTTACATCGTATAACGAACGACTAATACGCCTATGCCTACTACCATTTCAACTAGGAGCTATGAGGTGAATTCATTATATAGATTTTTAGTCATTTTTCAGCCTATGAATGACCTCTCTTTTAAAAACCTGACAAATAACTACTAGTCCTCAATCATTGCTTTTATTATAGATATAATATACCACTTAAATATCTTAATGTCAACAATATTTATCTTTTTAGTCAGGAATTAAATCAAGCATATCTTGTAATTGTGCGGAATTTAGATAAGTCTCAGGAATTTTACCTATTATAATGCTTTCACAAATAAGCACTTGTACAGTATTTATAATTGTTCTATTCTCAACTGGCAGTATCATAGTGACTTTTGATTCTACATTTACATAAATTCTATGATGAGTTTGGTTAATCCCCGCTTGAGTAAACTCACTTTTAAAATTGCACGCAATTGAACCAATAGGTAATAATCTTATCTTGACATTTGGACCACGCCCAACTAAAATAGGCATTCCGCTAAAGGTCCCAAGTGGCACCATCACACCTTGATTTCCTATATTTTCTATCTTACTTTGAGCAATTTTAGCTAGTTCTTTACTTAATCTATTTATCAAGATAGAATTTGCAGTTATTAGTGATACATCTCCCTCGCTATTAGTGGTTATGGTGACTAATTCATTATATAGTGCCGAATCTGATACCACTTCAGACACCGCACTATTTATAGCTTTTAGCGTTAGACTACGCACCTTACTTTCACTAGTATTTAAAATCACAGGGTTTACAATAGTGTTAAAGTATATCATTATCAATACTAAACTCGCTATAACAATTACTAAATAAGTGTAAAATTTTCTTTTTCTTGAGTTTTTTGAGACTTGTTTTTTCATACTTTATTGTATGAATAAGACTAACCATTTAAAACTTTACACCCACAAAAATTACTTACCATTTGATTTAGTTTTACTGGAAAATATTAAAGCAATCAAATAACTAAACACTACAGACGCAGCTATCCCTGCACTTGTCCCAGCAAGACCGCCTTTTATAGCGCCAAGTAGCCCGCCAGCGTTAGCACCTTCTATCGCTCCTCTAGCAAGAGTTGCGCCAAAGCCTGAAATAGGTACAGTCGCCCCGCACTTTGCAAACTCCGCAAGTGGTCCATACAGTCCTACAGCCTCAAGAAATAATCCTAGCATCAAAAATGTAACTAGTATCCTTGCATTTGTCATTTGCGTGCGTATTACGAGTATTTGACCTATAAGACAAATAGTCCCACCAACCAAAAAGACAATAACATAATCTAATATCATTTTACTCATCCCTCCTTATCACTATAGCGTGTGCGATACCTGGAATTGTATTTCCTTGTTGCGAGGATAAAGTACTTAATAACGCCCCTGTAGATAAAAACAAAACACTTTTGTAATCACCGCTTTTGAGCTTTTTCAAAACATACGAATTAAGTACTGTAGCACTACACCCACAACCACTACCACCCATAAAGGTTTTTTGTTCTTTATCAAAAATCAAATTGCCACAATCGCCATAATTTTCGTTCAAAGGATAACCTTCTTTTTCCATTAAGTCAATTAAAATTTCCGAGCCAAGTTTACCCAAATCACCAGTCAAAATCAAATCATAATCTTCTGGCTTTCTTTTTGTATCCTCAAAATGCGCTTTTAATGTGTGCATTGCTGCAGGTGCCATTGCAGCACCCATATTGTTTACATCAGACACACCATAATCACACACTTTACCAAAAGTTGCCATTTCAATGTAGGGGTTTTCTTCACCCTCAAGACTTAGTAACGTTGCGCCCGCTCCAGTAACTGTCCATTGACTTGTTGGTGGTCTTTGTGTCCCTAATTCAAGTGGATATCTAAATTGCCTCTCCGCTGTTGAAAAATGACTACAAGTACCGCAAAGGACTTTTGTAAAATATCCTCCATCCACCAAGCAACTACCCACCGACAAACTTTCCGTCATAGTAGAACACGCTCCAAAAAGCCCAATAAACGAGGTATCAAAATCTTTTGCCGTAAAAGTCGCACTAATAATTTGATTTAAAAGGTCACCAGATATAAACAAATCTATATCATTTGGTTCAAGCCCTGCTTTTTCTATTGCACCCATTACTGCAGTTTCCATTATTTTTTGCTCTGCTTTTTCATAAGTCTTTTCACCATATAAGTCATCTTTTAGTATATAATCAAAATATCCCGCCATTGGTCCACGCCCTTCTTTAGGTCCGACCACGCTATAATTTCCTATTATGCGAGGTTTATTTTCAAAAGTAACGGTTTGAGTCCCTATTTTTCTCATAAACTACCCCTTAAAAACACAAATAAATTATTCCAACTAGCACACTACCCGCTATACCATTAACAAGTACAGGTCCCGCTATCGTAAACATTTTTACACACATTCCAAAAATCCACCCTTCCGTTTTAAACTCTATTGCAGGACTAGCGATGGAATTTGCGAACCCCGTTATAGGTATGACCGAACCTGCACCTGCAAAAGTGCCTAATTTATCGTACACACCAAAACCAGTCAAAAGTGTACTAATGAAAATCAACGTTACAAGTGTATACGCTTGTACAACATCCTTTGTTAAACTAGGAAAAATTGCCATAATTGAGTCATAAATTCCTTGTCCAATTACGCATATAGTTCCACCTACTAAAAAAGCCCATATCAGTGTCGGAAAAGGTTTTGTTACAGGTCTTTTTGCTTCTACATACTTATTATACGCCTCTCTTTGTTTATTATCTACCATAATTTGCCTCCATATTTTTAATCACAATTATAGCCACTTAACAATTTATTAAACATAAATATTTGCTTTTTGGTTAAACTACTAAAAAGGAGTTTTATATGAAGAAAAAATTTCTATTATTTATATGTTTATTACCTTTTATTTTTACTGGGTGCTCGTCATTTTCACCTAATACGCCTACATCTTATGATTTGATTGACTCATTGCAATTACAAATGAATAATGTAGTTACTACCGTAAGAGGTCTAGACACACTTTACGATGAAGATTACATAATAGCACCTATATATAGCGGTTACACCAATAAGGGCGGATTAAACGCAACATTAAATAATTCTAATGGACTTAATCAATCTTATAGCAATTTTACTAATGGTTTGGGTAATAACGCATTAGGTACAAATAATACCACTAACAATACATTAGGTAATCAAATGACTAACATTGATACTTATAGACACGCTGATACAAACAACTCACTTTTAGGTAGTAATACACCTAACAACAATTTAAATAATTTTGGATACAATTATGGCAATTTTAATGCAAATAATTTTAATAATAACGGTATAAATAATTATAACACAAATGGATACGATGGTTATAATAATTTCGGATACGGAAACTACACATACGGGGCTTATAACAGCACAAATCTTAGACAAATAGGTTCATTTATTCCACCAAAAAATATTGATACATACAATATAAACAACACTTTGCCAGTGAATAATTGTGACACGGAAAAGATACACAATGTTTTTAATAACACTACATATAGCGTACCACAAACAAATAATACCGCAAATATAGTAGGTTACACACCAAAATATAATAACAGTGCAAATTTAAATAGAGATACTTTAAACGCTTATGTGTCTAGTCTAGAAGATTTATATCTTATTACTTCCGATATAAATAGTGCAAACTACATACTCAACACACTTATTATGAACAATATTGAATTAGCCGTTGCGATAAGAAATAACGCCTTTTATCTAAATTACACGGTCAACACTCCCCCAACTGAAAATTTGCAAGTCGTAACTGAGTATGTCAATACTATTGAAACTATTTTAGTAGGATTAAATGCGACTTATGGTTACATCACTAACGAGATAGAAGCAATAGCACCACTAAGAGACAGTTTTTATAATAACACTGAGAGTTTAAATGCTAAATACTTAAAACTTATAAACGTGATTGATTCTAGAATTGCACAATTACAAAATTTAATGGTGTCGCTACAAAGATTAAATGCTCAACTAATTTTAATTGCTAACCAAAACGGCAATAATAACAATAATAATTATTTAAACCCTTATGGCGCATATTATGGTTATAATGGTGGCTATGCAAATACTCAAATCAATGCAAATATAAAAGAAGTATCTCCAATAACCGACACGCAAAATCTGGACACTGCTAATAACTCTACACCCATAAATCCTAATACCAACAACAAAATAAATGATGACCTCCCTTCGTTACCTTCACCAACAGACACAAATACAATCGAATATAACGAAATTGTCTCACCACCACAAAATAAAAACACACCAACTATTGATACAAATAATATAATCAATAATACAGGTAATGATATTATATCTTCAACACCAATAAATCAACCTAACCAAATATTTGAACCGTTAACAAATGATATTAGGCAAATAAAAGAACAAAACGTCACAACTTTAGACACTAACACTAACACCGAAAATAATAACAATACAAATAGTGCTAATACTAAAAATATTTTCACAACTGACTTTAATAATGACGACACAATGACGCAAGAAAATGAGGATATTATATCAATTCCAAGCGATGACAAAATCAATCAAGAAAAAAACGCGAGTAATTGCAAAGACAATAAGTGCGAAACAAATATATTTATAGAAGAATACAATAGCGATACATATTTTGACACAAATAGACTCCTAAAAGACACACAAATAAAAAAAGAAGCGTAATCTTCTTTTTTTCTATGCATTAATAATTTTTTACATCTAACGCAAAAAACGATTTTGGATGAGCACAAGTAGGACAAACCTCTGGAGCCTCTTTTGCGACTATTTTTGTACCACAATTTAGGCATATCCAAGTGACCTCTTCATCTTTTTTAAATACTTTATCTTGCTCAATGTTTTCTAAAAGAGCTAAAAACCTCTCCTCGTGTTCGCTCTCAATTTTTGCTACCGCTCTAAACTGCTCCGCTAATTCATTAAAGCCTTCTTCCTCAGCTTCCATAGCAAACCTTTTATACATATCGGTCCACTCAGAATTCTCGCCTTTTGCTGAATCAATCAAATTTCCTGTCGTATCACCAAGCAAACCTAATGCTTTAAACCATAATTTTGCGTGTTCCTTTTCATTACCCGCAGTCTCCTCAAACACACGAGCGATTTGCTCATACCCATCCTTTCTTGCCTTGCTAGCATAAAAAGTATATTTATTTCTTGCCATACTCTCGCCAGCAAAAGCCTCTTTTAAATTTCTTTCAGTCTTTGTTCCTTTTAAATTCATTTAATTATCCTCCTTAGCTCTTTGTAATATGTTACCATATATTATGATTTATTACAAGTGTTTGAAAATATTTTTTTGCGTTTTAAACCTTTTTCTTTTCCGTTATTGCTAGGTATATAATAAATCCTATCCTTCAACGAATTTGGCAAATATTGTTGCTTAACATATCCACCATAATTATGTGGATACTTGTATTCATAAGGTCTTTCACTGTCTAAATTGTTTTGATTTTTTAAATGACTAGGAATGTCATCGTCTTTATTTTCTTCAGCATCTTTTTGAGCCATATTCATTGCAGTGACCACGCTATTAGATTTTTCAGCTTCGCAAACATAAATTATAGCGTGACTCAATGGAATATTTGCCTCGGGCATTCCTATTTCCTTGATAGCAATAAGTGCATTAATCGCCATAGTAAGCGCATAACTATCAGCCATACCAACATCTTCGCTAGCATGTGCTATGAGTCGTCTAGCTATAATGAGCGGATCTAAGCCACCGCTAATAAGCCTATTCGCATAATAAAGTCCCGCCTCGCTATCACTACCTCTTAAACTTTTACAGAAAGCGGAAAGCATATCATAATATTGATTTTCATCAAATGATAAAGCCTTTTTTTGAATGCTTTCTTCTGCGTCTTTTAGGTCGATAGTCACCTTTCCATTCACACTAGGAGTACTAAGTACGGCAAGTTCCAAAGCGTTTAACGCCTTTCTCACATCACCTACCGACATATTTGCAATATGATTTAAAGCCTCATCACTAGCCTCAACACTCAAATACCCTAGTCCATTTGGTGACTTTAGCGCACGCCTTAACTCACATACGACCTCTTCACTGCTAAGTGGTTTAAATTCAAAAACAGTTGATCGACTGACAATCGCCCTAGTCATACTAAAATATGGGTTTTCGGTGGTGGAACCAATAAAAATGACTGAGCCGTCTTCAATAGCCTCTAAAATGCTATCACTTTGAGATTTACTCCACCTATGACACTCATCGAGCAAAAGATAAGTTTTCGTTCCGTACATTTTATAACGTTCTTTTGCGCGCTCTATCACCGCTTTAGCGTCGGCAACACCACTATAAACCGCATTCAACCTTTCAAACTCGCCATTACAAGTGTTCGCTATAACGTTGGCTAGACTAGTCTTTCCCGAGCCAGGTGGACCGTAAAAAATGCAATTTCCCAAATGACTAGTCTTGATAGACCTAACTAGCAAACTATTTTCATAAAGTAAATGCTTTTGCCCAATAAACTCATCTAAGGTCTTTGGTCTCATTCTGACCGCAAGTGGTGCATTTTCTTTTGGTAAAGTATCAAACAAATCCATAATTACCTCCGCAAGTATTATATCAAATTTCCCACAAATTTTCAATCAAACTCAACCAAAAACCTATCAAAAACTTATCTTTTCTATTTTATCCAACCAATCATATTTAAAGATGTTCATATTGTGATATTTTGTACCGCTTATTTGGACTTGACTTTGACCATTATGCACTAAATTTATAACATACGTTTTGTCTTGCTTTTTTAATTTTACGTTTAAGTTAAAACCAATTTTTGGAGCAACCTTTACATATTTGTCGTTAGCATATATGCCAAAAATATCGTGTTTAAAATAATTGTAAACAGACGATAAATCTTTTGTACCATTAATTATCAACAAATTGATTTTACTGATATCACAAGGTTCACTTTTAAACCCATAGACAAAATTTTTAAAAGAATATATGTTTTCTCTAGGATTTTTAAAGTACTGCTCAATGATTTTATGAGGTAACAATTTATTAAAAATGCTAAAACCCTCATTTAATATTTCAATTTTTATAACATTATCATAATTAGTTTTAATCGTCTTAATTATATTTTCTTCTGATAAAAAGCACCTTTGCGTCGTTAAATAGATAAATCCATTCATAATCTCAAATAGCAATCGCCCATCAGACACTCTCCCACCTAAATACTTTAGTCGTGTTATAATGTAAAAGTTATTCTTACCATAAAGATCAAGCAAACTATATCCATTTACCTCTTTTTGCACATAATATAAAGACTCGTTTGCAAATATAAGATTTAATCTCTTTTTAATCAATAGATTAAAACTTGTATAAACACTATTTGATTTATAATTTAATAACCTTTTAATTTTTCCTTCATCCACACTATAAACTATAGAATAATCGCTCATATTATATGAGTAATCAATCTCGCCTAATAAATCAAAATTTTCATACTTATTGCGCTTTACTAATGGATAATTAATATTAAAAGCGTTTATCGTGGCAACAGTTTCAAAATCCACCTCCTCAACATTAATCACATAATCGGCGACCATATCTTTAGCGTAAAAAGAATTTGTTACTACTACAAAATTAAAATCAATTTTTTCTTTTAAATCAAATACTTTAACACTTAAATCTTTGTAAGTTTTAAAGTCTTCCTTATTTAAGCAATTTATCTTATAAATAGGCTTTTCACTTATATTTAGCTTCGCTAAAACACTAAAGTGTTTAAATGAATACATTTTAGGTTTATTATTTTTAATTTGCTCAAAAATATAATCAATATCGTACTCATCAACTTTTACACTAGCATCACACACAATCTCTATTTTTATCTCTTTTTGAGGTTTCAAAAACAAAAGACACATCGGCAAAAGCAATAAAAAACACATATTGAATGAACTCAAATACAAAATAAAAAACACAAAACTCAACGTTAAAATTATCATATTCAAATTATGATTTATATTAGATTTTTTATACAATCTTACACAAAAAAACTACCCCTCAAGGGTAGCAGTTATTCTATAAGCCGAGTTCTGTATTAATCGGTTATCTATCTAAGACACATTATCACTAATGCATTCGTGCGATGCTTTTAGAATACTAGCGAGCAACCTTAACGTATTCTTTAATCTTGCTTCAAGTGGGGTTTACATATGCCCTCAGTGTCGCCACCAAGGCGGTGAGCTCTTACCTCGACCTTTCCATCCTTACCGTAAAAACAGCGGTTTATTTCTGTTGCACTATCCTTGGAGTCGCCTCCACCAGCAGTTAACTGGCACCCTGCTCTATGAAGCTCGGACTTTCCTCATCTGTGACCATCACAACCACAAACGCAACCGAATGAATAACTATTTGTAGTATACAAGATTTAAGCCAAAAAGTCAACCCCTTTGAATATTTTCTATTATTTGGTAAAGGTCTTACCAAACAAATCTACTTTTCTTTGCACCATCTCATCTACACGATTTATATATTCTTGAATATCTTTCACATTTGGACTGCGTTCTATTCTTTTTTCACTTCGGCAAACCCTCTTAGATATAGCACCTGCCCCGACCGCTATAACACTATTCATCTCTTCCATACTTTCTATGTTAAACCGACACGCACAATTAGGTTTTGTATAACCTACATTCTCGAAATTACCACGCATATGTTTTTGCCTATATAAATAATATGGCGCATAACCAGATTCTTTCAATTTCGTATATGAATATGTTATCATACGCTCTATTTCATCACTGTATTTAAAATCTTGGTTCGCTAAATATGAATTATTTTTAATAGCAAGGGTGTGAACTGTAATATTTGCTGGTTGTAATTCACAAGCGATATCCAAAGAACGCTTAAAAGTCCTATATGACTCGTTTGGTAGTCCCGCTATCAAATCCATATTTACCTTAAAATCATAATCAAGCGACAAAGCATACGCCTCAAGTACTTGCTTAGTTGTAGTCTTTCTTCCTATAAGTTTAAGTGTTTTATCGCTAAAAGTTTGAGGATTTATGCTAATTCTGTCTACATGATGTTTTTTGAGTACATCCAACTTTTCTTTTGTTATGGTATCAGGTCTTCCACATTCTACTGTAAATTCCGCATCCATAAAATGAAGTTCATTTAATAGCATATCCAACTGCTCAGCGCTTAGCGTAGTTGGAGTCCCACCTCCGATATAAATATTCTTTACCATATAACATTTATCTAGCATAAACTCTCTAATTTGTCTAATTTCATAAATCAATTTTTCAAGATAAATAGGTAAAAGATTTTGCATACAACTAACCTCAGTTGAAACAAAATTGCAATACGCACACCTTGTCGGGCAAAAGGGAATGTTTACATAAAAATTAACAAGTTTATCATTTACAATAATACCGCGTTGGTTTTTAATAGTCTCCACAACTAGCTTCGCTTTTTGTCTGCTCACATGATAGTCTTTATTCAAATAGAACTCCGTATTCATATAACTCATTCCATTTTCTATGTACTCATAACCAAGTTTTGTAGGTCTAACACCCGTCAAAGCACCCCAAGGTAGGTCTAATTTATATTTATCATTTAGTACTTCATACAAAGAAACTTTTGCACAATGCTTAAATTCTTTTTTAATGATCAATTCATCTTTTGTGATTGTTTTGCTTTTTGTCCCAATATAAGGTCTATCATCATTCAAATATATTGTTGCCTTATATTCATTATCTAACGACTCACCAATAACTTTAATACTATCATTTTCGGTCGGAAAAAGATTTACAACTTCTAGTAAATCTGCTTCATAATCTGTTAAATTTGTTTCAAATTTCATTTACTTTCCTCCCATAATCTTTTATACACAATTGATTGCATCAAATCGCCTTTTTTACCCGTCACCTCAAGTCCAAATTGACCTTTACTTTCAATAATCTTTAGCACACCTATCTCTGCTAAAATTAAGTAACAAAAAACAAATTGCACATACGAGATATCTTTAATTACATTAATATAATAATTATAATCGTCTTTAAACAAATTTTCAATATCTTTTACAAAATTAAATACTTTTCCAAAAATATTTCTTGATAAATCTAACTTTTTACTATCAAAAGATAGTATTTTGTCGCCTTGCACAATATTTACTTTTGGATACAATTTAGACAATTTATTCAAAGCACCTTTAGGTACTCGCTCTAAAAATCTTATGTTATCAAACGCATCAAAGCCATAAAAATTATTAGGACACACAAGCAATGTATCTATATTTGTTGTATGCGACAAATTACCATAGTCTACGACCTTGTATAAATTGGTATCAAAATTTTCATCAAATGTTATATACAAAGTAGAACCTCTACCCATCTGACCGCATTCAAACTCACAATCATCATAAAACATATTCTTGACTTTGACTCCATTAGAGTAATCTTCGTTTAAAATTAGTTTATCACACAACAATTCTTGTAAATAAAATTTGATATATTTTCTAGAATTATAAATTTCAATATATGGATCTATAATCATATCAATTTTTGATGAAGAATTTAACAAATAAAAATATTTAGATAAACCAAATCCAATGCCACTTATCTTGTTAAGATTTATAATAACATTTTCATTATGATTTCGCATAAAACTGACACTGCGCTTAGAATTTTCTAGCAATATTCTAGGTTTTTTATTACCAACGCCAACTGGTTCTAACACGCTAAGATTATCTATAAAAGACTCATCTAGTTCATCATTTGTAACGCAAAAATCGTAAAGAGGCTCAACCTCTATCGGTACATAAGTCTCAAAATAGTCTTTTAAAAAATTTTTAAACGCAGTTAATTTATCCAACTCCAAACTTAATCCACCAGCCATACTATGTCCACCAAATGTGGATAAAAAATCTTTTGAAGCACTAAGAATATCAAATATATTGTATCCCGCTACACATCTCGCGGAACCCGTATACTTATTAGTTCGTTTATCAAGAGTTAATACGATCGCCGGTCTAGAAAACGAACTCGCAAGTTTCGTTGCTACAATTCCTAAGACTCCACTTTCCCAAAAATCATTTTTCACAATGATTACTTTGTCTTTAACATTTACAAATTGTAATGCCTCATTGTAAATATTATCACACACTTGTTTTCTTTTTTCATTTACATTGTTTAGCGTCTCACAAAGGTTTGCAATTTTTTCATCATTATCGGTTAAATACAATTCCAAGCTAATACTAGCATCACCCATCCGTCCTGAAGCATTTAATCTTGGTGTGAGTTTAAAGGCGATATCCATCGCTGAAGGATTAGCCACTTTTTGCCTTTTAAGTAATTCTTTGATACCTTTGGGACAATATTTATCAAAATTTTTCAGTCCATATTGCACTATAAACCTATTCTCATCTCTTAGTGTTACCAAATCTGAAATCGTAGAAATCGCACAAATGGTATAATATTTTTTACAAGTCTCTAGGTCGCTGAGAGCGTTCACCAACTTTAACGCCACACCTGCTCCACATAGGTCATTAAAAGGGTAATCTTGTTCTAACTTTACATCAACTATTATACAGTTAGGCAAAATTGGTGGTATCTCATGGTGGTCAGTGACTATAATATCAACACCTTTAGATTTGATATAATCAACCTCTTTATAACACGCAATCCCACAGTCAACAGTTATAATCAAGTCAGGTGAATATTGCTCCAAAACCTTATCCGCCGTTTCGACACTTAATCCATAACCATCCTCAAAACGACTCGGCAAGTAATAATTTACATCAATACCTATTGATCTAAAATAAAGAACAAGTATCGCAGTCGCACCTATGCCATCCACATCATAATCACCAAAAATCAATATTTTCTCATGATTTTTAATCGCATCCTGTATACGCTCAACCGCCTCACGCATACCTTTTAAAAGAAATGCGTCATAAAATATCTCTTTCCCGTTTATATAGTCATCAAATTTTTCTAAGGTATCATATCCCATTGAAACAATATATTCAGTAATTTTTTTATTCAAGTTATACTTTTCGCTAAATTCATCGACTATTGTGGAATCAATATTTTCGTACGCTCTTTTATATCTCATACGCACACCCCTCTTTTTAAGTTTTCAAATATAGATTAACTACAAAAAAAGCCATAAAGGCTAATTTTGTTCAATCTCATTATTTCTCTTTCTTTTTACTGCCTTCTTTTTTGCATCGAACTTATCAGCAAGGTTTGCATACATAGGTGATACGATAAAAAGCAATGTCAACAAGCCCAAAGAAATACCTATTATAATAGGATAAATGAAACTATCTATACCCTGTAACCCTACACAAGCCAAAACTATAACGGTAATCAAAGTAGTCACTGTCATTGTAACCGTACGCGTCAAACTTTGATGCAAAGACCTATTCACAAGATTTGCATAAGACTCAGTAGGATAAAGTTTTTGATTTTCACGGATTCTATCAAATACCACAATGTTATTATTAATAGAGTAACCAATAATAGTAATCAAAGCTGCAATAAACACACTATCGATTTGAATATTAAATATAATAGTCAAAGCGAACACCAAAGCTACATCTAGAAACATTCCTATAACAGAGCAAACGCCATTCAAACCTCTAAATCTAATACCCACATATATAACAATCAAAATAGTTGAAATAAATATAGCAAGCAACGCTTTAACCAATAGCGAAGAACTAGCAGTCGCAGTAATCCTATCACCTGTGCTTACAGTAATATCGTCACCTAATGTAGAACGAAGCTCTGCAACAAAATTACTAGAAATTTCAGTCATCTCCTCCACGGTCTTACCCGCGACATCTTGATATCTGATTTGGATAGTCGCATCTACACCAGTACCTTCCAAATGCTCATTTGCAATTGCTAGTTCATAATTTGACATAACGCTCTTGATTTGCTCTAAATATTGATCATAATTATTCTTATCTTCAACAGTTTCTCCAACTTTCACATTAACAACTGTACCACCTGTAAAGTCAATGCTAAGGTTTAGTCCATTAAAAATCCAAACACAAGCACCAGCAATCAATATGAGTACACACACTATTAACGCAACAAAGTGATATTTTACAAAATTAAAACTTTTAAATTTAGTTAAGTTCATTTGTAGCCTCCTCTCTCTTCAAACCTAGTTTTTTAGGATTAGTGCTATTTAGTGGAAGATACAAGTTTAATAAAAGTTTTGTAACAACCAAAGATGTAAACAGCGAAACAAGAATACCCAAACCTAATACTATCGCAAAACCTTTAATAGGACCAGTACCCAAAAGTGCCAAAACAACTGCAGCAATTATAGTGGTAATCTGCCCATCTAAAATGGCTGATACGGACTTTTTATAACCAATATTAAAGGACAAAGGTATCTTCTTACCTGATGCATACTCTTCCTTTATACGCTGGAAGATAATAATATTACCGTCAATCGCCATACCGATACTCAAAATGATACCCGCAATACCTGGCAAAGTCAACTGCACCATAGGTACCGCTTGCAACAAGAATAACAATATAAATGTATATAAAATCAATGCTAGATTTGCAATCAAACCTAAATGTCTATACATCACTACCATTACAATAAATATTATCAATAACGCAATAGCTCCCGCGATAAGACTCAATGTACCTGCATTTTCACCTAAAGTCGCAGGAACATGGGTAATAGAATCAACTACAAGTTGCAACGGATAAGTACCACTCAAAAGCTTAAGTGCAAAAGCTTCTGCTTCCGATTGAGTCTGGAAGCCACCCGAAATAAAGGTCTTACCGCCAGAAATCGGCTCATTAACTTTAGGACTACTAATTAAGTTGCTACCTAAATAAATATATAATTGTTCATAATTAGTGGTCAATTCTTTAAATATAACTGCGCCTTCGCTATCAAAATCAACTGATACGCCGTGACTGTTATCTTGATAAGCGTACGTCGCACTCTTTATATTTCTACCTGTAAGCTTTGCTTCTGCCTCAAGACTCTCCTCAGTCTTTATCTCCAAGATATCTGGAGTCTCTATCAAGGCAAGCAAAGTCTCAGGATCATCCACATCAGGCACCTCCACACGAATTTGTGAAGAGCCTTGAGTCGTTACCGTTGACTCCGTATAACCTTTATCGGTCAAAAGGTCAACTAATCTATTAGCGGTCGCCTCTAACTGTTCACTCAAGTCACCCTCTTCTAGTTGCTTTGTATTATAAACAGCCGACACACCACCTTTCAAATCTAACCCAAGCTTTATTGAATTAATAAAACCATTATAGGTATAATTTGTGAAAGGAATATCAAACTGACAAAAACTTAAAACAGCACCTACAATACAAATCAGTACTGTAAAAATATATCGTTTAATTGATTTCTTTTTACTCATATAATCCTTAGCCTTTTAAAATAATCTATGTTAGTATACAATTTTAGAAAGAATTAGTCAACAACATTCTTGTTAAAATTGAAAAAATTTTTCATACGTCCGCATTTTGATTACTTATTTTCATCAAAATACAAGCATAAATTCACAAGTATGCACTACTTATAAACAAAGTTGTAAGTCTTTACAAGAGAATTTTCACTGTTGTATACATTTAATATATAATTACCAATTTCGTCTACATTAATAACAACAAAATCACTAGTGGCGAAAATTTCTTCATCATTCAAAAACAAACGGAACTCTTTTAGCGTCGTGCTAATTATAAAATAGTTGTCTCCTACCGCTAATACACTATCATTCGTTGACAAAACGACTCCACTCTGCCTATCTAGCAAATCAAAATTTTGGTTTACATCTTCCACAATAATATTAACTATTTTATATACATCACCCGAACTTATAGTTAGAGTATAATCACCAGCACTATCCGCATAAAATATTCCACTCTCTATCACCCCGCCACTTGCGGATAAACTAACGCCATAATTATAGCCACTTGGGAATATTGTATACTTCACAGTGTAGCACTCTCTCACCTTCAACTTTACCGTATCCTCAGCGACTATTTTAGTAGCAACTGGTTCACACACTTCCACTATAAAAGTCAAAAGCTTTTCATTTACATAAAACAAATCAACTTCAAAATGACCTATCTTGTTTCCATAGACGATAAGTCCACTTACATTTAGCGAACTTTTCAAATAAAATTTAGACATATCTAAGCCATCAATAGATTGAATATCAACACTCAAACTATTATATCTAAAATTTTCGGCATCCTCCAAGAAATAAAGCGTATTTTTATTCACCTTATTCCCACCAATGCAAATTGAATATTTAAACTTTGACACGTCAAAATTTAGTGGTATATTAAACAAATCTTCATTTGCGTATTGCAAAATCAAATTTGTATTTTCAGTAATTGTGATATCTATATTGTAATCACTAGAATTTAAAATACTAGATTTTTCATCGTACAAAATTGAGAACAAATTAGCATCAAAACATTCAAGCGGTGTGACGATTAAATTATACTTATTAAAGTCGACACATTTAATATCGTATTTAAAAGTTATACTTTCCGTAACTACTTCAATATTTAGTGTTTGAGATAGATATTCTTTTTCATCAGAAATATAACTTATATCAACTACCGTTTTGCCTATCTTAACCGCTTTTATAGAATAAGAATGCAACTCACAACATTCATTACTCAGCTCAACACCTATATCACTTTGAAATTCGTTAGGTATTTTTGATAAATCAATGTTGTAAACTTCACCGACTGGCAAAGTGATGTTTGCAGTCGGTAAAATCGACACTTCGGTCATAGAGGAATCATTAGCGCCGTCATTAATTAAAACATTTGATTTACTACTGTTATTATTTTCAATACAAATAGCAATCAATATAGCAATCACCAAAACAGCAGTTGTCAAAGTAACAACCAACCATTTATTCATCTCTTGTAATCCTTATAATATGAATTGTATATTAAATTAATCTCTTAAAGTAAGAGCCAGTTTAAAGTTTTCCCTATCAACATCCTTAATGGTGACTTCAAGTTCATCACCTACTTTGCAAACTTCTTCTATATTCTTTATATTATAACCAGCCTCAGAATTATGGAGCAAGCCATCAATATGTTCAGCGACATTGATAAATGCACCAAACTTAGCAAGTCTCACCACTTTACCTTTTAATTTTTGACCAACCTCAAAATTATTGAAAATAGCGATTCTAGGATCTTCCATTAATTGCTTGTACCCTAAACTAATCTTGTTATTTTCTCTATCAGATTTCAAAACCACGAAAGAATAAGTCTCACCTATCTTAAATACAGCACTAGCCTTTTCATTAAAGTAACCAACATCATTGTTGTGAACCAAACAACTCCTTCCATTTACTTCAACAAAGGCACCAAAATCTACAAATTTTGTCACTTTGCCTTCTACGACTTTGTCTACAGCAATACCACCCCAAAACTCATTTTCTTTTTCCTCATAAATTCTGTTTACTAACAATCTAATAGAAGCGACAATTTTTTTCTTTGTAAGATTAATCTCCATAACGGTCACATCAATATCTTTACCCACATAAAATTTCAAATCATTTTTGTGCTTGAACTCTACTTGAGATTGCGGAATGAATACATTAAATTCTCCTAATTTTGCTACCAAACCACCTTTTACTTCGTTCTTAACGCTAACACTAATCGTGTCACCCTCTTTGAGTCCCTTCAAAAGTTCGTTTGCTTTTTGTAATTCTTTTGCTTTTGCTAATGAAAGTTTCACATAACCATTTTCATCTTTTTTGTCTACGACAATGGCTTGTATAGTTTGCCCAACCTCCAATGTCTCTTTAGCAAGGTCGTCGTTATAAATAAACGCATCACCCTTGCCTCCAATATTAATCAAAGCACCGTATTTAGTCATCATAACCACGGTACCCTCTACAATTTTCCCAACATTATATCGGGCAAGTGTACTTTCAACCATTTCTAAAGTCATTTTTTCCATAATAAATATAAACTCCTAAATATAACATAAAATAAACTAAGCATAACTTAGCCAACCTACCAATTAAAGTAGATAATACTCTTATTATAGCAAATCAAAAAAATATTGACAATTAAAATTTGAAAAAAAATTCAAATTTTGTCAATATTTTTTAATTTTTTCTATTTTTTCTTACTTTTTTGAGCCAAATAGTTGTTTTTCAGTGCCTCAGTAGCATTAAAAACCAGTTGTGTTATGTCATCCAACACTTCTTTTTCAGTTCCTTTTTTGTAAAACTCACTTAAATCTATAGGTTCCCCAATGAGTAATATATTACGTCTAAAAAATTTTGGTTTTCGTAAAAATCGCATTGGAATAATGGATGTTTTAGTTTTTAAAGCAATAAGCGCCACACCATTTTTAAACCCTAACAAATTACCATCATCTTTTTTGTTTCGTGTCCCTTCTGGAAAAATCCCTAAAAGTTCTTCATCCTTTAATATTTTGTATATACTCTTAAAAGAACTCAAATCTGGCTTATCTCTATCTACACAAATGACGCCCATACACCTAAAACCCCACGCAAGAAACTTGTTTTTGAATATTTCTTTCTTACCCACAAAATGAATTGTGCGTTTAGAGTTTACCATCAGGTTTACCGAATCATTATAGGACTGATGATTGCATGTCAAAATACACTTTCCCTCTTTTGGTAATACACCTACTATTTTAGTCGGCATAAATATTTTGACTGGCAAATAAAACAACGCCCTAATAAATCTATAAAAAATCATCTATCTTACCCTATCCAAAATAAAATTTACCACCTGTTCAAATGTCATATCAGTACTGTCTATCAAAATAGCATCATCAGCTTTCACCAAAGGACTAATTTCACGATTGATATCTAGTTCATCACGCTTTTTTATGCTCTCAAGCACCTTTTCATACGTTACGTCTTCGCCTGCTTCTACAAATTGCTTATATCTTCTTTTAGCTCTTTCTTCGGGTGTCGCAGTTAAAAAAAATTTAAATGTAGCAAAAGGTAACACAACCGTTCCAATATCACGCCCTTCAACAACCACATTATTTTTATGGGCAATACACCTTTGCACCTCTTTTATCTTGTTTCTCACACAAGGATATGCTGATACCACAGCAGACATTTTACTCACCTCATCCGTATGTAAAACAGTGCCAATATACTCTCCATTTAACATAGTTCTTTGCTCGCTACCTAATATATAGTCTACATTTATCAAGATTTTATTAGCCACAGTCTTTAAAACATCTTCGCTCTTGTAATCAATATCGTTTTTAATAACATAATAAGCAAACGCCCTATAAAGCTCCCCTGTATTTAGATGCAAAAACCCCAATCTTTTAGCAATTTCTTTAGCTACGCTAGATTTACCAGAACCACTAGTACCATCTATAGCAATATTTATCATAGCCGTTCCTCCTGTAACTCATTTTACAATTTGATTATAATATATTTAAATTGAAAAATCTACTAAAATGATAATTTTTTTTGAAAAAAGCCCCACTTGAGACTAAAGTGAAACTTTTAAAGCCCACAAAGAGCTACGAGATAGGCGACCTCTTCCTCTTTCAATTCACGATATTCACCACGACTGAGACCACCGACTCTCAAATCGCCTATACCAACCCTCTTTAAAAGGGTAATTTCTTTACCAACATATTCTAACATTTTCCTTATCTGCCTATTTTTACCTTCGTGTATTTTGATTTCCAATCTAGTTTTGCCGTCTTTGACATCTAAAACTTTAATTTTGCATTTTTTAAGTTTAACGCCATCTATCTTCACGCCAGCCCTCAAAACAGCCAATTCGCCTTCGGTGATGTTGCCCTTAATTACGCAAATGTATGTCTTTTCGATCTCAGAAACTGGTAACATAAGCTTTTGCGCCAAATCGCCATCATTTGTTAATATCAAAAGTCCCTCAGTGTTGTAGTCGAGTCTACCTACAGGAAAAACTCGTCCTTTGATATCCTTTACTAGGTCCATCACAGTCTTGCGACCTTTTTCATCGCTAGATGTAGTCACATATCCTTTTGGTTTGTTAAGTATATAATATTTGTAATTTTCCTCAAACGTCAAATTTTTACCATCCACCCTAACAACATCATCATCGCCGATATCAGTCGCAAGGTCAGTAATAGTTTTGCCATTCACGGTAACAACACCTTTTTTAACCAATTCTTCCACCCCGCGTCTAGAACCAAGCCCCGCAAGTGCTAAATATTTATTAATTCTCATTAGTATCCCCTTTATAATATAATGTTTAGATTGTTGCCTCACATCCATTTATCCAAGATATCATCCAACGCACCTTGAACATTTAATTCTTCAACACTATCTATAGTACATATTTCAGATGAAAAAATCAAGTCTTCTTTGATAAAAATTTTAACATTTCCAACAATTTGATTTTTTTCAACTGGTGCCTTGAGCATTTTTGGATACTCATACTCAATCTTTAGGTTAGCCTTTTCATACTCCGTTAGCGGATAACTAAACCCATTCACCACATATATCCTCGTAAAATTTTTTGTGCCATTAGTCACGGGCAAAGATGTTATATATCTACTACCCTCCAATATTTCTTGCAATGAATACTCTTGATTTGCTAAATTAAGCAGTCTGGTTGCCTCTTCAAACATAGGTTGACAGTTTAATAACACGCACACCATTCTTGTACCATCCTCTTTTTCTGTAGCGGAAACAAAGCACCTACCCGCATTATCAGTAAACCCAGTCTTTACACCAATACAATTATTCATAGAGAGCAAAAGTCTATTTTTATTTCTTAAATACCTCGTGTCGGTTTGTTCAGTTGCATCAATAACTTTGTTTTTGGTCATAGATATATCTAAAAATTCTTGATTATTTAGAGCATAGGCAGTTATCAACGCCAAATCGTAAGCCGTTGTGTAATGCCCCTCAGCGTCCAACCCATGCGCGTTAGCAAAACTTGTGTTTAAGGCGCCACATTTTTCAGCAGTCTCCCTCATAAGAGCACAAAAACTTTTTTCATCTCCCGCTGTTAATATAGCAAGTGCCGTTGCGCTATCATTACCAGATGGCAACATCAATCCATAAAGCAACTCCCTTACACTTAGTCTCTCACTTTTTCTTAGATACATTGAAGTACCTTCAATACCTACCGCTTCATCAGGAATTGTAATTTTATCATCCAAATCACCTGTATAATTATCTAAAACTGTTATAGCAGTTACTATCTTAGTAGTACTAGCCATAGCGAGTTTCATATCCTTATTTTTTTCATAAATAACTCTTCCACTATTACATTCAATAACACACATACCCTTAGCTATAGAATCTTCAGCATATACTATATATCGCGTACTACTAAAACAAAACACACTAAATACAGTAACCACTAAAAATATAATTAGCTTACTTTTCATTTTTCTCCATCCCCTTTTTGAAAAGTCTTAATACATCGCTAGTTACATTTATAAACTTACTTATACTTTCAGTGGTATTTGTTTGCACATAACGAATGACATCATTTTCTTCTATGAGAAAGCCTATAGGTTGCACACTTAGCCCAGCCCCTGAACCAGTGGCAAATGGTGGTCTAGATTGCTTTGGCTTTGTTTCAGTATACTCACCGCCTCCACCAACATAACCTAACATCACTTTAGAAATCGGTATAATTGTAGCACCACTAGGTGTTTTTATAACATCACCGACAACTGTACCTATATCCACAATGCTTTTTAAGTTTTGTAAAGCCTCACTCAAAATATTTTCTATTGGATGTTTATATTCATTTTCTTTCATATTTTACTCCTTTATTACGCCAATTTGCGTTTTGCTTTTTTGTTAACTATAACTTTTGCTTTTATTAAGGAAATTATAATATTTGTTATTGATATAGAGAACGCAGTTTTTATTGTAACAACACCATTAGACTGATTAAATTGGGGATAAACCTTATACTCTATCACCGATGTTGGTTTATGAGTTTTCACAAACGATTTAAATACCGCAAGCAACATATTTAATCCCCCACAAAAAAGTGCCACATTACACGCATTTTCATTTGAGCCTATCGTTAAAAATGTCTTAAAATCTTTTAAATACATTCGCTTAAATAATTGTTTTTGTAATTCATTAACAAAGTCTACATTTTCCATATTGAGTTCAATATCTACTTGTTTAGTTTCTTTACGATTTTTCAACATTATTTGCATATTTTTAAATTTGAACCTATAAAATTTAACATTAAAAAACCATAACCGTAATTCCATAAATCCTCTATTCTTCAGCACATCGAACTTCAAATGCAATCTTAAGTTTATTGGGATAATTAATATTATCATTATCACTAGCAACACTATAAAAAGCACTTTCATATCTCTAGTATGTGTTAGTAAATAAAAAAAATACCAAAATTTACATTGGTATTTTGAAAAAATTAATTAATTTTGTTTAAAAGCTTCGCTCTCTACACCATCAGATTCAAAAGTTTGGACATCCTCGCCTTCTAAAAATTCAGGTTTATCTTCATTTTCAAAATCAATTGAAAATTCTCTATACAAGCCGTCACTCTTATTTCTTTCATCATTTATAACTTGTATCCTTTCTAATATATCTTCATACTTAGGTAAATTTTCTAAACTATCTAACTCAAACCTCTTTAAAAACTCATCCGTGGTACCAAAAAGCAAGGGTTTACCTACCGCATCTTTTCGCCCCACTACTTCAATAAGATTATGTTTTAAAAGCAACTGTATAGCATAATCGCAATTAGTTCCCCTTATATTTTCCACTTCAAGTTTTGTAATAGGTTGCTTATAGCAAATAATAGCAATAGTCTCCAAAGCAGTCTTAGTCAATTGTTTTTCTTTAATAGGATTTAACACTTCCACAATATAATCAGAAAATTTAGGATTGCTAGTCAATTGTACTTTTCCTCTATATGTAATAATATGAAGAGGACTATCACCAGAATATTTTTCTTTTAACTTAGAAATTGCTTTATCAATTGTATCCTTTTTAATATTTAATTTTTCCGCAATGTAGTCTATTTGCAAGCCATCACCAGATACAAATAGTAAGCTCACAAGCACATTTTCAAGATTTTTCTTTAAATCATCCATAATTAAAAACTCCTAATTATAAGAGACTTCTTCCTCTAAAGTCTCCCCACTATTAACTTTATCTTCATTGTAATAAATATCAATCTCTTCAAAGGTTGAAGGCTGTTCTATCCTTATATATTGACGCTTTAATAACTCTAACATCGCCAAGAAACAAATAATAACCTCACTCTTTGAATAGTCATCATCAAAAAGTTTTGAAAATTTAGTATGCTTCACATCTTCTAGTTCAGCCCTAATATCTTCTATTTTTTCAGCAACGGTCCACCTATCCATTTCAATCTTTTTAGGTTCTACACTAGCTACTTTTTCCTCCACACGGACCAAGAGATTAGCAAATGCATCTAACATAGCATCTAATTTCATATCCTTTAAAACAATTCTAAAATCATTTGCCGATTTATCAGGTTCTTTATAAAAATGGTCAACATTCTCAATAGAATGCAAATCTTCACCAACCTCTTTAAACAGTTGATACTCTCTAAGTCTACGCCTAAGTTCTTCTTCCTCATCAATGACTTGCCCACCGTCTTCATTTTCAACCGATTCAGTTGGTAATAAATATTTGGATTTTATTTCCATAAGTGTCGCACCAATCTCAATAAACCCACTAACCTCTTCTAAGTCTAAGACTTCCATTTGTCTCACCCTTAACAAATATTGCTCTGTCATATCACCAAGTCTAACATCTTCAATATCCATTTTAGACTCTTTCACCAACTGCAAGAGTAGATCAAGTGGTCCTTCGTACTCACCCATTATGACTTTGTAAGCATCTTCCACTTCTCCGCTCAAATCGGGTGCAATAGCTTCTTCATTAGTTATTTTTTCTTCTTCCATTTTACACCCCTAAAATTAATCCAAATAAATTGTACATAGGTATGAGCACCCAGTTTAGCATCAACCCCATCACATATCCTAAAACATCAGATATTAAAAGGATAAGCATTATCCACATCCCATATTGACGCATAAAATTAAAGAAACTTCCGTTTGGATTTTTAGATATTGCTCTTAACGCATTGTATCCATCTAGAGGAAAAATAGGAAGCAAATTGAACACTGCAAGCACAAAAGATAGGTAACTCACATAAAACATAAACACTTGTAAAAACTTGAGAATAGCCACCGACTCCGCATTTATAAACAACATTGACACCACATAAAAAAAGCCAAATACAATAGTCAAAACAACATTCATCGTTATACCAGCAAGACTAACCTTTAAATCACTCTTTCTACCGTTTTTAAAATTTAAAGGATTTACAGGTACAGGCTTTGCCCAACCAAATCCAAAAAGCACAAGAAGAATTGTACCAATCAAATCTAAATGAACCAAAGGATTTAATGATAACCTACCTAACGCTTTAGCTGTAGGATCGCCCTCTTTATATGCGATATACCCGTGCGACCATTCGTGAAGTGACAGCGCTATTAACAACGCCAAAATAAAAGCACAACCATATATAATAATATCAGTACCTTGATACATTCTAAAAATATTAATCATAAAAATCTCCTTTGGTTATTATACAATAAACAATTTAAAAAAGCAATCATTTCCTAAAGAAAAAAGGGCTTTTGCCCTTAGTTTACTACCATTCTTCTATAATATCACTAATATAATCTTTGTAAGATTTTAAACTAACATCTTCTTTCGCAATTAATCCCACTTCACCAATCAATTCGTTTTCATTATAAATATACGCTTTTCCAATCTCGTCCCCACCTTTATAATCTCTATCTATATCATAAATTATAGTTTGCACTTCGTAAGACATTGTTTTACCTTTTCTCGCTACAATACCAAAATCATTACTCGGATACAATTCAACATTTTCAGGTCTCACCTTATTATTTTCAAGCACACCTATAGAGGTATCTGTACTTAAAACATTGTGATTTTCAAAATTTACAAATCCAAAATTGATAAGATTTTTATTGTCTTCAAATCTATTTTTTGTACTATCAGCGCCCAAGACAACCGCTATAAGAGACATATCATTCCTTTTTGTTAAAATGCTTAAACAATATCCCGCATTATCCGTTGTACCAGTCTTTCCTCCCTCACACCCCTCTAAAGTCCTAATTAACTTGTTCGTATTAGCAATTTCTGTCACTCTACCTGATGGATGTATGTATTCCTCACACCAAATCTTAGCATACTGTTTATAAATTGGATGATTAAAAACTACACTAGATAATTTAGCCACATCAAGCGCACTAGAATACTGATCTTCTCTTAAGCCCGTACAATCAGTATATAGTGTATTACTCAAACCAAGTACGCTAGCGGTAGTATTCATCTCTCTTACAAAAACATTTTCACTCCCACATATACTTTCCGCTAAAACCACCGAGCTATCATTCGCAGATGCCACTATCACACTCTTTAAAAGGTCACTTAATTTATGTTTCGTGTTAGGATCAAGGAATAATTGCGAACCTCCCATACTACAAGCGTACTCACTCGCAACCAATTCATCACTTAGACTCAACTCTCCTTTATCTATTTTATCAAAAGTTATTTTTAGCGTCATCAATTTTACTATACTAGCAACAGGTAATTTTTTATCAGCATCTTGAGAAAGTAAAACTTCCCCACTTACCGCATCAATCAAAACAGCGCTTTTACAATTTGGTGCTATTTGCAACTCTTCAGCACAAACAGTATGATTATCAACACAAATCGAGATCATTAAGATTAAACCAAAAATCAAACAAAATACTCTTTTCATAAAGACTCCTAATATTTAAACTCTATGAGTAGTATAAGTATTTCTTTGATTTTTATTCTATTAAAAACTTCAATACAATTAAACTTATTAAAATTGCTTCTATTAAAGCAATCATCGCTAACATTATTAAATATGTAATCACTAATTTTTGAGGTAACATACAATCACTATAACCCACTTTACCATATTTTTTATTATTTAAGCACCTATTAAAAAACATACAGGCACAATTAAAATAGATTGCAACACTTAAAAGCCAACACGGTATAAATATGACTACCCCACAAAACACGCCACCTACACCCAATGTCAAAAAAATCAGTGTTATATTAAAACTAAAATTATACCCCCTATATAAAATACATAAACCAATTAGCGGAGTCAACCAAATATTAAGAGAACATACGATAATAGCAACTAATAACAAGGCATCGTAAAATAATCTCAAAATCAAAAAAACAAAAAAAGATATTTCATCATTAAAAAATCTTAGCAAAACAGTATCCATAAGAAGGTCAATTTTTTTATCACTAATTCCAGAAGCTGTAAATATTCCTATAAGCACTCCTACAACAAAAAACACCAATAACCCAATATAACAAAATTTATTGTCTAGGATATGGCGTTTTATCATTTGAAAATAATACGATTTCCTTCTACTACTCACATAATCTATCATATTTAATTATATGATGTAAGCAAACAATTTATTTAATTATTAAGCATCCAATCAATATAAATACCAAACCCTCTCGTTGGATCATTAACAAACACATGTGTAACAGCACCTATAATCTTACCATCTTGAATTATAGGACTACCACTCATCCCTTGAACTATGCCACCAGTTTTTTCTAGCAATCTCTTGTCGGTAACCTTTATCACCATACTTCGGTCACTACTATTTTTTTGATAATTCGTTTTGATGATTTCTATATCATACTCATCAACCACACCACCACTTAGACAAGTCAAAATTTTTGCTTTACCAGGTTTTGCCGTGAGTCTACCACCTATCTTATAAGTTGCACCATTATTAAGCGAACTACCAGTATCAATATTACCAAACACACCGTATTTATTGTTTTTATCTACTACTCCTTGCTCATTTTTCCCCGCGACAAACAAACCTCTCAACTCACCAGTCTTGCCCCGCTCACCTTTATTCACACCTATAATATCGCATTCGTAAATTTCACCTCCCACAATTTGCATACATTCATCACTATCCCCCTCACATATACCATGTCCAAGTGCGCCAAATCTTCCATTATCTTTTCTAACAAAAGTCAGCGTTCCGACACCTGTAGCATCTTCCCTCACCCAGATACCAAGTTTATAACGATTAGTCACGTATTCCTTAGCGGGTGTAACACTGCCTGCTATTTCATTTCCATTTCTATAAGCAACTATTTCTAAAGGTTCTCCAGCGTATTCAGTCCTAAATAACAGTTCATCAATATCTTGCATATTTGATACTTTAACTCCGTTCACACTTGCTATTCTGTCACCTATTTTAAAATTAGTTTCTTTAAAAGGATTGACACAACCTTCTTTTGTAATAACATCATTAAACCCAACAATAATCACACCATTACACTTAAGAGCAAAGCCCAAAGCATTTCCGCCGGCAGTAACTTCATTGTTATGTATCAGATTAACATCTACTTCTTTAATAGTTACTAAATTAAATAGTTTAATGTTTAATTTGCTAGTATCAACTTCACTAGTTGTACTAACAGTGGCTACACTATCATCTAACTCTAATGACAAATACCGCCCCAACATTTTTTCCTTGTTTGCACTACAAACCTCTTCATAAGAAGTATACATATTGTTTGGTAAAGCATTAATAAAATCGTATGGTAGTGAGGCAAGTATAAAGCTAACACAGAAAATAATTACGTAAATAACCACACTAGCAATACGAGAAAAAAATTTTAACATAAAAAACCACTCCTCTTAGAAGTAGTTTAATAAAAAAATCATTAATTATTCACAAGTACACTTGCCAATTTTTAACTCTCGTGATTTTTGTCGTAATGCCTTAGCGTATCCATACGAGCTATCTTCCTTGAGACCACTTAAGCGCATAAGCTCCTTTATAACGCCATCTTCATCAATTTTATCAATAGTTGTTGTCGTGGACTCATTCATACTATGTTTTGAAATTAAATAATTTTGATCACCCATTGAAACTATTTGAGGCAAATGTGAAACAACCAAAACTTGATTTTTACAAGAAATTGAAGAAAGTTTTTCGGCAACCTTATACCCTACATCACCGCTAATACCTGCATCAATCTCATCAAAGACAAGTGTACTAACACCCTCTTTACTCGCCACAACATCCTTATATGCCAGCATAAACCGAGAAAGTTCGCCACCGCTAATAACCTTAGATAAAGAACGAACTGGTTCACCCTCATTAGCGCTAAACGCAAACTCAATATCATCAGTACCACTTAAAGTTGGTTCACATTTTTCAAACAAAACTTCAAATTTAGCACCTTTCATATTAAGTTCCGCAAGCCTTTTTTCTATATCAACACTCATCTTTTTAGCAATTCGCATTCTAATATTTGTCAGTTTTTCACACTCGCCTTTAATCAAAGCATTCAGTACATCACGCTCATTTTGTAGTTTTTGTATGTACTCATCATCATTTTTAAAATTCATCAATTTATTTATAGCATTCGCATAAAACTCTTTCACATCACCATATTTACGACTTAATGTTTTATATGTATCCAACCTCTCTTCAATGGCGTTTAACTCATTTTGATCATAATACAAACTATCCGCCAAAGACCTACACGAATCAGCAATATCATCAAATTCTAAAACAACGGAACGCATTCTATCACTAAGTTCATTATACTCTTCGCCAACATCGCTTATGTTATCCAAAGATATAGAACATTCTCTAAGCAATGCACCTACACCCGTTCCTGCGTAATCATCCACAATTTCAACAACAGTATTTAACGAACGCGCAATTCTTTCCATTGAAAGCATCATAGTCCTTTTGTCGTTTAATTCATCTTCTTCGCCGTCTTTCAAGTTTGCTTTCTCAATCTCATCAATTTGGTACTCAAGAATCTCGACAGCTTTTGCCCTCTCTACCGGATCTGCAATATGCTCATTAAACAATTTATCCAGATCTCCTTTTTTAGTAAATAGTTGCTTTAAATTTTCTTTTACAGGAGTCATCTCTCCCTCATCCAAAGAATCTAAAACGCTTAAATGCTTATTTACATTTAACAATTCGTACGAATCAAACTGTCCATAAAAATCAACTAACGAGGATGCAATACTTTTCAGCATGCTAAGAGTAGCCATACAGCCATTTATGCGTATGTCGCTTTTACCATCTTGCTTTAATGTTCTAGAAATAATTAGGTAATCATCCTCACAATCAATATTCAATTCTTTTAATATATCTATAGTATTAGAATTTAGTTTACTAAAGACAACCTCTACTCTTAATTCATTTTCACCATTTCTGATATTTTGTTTATCAGACCTAGCACCAAGCGCAAACCTAATCGCATTCAAAATAATACTCTTTCCCGCGCCCGTTTCTCCCGACAAAACGTTTAAGCCCTCACCAAATTCTATCTCATGAAGTCTTATAAGTGCAAAATTTTTTATCTTAATAAAGTTTAACATAGTAACATCCTTTTATGAATACATCAATTTACTAACTGCGTTACTAGCACAATTGGAATGATCAAAATCTTCAAAATACAAAGTCACGGTGTCTTCACCATACACAGAACCTATAATATCTTCTATACCTATTTTATCGATAAAAGAATTTACAGCACTCGCAAGACCTTTTATCGTCTTAATCATCAAGACATTATTCATAAGTCTAAAACTCAAAACGCTTTCCTTAAAAATATTAACATACTTGCTAGATATATTTTGTTCAGTAGCGGTCTCAATATACGCATATTTGTACTTTTTATTAGGTGACATTATCTTTATCAAACCAAGCTCTTTAATATCACGACTAATTGTTGCCTGAGTTATATCAAAATTAGCTTGTCTTAACAACTCCACTAACTCCTCTTGCTTCTCAATCTCGTGTGTACTTATCAATTCTAAAATCTTTGACTGCCTCAAACTTCTGGCCATAATCTCACCTCGTAAAATTATATTCAGTGACATTATACATAAAAAATTTCTTGAAAGCAAGTACTTTTGTATAAATATTCACGATATTTTTTATATTTATACAGCATATACAATGAATAATTATGCAGTGAATATTTATACAATTTATACAACAACCACATTATATAGTGTATTTTAATATTAAAGCATACTATATAGAGTATATTATCTAAATATAAGGCTTAAACACCTGCCCGCACTAAGTAATATTTTCTCACTATTTTTCACGGCGAAACCTTTTTCTAATGATTTACCAAATATTGTTATACCTGCTATTAAACCACTAACTAAAGCGCTTACCAAGACTGAAAGAGTTTGATTTGCCCCCTCACCTATTAATCTAGCAACAATAGCAACTCCCGATGCACCGCACAAAATCCCGCAAACATCTCCAATAATATCACAACAAATAACGGAAACTTTTTCTGCGTTACAAACCAAAATCAACGACTGTTTAGCGCCTTTTACCCCATTCCTCTCATAGTCCTCAAACACCTTTTCATCACAAGATGTCGTAGCGACACCAATGCAATCAAAAAAAATACCGATAACCATTAACACTACTATAACTAGTAACGAAACAATTAAAGATGCCGATGTCAAAGCCAACTCGCTAAGTATAGAAAACATTATTGATAATGCTAATGTCAAAAACAACACCCTTACACACCAAGACCAATTTATAAACTTTTTTTTAGCGTAAATAGTAACCCTTCTCTTCTTATTTTGTTGTTTAATTTTTTCAAAATCACTTATTTCATTCATACTCACCTACAAAAAAACAAATCCTAAAAATAGGATTTGATATATTATATTTTTATTTTATTGCAAGTAGAACGCTTACTTCATTTCTTCTTCAACATATTTATCTGATTCTTGCTTTATTTGTAATAGTTTGCCTTTTTGAGCATTCAACTCATCTAAAAGTCTTTTCCTGCAATCACAAGCCTCTTCAAAAAGCTTAACGCTTTCATCTAATCCTTTGTCTCCATTTTCAAGCAAACTAACTATTTCATTCAATCTTTTATAGTCTTCCTCAAAGTTCATATTATTCTCCTTTTATATCTATAACATTTGTATATATTACACCATCTTTAATTTTCACAACCAACTCATCTGCTTTCGCCACATCTTTAATACTAGTCACCACTCTCCCGTGTGTCTCTAACTTTGCATATCCTTTGTCCAACATTTGATTTGGATTTAACATATCAAGACTCTTACTCATAACCAACAAATTTGAAGTAATTGTCTCAGCTTTTAGAGATGCTAAATGATAAATATCTTGATAAAAACTTTCAATGCGTGATTTTATTTGTATAATAGTAGAATTAAAGTTTGTAACCAATTTATCTATACAGGAATTAATCTTACTCTCCAAGACCTTATATCTAGCATTTAATACATTCTCTATTCGTAATATCGCTTTGTCGATATATTCAATCACCGCTCCACGGTCTATCACAGCTAACTCTGCACCCGCAGACGGTGTTGGGGCGCGCAAGTCTGAAACAAAGTCTATTATACTATAATCTGTCTCATGCCCCACCGCTGAAATAATAGGCTTTTTACAATTAAAAGTTGCTCTAGCTACAATTTCAGTATTGAATGGCATCAAATCTTCAAAGGAGCCACCTCCTCGAGCCACAATAACCACATCCACTTTATCATAATCACTAAAAAAGTTTATACCTTCCGCGATTTGTTCTTCTGAGCCCACACCTTGAACCTTTACAGGATACAACACAATATCAACGCTATCATTTCTACGAGTGGTCACATTGATGATATCTTGAATGACCGCACCTGTACTAGATGACACCACGCCAATACGCTTGACAAATTTTGGAATAGGTTTTTTATATTTCACATCGAACAAGCCCTCAGACTCAAGTTTTTGTTTCAATTCTAAATATTTTTGATACAAAACGCCCTTGCCGTAAGGAACTACTTCACGCGCAATGAAAGTCAGTTTTCCACCCTTCATATAAAATTGTGGCGTACCAGTAAGAAGAACCTGCTCACCATTAACCAAAATATCTTTGTTAGATAACCCAAACACCATACATTGAATAAGCGCTTTTTCATCCTTAATATTAAAATAAATGTTACCATTAGATACGCTAGCGTTACTGACTTCGCCATACATTTTTACATTATGCAAAACCTCTTCTGCACTAAAAATTCTATAAATGTACTCACTAATTTGAGATACAGTAAAAACCATTTCCCCCATACCGCTTAAGCAACCACCTTACTTAAAACGCCGTGTACAAATTTATAGCTTTTTTCATCGCTATACTTTTTTGAAAGTTCGACAGCTTCATTAATAACCACTTTAAAACCAGTCTCTTTGTAATACTCTAACTCACACACCGCTATCATTAATATAGCTAAATCACTTTTGTAAATCCTATCAAGACTATAATTAGTGATATTCTTAGCGAGCACATCCAAAATTTGATTAGAATGACTTAAGGTGGTCTTAGCGAGTTCTACACCGAACTCAGCATCTTCCTTTGTTAAATTATTTTCATTGAGATAGTCCTCAATATTAAAACATTCATTCACATCGACATTACCAGTCTTTAGGTTATCCAACCCAACAAAAAGACTTGAAAAAACTATTTTAAAACCTAACTCTCTTGACTTTTTTCTACTCATACTTAATTCTCCCAAACGACAAAAAAGCTTTTAATGAAATTTAAAAGCTTAATTTTGCGACTCCTCTCCATCGTTAAACACAACACCTACCACATGTACATTTATCTTTTCTATAGATAGATTTACCATAGTACCAATGCTGTTTTTGATGTTTTGCTGTATCTTATAAGTAACTTCTGGTACATTATAATTTTGATAAACATTAATGTAAACATCAACAACAATCTTATTATCTGCAACAAATTTAATCTTAGCACCGTTGTAGTAATTGCTAGACAATTTATCTTTTATCCTACTTGTAAACCTATCATCCATACTAGCAACACCAGTAATTTCTTTTGTCGCTAATGAAATTATAGAAAGTATATTATTTTTGTTGCAAAACACTACTCCGTCACTAGAATTTTTTTCAATTTGATTAGTCATACAAAACCCTTCTTTGTCTTTTTTAGTTAGTATAACACATTAACTAAAAATTTTCAATGATTTTATGTATGTTTATTCTACAGGAATAATTTTTATATTATCAATAGATTTTCCCGTTTGCTCTTCAATAACACTCACTATTTGACTCACTTCACCTGCAGTTAACTCAGCTGACTTAACAATTACATTTACATTGTTAGTAGTATTAGTCACAACAACATCATCAAACCCCTTCGCCTTAATTAAACCCTCAATGACAAGTTCCAACTCCATAGTTTGCACCAAAGAGACCTTTTTATCCTCCGCTGTCTTTTTTGCCTCATCTGTGCTTGACTCATTTTTTATGATAGCATCCAAATACATAATTTCTTGATTACGAGTATTTATTCTATCCGTTCTATAAGTGGCGAAAAAACTTGCTTGTGATGTATTATTATTGTTTGACACATTAGATACGCTGTTATTTAGTGCAATATTTAAATACCCACTCACCACCAACAAAACAGCCATTACTGATAAAATTATAATTTTTTTCTTCCTAGATAACATATTTTACTCCTTTTTATTTAATTTCCTACAAACACTTCAACATTTTGTGCGTTAACCTCTAACACCGCTTGGACAGCCTTTAGAAGTTCCAATCTCACTTGTACATTATTAGCACCTTGTGCGACCACAATCACCCCTTTTATCTTGGGTAACTTTTCTACCAAAACAATCGGTTCATTCCCAACAATAGTTGGTTTTTCAACAATAGTAGTAGAACTGTTAGAATTACTTGTTCCACTACTGGAATTTGTTTTCTCTTCTGTAGATGTAGCAATAACTATTTCTGAGCCACTTTCCACGGTTACTAAAACATTGACTTTACCCGCCCCCTTCACGTTAGATAATACGTTGCTAAGTCGTTTTTCAAGACTTTGAACATACTCATCGGTACTTAAAGACACTTCTTCCTTGTCATCCTTAAACAAACTACTAGCAGATGTGTAAATAAATATTGCCACAATAATTAGCCCAACGACAATTAACCATTCTGTTTTTTTACCCTTTTTTAATTCTTCAAAAAACTTCGTCATCCTTAATTTTAAAGGCTTCGTTTCACTCATAAAACACCACATCCTCCCTAGAAATATTAATATAAGCACTGACAATATCCACTAGAGTTTGATACTTATCTATATGCGAAGCACTTTCATCTATGACTAAATTTTCCAAATAAATATTGACCTTTTGGATATTAAAATCTAATTCGCTTATATCTGACATAATTTGAACATTTACTCCTTTAATCCCCATTTTTTCAGCTGTCTCGATTATACTTTTAACTAATCTATCCATCCGCATATTATTTATATTACTTATGTACTCCTCATTGATTGTTATATTTGGATTTTCTAAGAAATCACTAAAACTTTTTGATTCTTTTATTTTTGCAAGAGGAGATATAATTATTAATATTATAATAAAGGCAAAAATCGCTTTAACATACTTGTTAGTTTTACCATCAGGGAGTAACACATCTACTAAAACGCTTAAAAACACCACCCCTAGCACACTTAAAAGCCAACTATAAAACGAACTCATCCCCACCTCCTAAAACACATTACAAGTCACCATTACTAATCCCACTGTCAAAAAGTACATAAACGCCACCCCTAAAATACAAGCGACCAACATTGTCAACGCCTTACTCACACTAAAAAGGAATGAAGATATACGACTATCTGCTATGGGCTCTAAAATCGCAGAGATAAGTTTAAAGCCAAAAATAAGTACGGCTATCTTTATAATAGGTGCGAGTATAGTTATTATCATAAAAAACAAACCAGTCGCCCCAACTGCGTTTTTGATAAGCATACTACTACCAAGTATCAAATCAAACCCGTCGGATAAATACCCACCCATTATAGGAACATAACTTTTTACAGTGTATTTAGCCATCCTTATACTTACACCATCAAAAGTGCTCGCGACTATCCCCTGAATAGTTAAAAACGCAAAGAACACGGTAAACACTATGCCAATAATCCATTTGAAAGCACTAGAAAAGAAAGATGTAAATTTATCTAGTTTTATAGTACTACTAATATTTTGAACTGCTGTAAACACAAATGTCAAACTAAATAATGGAACTATAATACTATTAAACACTTGAACAATACCATTACTAAGGAGGACTATCGCAGGCTGAAAAACTGACACGCTAACCGTCCCACCTAAAGCAGTCATTAAAGTTAGAAGTATGGGAAATATGACTTCCATTTGTGTCTTCATACTAGATAATACTTCAGTAGTTAGTCCTATTACTTGTATCACACAGTTAGATACTACTACAATAACCACACCAAAACACACAAAATGAACTACATCACTGACAGATTTTGAACCAAAACTTGACTTGAGCCCAGATATAAAGCTACTTAATATCACAATAGCTACAATTGTGCATAGGATTGGTACAAACGATAAAATATCCTCTAATAACACACTTAAAAAAGCAGAAATGATATCATTGTATCCGTCTTTAAAATCGCCACTCAAAACAGATTTTAGTTTGTCCAAAAATGAACTAGAACCAAATAAACCACTTTCACTAGAATTGAAATTCTTTAAAATTTTGTCTAACTTTGAAAAATCAAAATCACTTATCTGTTCATTTAACACCTCGTTAAAATCTTCACTTACAGAAGATTCAATAGCAAAGACATTAAAATTTTGAATAGGCACAAACAACACAAACACCAAAAGTAAAATAAATATTATTTTTTTCATACCATTAAACCATAAACTATTTCCAGTAGATTATTTATAATAGGTAGAGCCATTATCATAATAACGACTTTACCCGCAAGCATTATTTTATCAGCAATACTATTCACTCCAGCATCCTGACATAAATTTGCACTAAATTCAGTTAAATACCCTACCCCAATAATCTTTAAAACAACCAAAAACAAGTCTTTGTCTATACCAGTTTTACTAGCCATTGTGTCAAAAATAGTTAACACTCCACCTATCATATTCACGATATAAATCACGATAATTATAGAACCACATAGCCCAACAAAAACAGCGAGTTCTGGTTTTAATTGTTTTATTATCAGAACAGCAATAGTTGTGATTATTGCTACCCCAATAATTTTCACTAAGATTTCCATACACACCTAATATAGATTAAATAAGGTTTTTACACTACCAAACAACTCGCTCACCAAATCTAATACCATTAATAATACTATAGCAACACCTGTTAATGTAGTAAACGTTGTGAATTCTTCTTTCCCTGTATACTTCAATACTTGATTAACAACCGCAATTAAAATGCCAATTCCCGCTATTTTCAAAATCAATTCTATCCCCATTACAACCTCCTTAATTTACCTACACAATAATCAAAACAATCATTAGACCACAAACAATAGATAATTTCACACTCATAGGTCCAAATTTTTTTTGTTTTTCCAAAGCGCTATCATAAAACGATTTCACCTCACTTAAAGCACTAGAAATATTAGAACACTCCCCAGCACTATGAAAACGTCCTATTGATGTAAATAACCTTATAAGCGTAACTTTTTCTTCAACTTTTAAAAAATTTAAATCAAAATCAAAAGTAGCACCGTCACCAAGGCAACCAAGATACTTTTCAAATGAACTTAAAAAATCTATAAAATTTACATCAAGTGATTGTTTTTTATATTCAACCACTATTTGCCGTAATTTAGATTTTTGAAACTGAACTTGTATTTTTAAATACTCTAAAAACTTATTAAGTTCATTAAAAAAGTTCTTTCTTTTAACATAGTGATTATTAATAGATACCCCAACAAATAGAGCCCCCATAGTCACTATAACTAAAAATATAGTCTTCAATATTTTTACTCCTTAAATAATAGATTAAAATTAGCATCGTACACACCTTCAATGGTTCCTAAACCATTACGATTTGATAGCACAATATATCTATCAAACATTTTTTCCTTTATTACCCTTTCAAAATTTGGTTTTTTCCTTAATGATGTTATATTTTCACTATGTGCTGTCGCAACAACGCTAACACCACAAGCAGTTGCATACTCTATAGAGGATATATCAGATTCAGTGGCTAGTTCGTCAGTAAATATAATATTTGGATTCATAGACCTTATCCCTACTTCAAAACCGTATTTTTTCTTTACACCACTCATCACATCAACAAAATTACCTAAATTAAACTGACATTTCCCCTCAGTCATACCAGCAATCTCGTATCGCTCATCCAAAACTAAACAATTTAAAGCATAATCATTCTCATAAATTTGATAGATTAAATCTCTTAAAAAAGTTGTCTTACCAACTCCAGGTGGCGATATAATAAGTGTATTTAAAAATGTATCGTCTAACAAAAATGGAAAAGTCCTTTTGCTACAATCTTTTACAAAGTGTGGAATACGTATATTTAGAGAACATATATTACGAATAGTTGTGACCTTTTCTAAAATCTCATCATAAGCGACCTCACCCACTATACCCACTCTATAGCCACCTTTAACGGTGATAAACCCTTCTCTTAGTTGATCATTTATAGAATAAACTGAAGCCTCTGTTAAGGTATAGACAATATTTTTAATATCTTCCTCATTCAATATTATAGCATCACTTACTTTACTAGTAATACCATACTCAGCTAGATAATACATTTTACCTTTCACATTTACAATAATAGGTTTATCCACTCTAAGCCTTATTTCATTTACCGAATCTAATAACAATTTTGTCTTAAACACTTCTTTTATTTTTTTAGGTAAAATTGTTAGCAACATACAAACTCCTTTTTTCACTACAATATTAAAATGAAAAAATGATTATACTAAAGCGCAAAAAAAAAGCACGATTAACCATAATAATCGTACTTTTAAGACAAATTTATCAAATTTACACGCGCTCCATATATGAACCATCTCTAGTGTCAATTCTAACCTTGTCACCTTGATTCACAAACAAAGGGACTTGCACTACATAACCAGTCTCAAGCTTTGCTTGCTTCATAGCAGTCTTAGACGTATCACCAGCAACAGCAGGCTCACAATCAACAATTTCTAGTTCGACAAAATTTGGTGGCTCAACAGAAAACGCTTTACCCTTATAAAATTGAATAAGTGCTACCATATTCTCGGTAATAAAGTTTAAAGCATCTTCACATTCTTCTTTATTCAAACAAATTTGTTCAAACGTCTCAGTATCCATAAAATAATATAAATCATTTTCATTATATAGATATTGCATATCTTTTCTCTCAATACGAGCAATAGGATACTTATCAGAAGGGTTAAACGTACGCTCCAAAGTCTGACCAGTAACAATATTTTTTAGTTTAGTCCTAACAAAAGCGGCACCCTTACCAGGTTTTACATGTTGAAATTCTACGACAGTATAAACTGTACCATCCATATCAAACGTCACACCTTTTCTAAAATCTCCAGCTACAATCATATTATCCTCCAAAAAATTTATCATCCACTCACATAAAAGCGGAAAGTCTCCAATCTGTAACAACATCAAATTGCCACTTAGATTATAACTTATTATAACATATATTTTACTATTTTAAAAGCACTTTTTGAAATATTTGTTTCATTTTTAGCGCATCTTGCGCCATTACTGAATTTGACTCACAAATAATTACGGGTTCCAAACTTTTTTCCACTAAAACCTCCGCTAAAGGCTCAAATTCAGGTCCGTACTTTGTATCTTCAAAAGTTAGATGCTTTACCTCACCCTTATCTGAATACATAATCTTACTGAAATGTATATGTATCTTTTTTGTTCGCTCTATTCCAAGTTTTTCAATACATAAATCAATTATTTTTTGATAATCATCCTTTGTTTTTAGAGTTCCACCGCCATAAGCGTTGATATGTCCAAAATCAAAAGTTGGCAAGAAAATATCATCTATCGTACAAAAATCAATAACTTCTTCATAGGTACCCACCTGAGAATGTTTTCCCATAGTCTCAAGGCAAATGTAACAATCATCAAAACCACTTTGTTTGACTAATTCCGCTAAAATCTTTAATCTTTGCTTTGTTAGTGATACTGCATCTGCTCTATCCATTTTACCTAACGAGCCAGGATGCACAACTACTCTATTACCACCCAAATTTTTAACTAAGTTTAATGAATTAATCACATATAAATACGATTTTTCCACCATATCTTCATTAGGATTAGCAAAATTTATATAGTATGGAGCGTGAACACTCATTTCAATGTCGTATTTTTTTGCTTGTTCAGCTATTATGCGTGCTTTTTCAATACCCATATTCACACCTCTACCGCAACTATATTCAAACGCATCTAAGCCAAATTCGCGTACCCATTTTGGTGCGTCCTCAGTCCTTGAAAATCCTGCCTCGTGGAATAAAATATCATTACCTGCTGGTCCAAACCTAATCATTTAAATACACCTCCATACTTAAAACACCATCACTCACTCTACCTATAGCAAGCAAATTTTGTTCGCTATCCAAAATCTTATACAATCCTTCCGCGTTATCCACCTTTAATTTTATACCGTTGCAAAACTTTTTGCTATTCACTTTATCGAGCAAAATGATTGGCAAATCTATAACATCAATTAATGGAATAACCACTTTTGTTAAGTCAGTCAACTCATCAATCTCTTTGAGGCTGATAGCGTCAAAAATCTCAAACATCCCCGCCTTTGTCCTTATGAGTAAAGGCATATAGGCAACGGTATTTAAAGTCCTCGCCAAATCACGACAAAGGCTACGAATATATGTCCCACTACTGCACTCTATCTCAAATAAAAAATCGCTAGCATTGAATTGTTTTATCAGTTCAAATCTATAAACAACAACATCTTTAATTTTAGTCTCAAACTCAACATTGTTTCTAGCGAGTTCGTATGCCCTTTTACCATTTATTTTATTTGCACTATAAAGCGGTGGCGTTTGTTTAATTTCACCGACAAAATCAACCAAAGCATTTTGTACTTCATCTATTTTTGGTAAATAATTGTCTTGATTTTTGAGTTCGCCTTCACTATCCAAGGTATCGGTCTCAGCACCAAACCTAAATATCGCTCTATAAACTTTAATCTTATCTTGAAAAAAATTAAATAATTTTGTCGCCTTCCCCACAGCAATTGGCAAAACGCCTGTTGCTTTCGGATCAAGAGTGCCATAGTGTCCTATCTTATATTGTTTGTTGAGTTTGTATTTTATACGACTTACGACTTGTTGCGAACTAATATTATCTGGTTTATTAACTATTATAATGCCATTCATAAAGACTTTACTACCTGTTTAAATTTCTTAATAGCCTTATCCGAACGACCAAAAATTCTACAACCAGAGGCTTTTTTATGCCCACCACCACCAAACGCACTCGCTATTTTACAAGCATCCACAACCCCTTTTGAACGTATAGAAACCTGAAATTTGTTCGGTTCGTATTCACAAAGGCAAACGGCAACTTCTACCTTATCAATATTTACGGCAAAGTTTACAAATCCAAAAACATCAAGACTTGAAGTGTTGGTTTGCTCAAAATCTTTTAGCGTTATAACCATACTCGCAAAATCACCTTCCACACATAAAGAACCTAGTGCCAACTGCAATAATTTCACTTGATTAAACGACCTTTTCCTAAGCAAGTTATACAAAATATTATCAAAATCGATATCATAACCGATTAGCTCCGCAACAATATTGAAAACTTTAGGACTCAATTCACCATAACTAAGACCACCCGTATCACCAATAATGCCTGCATATATCGCAGTGGCGATATTTTTATCTATTTTCACCTCAAAATCATTAAACATCTCAAATATATTTATTGTATTACTAACCTCAGACGTCACATAGTTAATCTTAGCAAAATTTGTGTTTGTAGAGTGGTGATCAATATTTATAGTGTTGTTGTGTTCCCTAAAAACTCTAGAAAATTTACCAATTCGCAAGACATCCGCACAATCTACAGCGACCAACAAATCATAATCACCATTTAATTCCTTTTTAAACTCTCCGCCTATAACGCTAAAATTACTATGAATATCATCATCACAAAAAAAGTCTACGCTTTTATTTATGTTTTGCAAATACCCACCCAAAGCAACAGCACTTCCTATACAATCCGCGTCGGGATTTATATGCACAAAAATTGCTATTTTATTAGCCTTATTTAACGCTTCATAAATTTGTGTAAACTTCATAATATATTAATCCTCATCAGTTTTAATTTGAGACAATAAATCTTCTATCTCTTGTGTGTATTCAGTTGACTTATCTAGTTTGAAATTAATTATAGGTGTATTTCTTAATTGCACCCTTGAGGCTACTTGTTTACGAACAAAGCCCTCACAATCTTTTAATGCTTTAAAAGTAGTTTGCTTAACTTCATTTTCCGCTAAAATACTGATATACACATCAGATTTGTATAAATCATTATCCGTATCAACACTAATCACACTAACCATACCTTTCACCCTAGGATCTTTGATAGTATAATTTATAATATCGCTTATCTCGTGTCTCAATTCAGCATTTATTCTCTCTAATCTTTGTTTTAACATTAGTCAGCAATCTCCTCATCTTCAAACGCTTCTATAATATCGCCTTCCTTGTAAACGGCATCTTTGAGCTTGATACCACACTCAAACCCCTCTTTTACCTCTCTAACATCATCTTTGAAAATTTTAATGCTTTCAACTACGGTCTCAGAAATCACTTCTCCATCTCTCACAATTGTAGCAATAGCATTTCTTTTGATTACGCCATTTTTAATATAACAACCAGCAACCAATCCAGCGCCTGTAATCTTATACACCATACGAACCTCAGCAGTACCAAGAGCATTTCTCTTATACTTAGGTTTTTGCAAACCTTTAATTTTATGTGTTATATCATCCAAAGCCTCGTAGATAATCTTGTAACTCTTAATTTCTACATCTGATTTTTCAGCTAATTTTTCCAACTTACCCTCAACTTTTACATTGAACGCGACAATCATAGCGCTTGATGCTTGAGCAAGAAGTACATCTGTCTCGGTCACCGCACCCACGCCACTATGGATACAATTTACACGTACTTCACTATTTGATAATTCAGTAATACTACTCTTGAGTGCTTCAACCGAACCTTGAACATCACCTTTAACTATAATATTTAAATTCTTTAAATCACCGCTAGACTTCATAAATTCCTCTAACGAAGCTCCACCACTGCTCTTAATTTTTTCTAGTTGCAATTTAGCTTTTCGCTCCTGAATAATTTGCTTACTAAACTTCTCATCTACAACTTGCACTGAATCACCCGCATTTGGAACATCTTCCATACCTAGCACAGCAACAGCGGTAGAAGGTCCAGCGGAGACAACATTTTTGCCAGTGTCATCTATCATGGCGCGCACTCTACCTAGCGTTGTACCGCAAACTAATGTATTACCAATCTTAAGTGTGCCGTTTTCAACCAAAACAGTAGCCACTGGTCCACGACCTCTATCTAGTCTGGCCTCAATAATTGTACCCACTGCAGGTCTCTTAGGATTTGCCTTCAACTCCTCCATATCAGAAACTAGCAAAATCATTTCCAAAAGTTTATCGACACCTTCGCCAGTCTTTGCACTTACAGGCACCATTACAACATCACCACCCCATTCTTCAGGGATAACGTCATATTCAGATAGTTGTTGTTTAATTCTCTCTATATTGAATGTTGGCTTATCCATTTTATTTACCGCAACAATCATAGGAACATTTGCTTGTTTAATATGGCTAATAGCTTCAACTGTTTGAGGCATCACGCCATCATCACCTGCAACGACCAAAACCGCCACATCTGTAACTTTAGCACCTCTTGCACGCATAGCAGTAAAAGCAGCGTGACCAGGTGTATCTATAAATGTTATCTTCCTACCATCTTTCTCAATAGAATAAGCGCCAATGTGTTGAGTAATTCCGCCAGCCTCAGTAGAAACGACTTTAGATTTTCTAATAAAATCTAGAAGAGAAGTCTTACCGTGGTCAACATGTCCCATTATCGTCACAATAGGAGGTCTAGGCTCGGCATCCGCATCATTAGCAGTATGCACATATTCGTTTAATTGCTCCTCATAGGACTTTTCTAGTTTTAATTCCAAATCTACACCCAACTCACTACTTACTAATGAAGCGGTATCATAGTCAATACTGCTATTTATTGTAGCCATATCACCTAAGATAAACAATTGTTTTATAATTTGCACTGCTGGTTTACCTATTTTTTCAGATAAATCTTTCACCGAAATCATCTCTGTTGTCATTGTCGCTTTTGTAATAACGCTAACTTGAGGGGTTATATTTTTTTCCTTTTTAGTCTTTAATTTTCTGCTATATACTTGATCACCGCTTTCATCATCAAAATTCTTTATTCTGATTTGTTTCTTTGGACCATCATTTTCGTTGTTAAAATTTCGCTTATCTTTAATCTTGTTAATCGTTCTATTGTTAGGCTTGTTTTCAATAATAAACACTGGTTCGCTTATCTTTGGAGCTTTGTCAAAAGGTTTATTTTGATATTGCTTGGTAGAGTTTTTATATTCTTTATTAAACTCATTATTTTCTTTATTGAAAGTATTATTTATTTTATTATTCTTATTATCTTTATTAAAGTTGGACTTATTAAAATTATTGTTTGAGTTATTGTCAAATCTTTTCTCAAAACGCTTTTGACCTTGATTAAAATCTTTTGACCTATCATTTTGAAAACCTTTATCAGACTTTGACTTTTGAGTAAATTCTTTCTCTATATTTTGCTCTTTTACACCCTTTTCTATTTTTAGTTCGCTATCAACGGATTTAGATTCTGGTGATTTAACCATTCCAGCCTCTTTTTTCTTTTTAAAATCACGCAAAACATTATCAAGTTTTGACTTGATATTATGCAATTCATCATTTAGCCTTAAAATCTTTTTGCCAGACCAAATATCACTAACTTCTTTCAAATTTTCCAATGCACTTTTATCTTGATTTGCCATTTACTCACCTCTCTAATATCTCAAACTCATCACTACAATTTTTTAAAATCGCATCACACAAACCTTTATTTTTAACGCCTAAAATTTTACAGTTATTAATACCTATAGCTTCACCTAAATCATTTGCATTTTTTAGTTTTATGATAGGTATATTGTAATCATTCGCCTTAAAAGAACTAACCTTCTCTATATTTTTACTTGGATTGCTTGGAATGATTATCAAGAACATTTTTTTTCGTGTCTCTTTTATTTTATCCGCACCAATAATCAAATAATCACCTTTTTTTAAAAGTCCCAAGTAACCTATTAGTTTATTACTTAACAAAACAATCCTCCAAATATTCATAAATTTCAGTAGGTACAGCACACCTAAAAGATTTGTTAAAGGCTCTAATTTTGACCGCCTTTTTTACACAGTCACAGTTTTTGCAAATGTACGCACCACGACCATCAATTTTACCGCTTTCATCTATTTTAAAGCCATCAGTCATTTTTACAACTCTAACTAATTCATCTTTTGGTTTCATTTGCCTACAAGAAACACACATTCTTTTTCTAATCACTTATGTCTCCAAATAAATCAGCGTCATCAGCTTGGATCTCTGAAATTTCCTCAGTTTGCTTTTCCTTAATGCTTGTCTCACTCTTAACATCCATCTTCCAACCAGTTAATTTTACAGCAAGTCTCACATTTAAGCCGTCTCTACCAATAGCAAGAGATAATTTATCGTCTGGTACAACAACCAAACTACTCTTAGCTAACTCATCGATAGCAACCGAAATAACTTTAGCTGGGCTAAGCGCATTAGCGATATAAATACTAGGATCATCACTATAAGGAATAATATCAATTTTTTCACCATTGATTTCACTCACAATAGAGTTTACTCTAGAACCCTTATTACCAACACAAGCACCAACAGGATCGCATTGAGGATTTGTAGAACTAACGGCGATCTTCGTTCTATAACCTGCCTCACGAGCAATCCCTTTTATAACGACATCGCCATTTTGTATTTCAGGAACATCCAACTCAAACAATCGCTTTACAAAATTAGGGTTTGTTCTAGACACTTGTATTTGTGTACCTCTCGTAGACTCTACTATCTTGCGAACATACACTTTGATACGAGAACCAACAGTAAGCTTCTCACCTGGAATAACTTCTTTCTCATTAAGCACGCCTTCCGCATCCATACCACCCATATTTAAATAATAAGCGCCGTTTTCTTCACGCATAATAATTGCACTGATAAGCGTCCCTTCTTTATCCGACAAAATACTATACTCTTGTGCTCTAGTAGCCTCTTTAAGCTTTTGCATGATAACATGTTTAACAGTTTGCGCTAAAATACGTCCAAACTCCTTAGTGCTCTCCTCTTGACTGATAATATCACCGACCTTATAAGTCCTCTTGATTTTCTTAGCATCTGCCAAACTAATTTCTTTATCAGTATCAACAACCTCATCAACAATAGTCTTGTAACTGTATATCCTAATCATATTTTTCTCAGGAAACAACTTAACATCCGCAGACTTTGCTTCACCATAAGTCTTTTTATAAGCAGCAGTCAAACCAGTCTTTAACGCCTCAATAAAATATTCTTTCTTAATGTTTTTCTCTTTTTCCAAAGCATCTAGTGCTGCAAAAAACTCTTTACTAACCATTTTTAAAAATCCTTTTTACTTAAAATTCCAATTTTGGGATACAAACCGCAATCTTGTCGACCTCTAAATCAACATTCTCACCATCTTCATCCAATGTTAAAATCTCATCAGTAGCGTTTATAATCTTGCCACAATGCAACTTTTTACCCTTGTATGGTGAATAAAACTTTATCTCTACCTCAGTACCGATTTTCCTCAGAAAATCTTTTGTTGTCCTAAGTGGTCTATCCAACCCACAAGAACTCACATTTAGTATATATGACACGCCCTCAGTCGGATCAAGCTCATCCAGTGGTGCATCAATAGCGGTATGCAATTTCTCGCATAATTCTAAATCAACTCCCTCAGGTTTATCAATGTACACAGTCAAATTGTACCCATTAACTTTTTTAGCATACTCAATCTCAACGACTTCCACACCAATCTCGCTCGCTTTTTCTTCTATAAGCGGAGTAACCAATTGCACTACTTTACTAGCCATAAAATGCTCCTTTTTAAAATTTTAGAGCGGACACCAAAGTCCACTCTAAAGTTAAAAACAATATTTAACTGTCTATATAATAACACATAGACCAATAAAAAGCAACTATTTTTATAAAAAAGTTGAAATTTATTCATAAAAAAACCGTAAATGATCTTACTGGCTACACTACATCCAAGTGTTATCCCTAGTCAATGCTCCACCAAAGTTACTTATGGCACATCAAAAACAATTGATTAATGTTGCTACATTCCTGTCCTCACATGGTTCTCAACGCTTGATTGCATAAGGCCCTGACTTCAACACACGTACTAAGGTAACTTAAACCCACAAATAGGTATCGCGTAAGACCTTTTAACCCTGCTATAGCGGATTGCAGGTTACAGAGCACCGCTACCCCTCCATCCATTACGGTAACATTATTATAATATAACTAAATACAAAAATCAACTACTTTTTATAAATTTAATAGTTTATCACTACACCTTTTAAAATTTTCAAGTATGGTATCAGCATCTTCCGACAAAAAGTACTCGCCACTTTCATATAAAATTTTGCCATTTACCATAGTAAGATATACATCCTTACTATTTGCTGAATACACAAAACTTTGTGCTAAATTATTTAAAGGTTGATAGTTTGGTTCACTCAAATCCACCAAAATCAAGTCCGCCAAATACCCCACCTTTATCTCACCAAGATTATCATATCCCAACGCCTTAGCGCCGTTAACAGTAGCAAATCTAACCGCCTCATTTCCTTCAATTGCTGTAGGTTCGTGCAAAACGCCTTTTTGCAAAACGGAAGCAAGATACATCTCATTAAACATATCAAGTCTGTTATTACTGCCAGCGCTATCTGTTCCAAGACAAACATTCACACCTTTTTTATTTAAACTATAAAGACTAGCAATTCCACTACCTAGTTTAAGGTTGCTAGCAGGATTTGACGCTATCGATACATTATTATCTAATAGTATTTGAATATCATCATCATCTAAATGTACACAATGGGCACAAATACACGGTCTAGTAAACAAGCCATAATCATCTAAATACGCAATAGGTGTCATATTATGCTTTGCCACACAATCACCCACCTCTTTTAACGTTTCAGCAGTATGAACGGTAATACTTGTGTTGTATTTATGAGCGAGTTCTACTACATTTTTTACATCTTCTTCCGTTGTTGTATATACGGAATGTAGTCCTATAAAAATCTTAAACATATCGCTTGTCTTATAATCTCTAAAATAAGCATCATAATCAGCAAGCGTGTTTCCTCCACAAGCACAAAGGCGAAAACCAGACTTTACAAATGTGTCATAGCGTGCTTTCATATTGAAATACATATCAAGACAGCAAGTTACACCTCCGCGGACATACTCTTTTATACTCTGCATATTACTCCAGTAATAGTCCTCATAGGTCATTCTTTCTTCAATAGGCATTATACTACCAAATAGCCATGTCTCAAGATCAGTATCATCTGATATACCCCTCATATATGTCATTCCACTATGAGCGTGCGTGTCTATAAGCCCAGGCATAAGCAAATTACCTTTAACATCTATTTCCCTATCAAACAAGCCACCTTTTTTGCTATCACCCACATAAGTAATTATATTATCTTCCACCCACACTTCCCCACAAATCAATTCGCTAGGAGTCAATATGCGTGCATTGTAAAATCTATACTTCATCTGATTTCACAACCTCCCTCATAAAATTTATAATATCCTTTTTCAATTCTTCATCTTTTAAACTCGCAAAAATATTCGCTTTGATAAAGCCCAATTTACTCCCCGTATCAAATCTAACGCCATCACCCACAATACCATTAAGACCTCTAATTTTTGACAATTTATTTAAACAATCAATAAAATTAATTTCTTCGCAAGCACCTCTAAAACATTCAATACACTCAAAGATCTCTGGAGTCATAACATATCTGCCAATATTTGCGAACAAACTAGGTGGATTTTGCATAGGTTTTTCTACAAAACCTTTTAATGATAATGTATTTGATTCATAATCAATATCAGCTATTCCATACAGTTTTGTTTCTTTAGGTGAAACTTCGCTTAGTGCCACACATGATATGCCATATTCCTCATAACACTCTATAAGTTGCATAGTAAGAGATTTTTCACCAAAAAACACTTCATCCCCTACGCAAAGCACAAATGCATCATCCCCAACAAAACCTCTAGACAAACTCACCGCATCAGCAAACCCCAAAGGTTCTTTTTGAATCATATAACTTATCTTAGCATATTTGTCTTGATTGGTAACCAAATCAAATAGTACTTTGTTTTTGTTTTTGAGATTCAACTCAACCTCGACATTTCTATCAAAATGTCTTAGTATAGACTCTTTTCCTCTACTAATTATCATACAAATTTGTTCGATACCAGCCTCGCTTAATTCCTTTACTAAAATCTCCAAAATTGGAGTATTAATAATAGGAAAAAGTTCCTTAGGTACCGCCTTTGTTGCTGGCAAAAATCTTGTGCCAAATCCCGCCACAGCAATAACTGCTTTTTTAATCTGCATCAAATCCACCTCAAAAATAATTTAATCATAAACGCTCAAAAATATCTACTTTTTTACCCGTTCACAATATGTTACTTTATATGCAGTAGTATTATTATTTGCCTATAAACTTAGAAATATTAAAAAATTTCCAAGGCAACTCTTCTTCAGGTGGATAAGAAATAAATGTCATTGTCTTTTTTAATGTTGGGTGTTCAAATGTAAGTTTGTACGCCCAAAGAGCTAGCTTGCCTTTATGCTTACTGCCATACTTTACATCTGCAAACACAGGATTACCTATAGTACTCATTTGCACCCTTATTTGATGCGAGCGCCCCGTTATCAAATCTATATCCACAAGGCTCACTTTCTTCTCAGCATCTGACAAAACATTGTATCTTAAAACTGCTTCTTTGGCACCCTCTTCCAGCATAGGTACCACCTTCACTATATTAAGGTCATTATTTTTCTTTAGATAGTGCGTTAATTGACCAAACCGCTCTCTAGGAACACCTTCAACCACAGCAAAATACTTTTTATGCATTACACCCTCTTTGATTTGCTCGCTCAATCTACTAGCACATTTGGAAGTCTTCGCAAAAACCATAACTCCACCGGTCGGTCTATCCAGCCTGTGCACTAGTCCAACATATACATTACCTTCCTTATGATATGTTTCCTTAATGTATTTTTTTACTTGAGATAGCATACTTTCATCTTCGGTGACATCCTCTTGACTAGGTATATTTTGTGGCTTAACCACCACTATCAAATGGTTATCCTCGTATAAAATATCCATTATTTGTTCACTTCCTTTAATTTTATAACTATATGGCTATCATCTAAATCAAACTCTTTACTTGCAGTAAAATCGGTCAAATCGGTAATTTCAAAAGCTAAAACCTCTTGTTTTATCTTCTCCCCAAACATTTTTACCATTTTAGTAATTACTTCACTATTTGTTTCAATACTTAAAACAATTCTTTGTTCAATCAAATAACCACTTTCTTTTCTAAGCACTTGAATTTGTCTTATAAGCTCCCTACTCAAACCTTCTAGCATTAAGTTTTCATCAATAGTAACATCTAGTGCAATGGTTAAATTATTTTCAGTAGCGACAACAAACTCATCTTTTGGCTTATAGTTTAGTACAAGTAAATCACTATTTAGTTTGTAGTCTCCTATCTCCACCTCTCCGTTACTGTAATCATTTACTAGTTTAGCCATTTGTGCGCTATCAGCATCAACAAGTAATTGTTTTACTTTTTGGACATCGCCCTTAAGCACAGCACCAGCTTTCCTAAAATCAAGCGTCAAATAAGCATTGTTATATTTTGTTGTATCTGCCTCAAAAACTATTTCTTTGATATTGAGTTCTTCTTTTATTATTGATAAATAGTCCGCTACTACACTCTTTATTGATTCATCACCTGTATAAAACAAAGTCTTAAGAGGTTGCTTTACTTTGATTTGGTTTTCATTTCTCAATCTTTGTGCTAATGTGATAATATTCCTTACAACCACTGCATTTGCCACCAACGTATCGTCGTCAATATCATAAGTATTTATCGCAAACCCGCTGAGCATCACACTTTCCTTTTCATTTGGTTCGTATATCCTCACTGACTCTTGCCACATATACTCAGTAATAAATGGAATAATAGGCGCCATTACTTTCATCATGTTTTTAAGTGCATAATAAAGACTAAAATATGCATTTAGTTTATCTTCATTATCTTCAGATTTCCAAAATCTTCTTCGGTTAATTCTAATATACCAGTTTGTTAAATCATCTGTGTATTTTTCAAATTCTTCTACGACCTTGAAATACGCATTGTTTTCATAACTTTCTGTTGCAAAATCTATAAATTTATTGGTCCTTTCTATGAGCCATTTATCCGTAATATTCAAAGTCTCTTTTTTAGGATTATAACCATCTAGTTTTGGTTTATCAATGCTAGCATAAGTATCAAAAAACACAAAAGCATTCCAAAGCCCCATAATTTTTCTTCTTGCGTCCTCGCATACCGACATACCAAATCTTGTATCGTTTTGCATATTATTACCCGCAAAAACATACCTAATCACATCTGCACCGACTTGCTCTACTATCACATTGAAATCAATATTATTAGGACCAGATTTACTAAATTTACTACCATCTTCCGCAACTAACGTTGCAAAACCGATTACTTTCTTATAAGGTGCTTTTTCTTCTAATACAACCGACATAAACAATATAGAATAGAACCAAAGTCTAATCTGCTCTTTCATCTCTATAACGCAATCTATAGGGAAATTTTTACGCCAAAACTCTTTATCAGTAAAGTATTTTTTCGTAGAAAATGGTGTAATACCCGCATCCAACCAGCAATCACCCACCTCCGCTACTCTAGACACCTTAGCGTGACATTTTGGACAAGTAATCTTAACATTATCTATATATGGTCTATGCAAATGAGGCAAAGCATTGACTTCTTCTTCGCTAGATAATTTTTTAAGAGTATCTAGAGAATCAACAACCGTCAATTCACCACACTCTTCGCATCTATAAAACGGCAAAGGCAAGCCATAGAAACGCTTACGAGAGATATTCCAATCACCCATATTTGCGAGCCAATCTTTCATTCTTTCCTTCAAGAAAGCAGGTTGCCACTTGACGGTCTCAATCGCCTCAAGTAGCTTTGGTCTTAGTTCGTCCACCGCAATATACCACTCTTTACTGAGTCTAAATATTAAAGGATTTTTACATCTCCAGCAAATAGGATATCTATGGGTGTACTTATGAGTATAATAAAGTGTCCCGTTTTCTTTCATTTTTTCAAAAACTTCCTCATAAGCATCTAGCGCTTTTTTACCTGTCAAAAAATCAAATCCCTTTATGAATACACCGTTTTCATCTACTGGCACAATGATTTCAAGCCCCAATTTTTGCCCTAATTCAAAATCTTCAGCGCCACATCCAGGTGCAATATGCACTGCACCCGAACCTTCAGTCGCATCAACATATTCAGCTGGTACAATCTTATGAATAAACTTTTGACACTCAAAACTCGGAAACACTGTCTCGTATTCAAGACCTATTAATTCACTTCCTTTAACCACCTTAATGACTTCAACTAAATCTTTTCTAAGTACTTTTAGTGCAGTAGAACATACTATCAAACATCTATCACTACTTGCCACTTTACACACGCTATACTCAAGATTTGGGTTAACCGCCACTGCGACATTTGACGACAAAGTCCAAGGTGTAGTAGTCCATACCAATATACTACAGTTTGTATCTTTAATAGGCATCTTAAAGAAAACTGCATCGTGCTCCATATCTTTATAACTATCGGATAGTTCGTGCTCGGATAAAGAGGTCCCACAGTGAGCACACCAAGGCATAGGTCTATATTTCTCTATCAACCAACCTTTATCATAGCATTTCTTTAAAAAATACCAAATACTAGTAATGTTATTGTCTGAATTGGTCATATAGCTATCATCCCAATTCATCCATTGACCTAGTCTCTTAGACTGTTCGGTGATCCTATCCGCAAAATATTTCACTCTAGACATACATTCTTCGGTAAATTTATCCATACCGTATTTCATAATATCCGGCTTACCTTGTAATCCTAGCGCCTTTTCAACATTCACCTCCACCCAAAGTCCTTGAGCATCAAAACCATTTTGATAATGAGCATCATAGCCTTGCATTCCTTTAAATCTCAACATTATATCCTTCAGAGACCTATTCCAAGCGTGATGCAATTTCATTTCATTATTAGCGGTAATGGGACCATCCAAAAAAGCATAATATTTGCCTGATTTTTTATTTTGTTCTTTTAGTTTTTCAAAAGATTTATTTTCATTCCAAAATTTTAAAACATCTTTTTCCATAGCGACAAAGTCGCCTTTATAATCTTTTTTCATATATTCTCCTCTAAAAAATAACGTAACTACGCCAAAAATGCATAGTCACGCCTCAAAAAAAGACCTATTGACAGTGCACTGTTGACACCCGTTTTATTGACGCAAAAACTTAAATCGTAACCACTTACTCTTAATTCAGCGGTTCAGCTCTAAAGGTGATAATCTAACAATCACTTAACCAATTTTCACCAACCATTAGCTCTCTAATAAGTGGGTTTGTTAAATCGTGTCCTTTATAATAACGCTTTATCTTATTTAATTATCTCCCCTAATCTTTCTCAAGAATGGAGGAATATCATCATCTACTTCAACTTTAACTCTAGATGTTGGAATCTTCGTCTCCTCAACCTCTTCTTTCGCTTCAACTCTTGCTTCGGATTTAGTAGGTTCTGGTTCTCTTTGAGTTTCGGTTTGCTCAGCATTCTCAAAACTGGGAAATTTATGATACTCAAAAAGTGACGCATTTTCGCCTTCAGGTTTTGGCTCAAACCCTGTAGCAATAATAGTAATTTCCACTTCATCTTGCAAGTTTTCATCAATACCCGCACCAAAAATAATATTGCAGTTAGGATCTACTGCCTGCCTTACTAAATCAGCAGCCTCGTTCACCGCATCAATAGGTAAATCCATACCACCCTTGACATTTATAAGTACGCCAGTAGCGCCTTCAATACTAGTCTCAAGCAATGGTGAACTAACCGCTTGTTTTACAGCCTCAAGAGTCATATTGTCGCCCTTAGCATAGCCAATACCCATATGAGCTAAACCACGATTTTTCATAATAGACTTAACATCGGCAAAATCTAGATTGATAAGACTAGGGGTAACTATTAAATCAGAAATACCTTGAATACCTTGTCTCAAGACATCATCAGCCGTTCTAAAAGCCTCAATCATAGGCGTGCCTTTTGGAACAATCTTTAATAGCTTGTTATTAGGAATAACCACTAAAGTATCAACATATTTTCTTAAATTTTCAATACCATTAATACTATTGATTTCTCTTGTCTTACCCTCAAAGACAAAAGGTTTAGTAACGACCGCCACGGTCAAAATACCCAACTCTTTTGCAATTTGTGCGACCACAGGAGCTGCACCAGTACCTGTACCACCGCCCATACCAGCAGTAATAAATACAAGGTCACAATCTTTAATTTGGTCAATGATTGCATCTTTACTCTCCTCTGCAGCTTTTGCACCAATTTCAGGATCAGCACCCGCGCCGAGTCCACGAGTCAACTTTTCACCAATAGCGATACGCACAGGCGCCTTATTCATAAGCAATGCTTGTTTATCTGTATTTATAGCGATAAACTCAGCACTTGTAATACCTGCACTTATCATACGATTGACAGCGTTATTACCACCACCACCTATACCAATTACCTTTATTTTAGCCACTGGTGGCACTTCTATTTCGTTATTATATCCGTAATCCATAATTAATTTATATCTCCTTTAATGTTGTGAAGCTTGATATAACAAGCTTAAAATTGATGAATAATGAGGTTTATTCAAACCTTGTATATCCGGCGCAAGTATTTTTACATCCTTACTAAACTCATTAGCCAAAATATCCTTTGAACCTTTGATGTAGCTCAGTCCGCCACCTGTCAAATAAATATTCATTTCATTTGTTACCAAACTACTATGTTGTTTTAAACAATTAATACACATCTTAGCAATTTTTTCCACTTCGTAAACAACTATACTATTAGCAGTCACAGCTGATATTGACTGCACCGAACTATCACTCGCTTTGACCTCATACATCTCGTTTTCATCCGGTTTTATAGAAAGCACTATTTTACGCTTTAGCGCATCTGCAAGCTTATAATTTATCTTTAGCCATTTCATAAGGTCATTAGTGATAAATCCACCACCCGATGAAAACTCTTTCAAAGCAAGTAATCCTTTGCCTTTCACTATAGCCACGCTAGTGGACAAATGCCCACAGTCTATAATGATATCCTCTACCATTTCCTTATCCTTCAAAAGATAATTCGCCTCCGCGACTGGCGTACATATAAACCCTACAACATCAATATCAATCGTGTTAAGTATATCCTCAATCGTATTCAAAAACGATTTTTCAGCTAACACATAACTAAGTCTTGCTCTAATACTGGACGTAACCATTCCTAGCGGATTTGTAGTCACCGTGCCATCGTCAAGCGTGTAACTAATCGGATCAATACCGATAATCTTATGTGCGCTAAATCTATAAAAATCATTTCCCAAATCAATAAGGTTGTCTAACACTGCTCTATTGACACGCATCTTGTTTTTATTTTGCACGACTTCTTTTTCAACCGCAATACAAAACCCCGCAGGGATACCCACGTACACTTCTTTTATAGTCGTATGCGAATTTCTCTCCGCTAACTTTATTGCTTGTCTAAGACCAACACCCAACTTGTCAGGCTCTAAAAACTCGCCCTCCAAATATCCAGCATATTCCGCTTCGCCACTACCTATGATAGTAATGTCGCCTCCTTGATTTGCACTGCCTACCGCCACCATTATTTTTTCTGTACCTATATCTATAACTGCATTATTTTTATTACTAAATAAATTAAACATCTTATGTAAAAACCTACCTTGTCTCTTATTGTATAATAAAACATTTTGTTTGTCAAATATTTTTACGCATTTTCTTCCGCAATTACCTCATTATTCGACACATAAATATTTACAGTAGCTCCGCTTGAGCAAGTTCCCAGCACTCCGACCATTTTATTTACTTTTTCGTTTAATAGTTCATTAACATTTTGCACATTAAAAGTTATACCACCTTCCCTTGTCTTAAGCACAAAATCAAGCCTATCATTTACATTTACTAGTTCCACGCTAGCAAAAAGCTTACAAATAGCGTTTTCATAAGTCGCTATAGCATCAAAAGCATTTGTCAACCCATTAAAATATTTTACATCAGCATTTTCTATAACGCTCCCCACTTCAGTATCACTAGATAAATTGATTATCGGTAGTGCAGTCGCATTGACCACTTTTAGTACCTTATAATATTTATCTACTACAAGATATGAAGCACTATTCACCTTTATAGCATAGCAATCTTTTCTTTCTACGCAATTCACCCTAATAGTATCAGGACATATCGCCTCAAGATTAATCACTCTTATATAAGGAATATTTTTCTCTAATGTCTTAGTTGCCTTACTCTTATTAAAAATAAATACGCTCTGCCCTTTATTAATGCTCCCGCTATTTTCTATTTGCGCTAAAACCTCCGCTTCACTCATTGTATGGTTATTATCCAAAAAATTCACACTAATATTTTTAATCGTAAACACCGTACTACAAAGTATAATCACCACAAGTAGCACACACGCAATGGATATTAAGATTATATTTCTAAGTCTACTCTTCATACAAACCTCCGCTTGAGTTAAATTATACTACAAAACATTGATTTTGTCACCCCATTTAAACCATAAACTCGTAATTTTTTTATAAAAAAAGGGCTAAATTGAAGTGACACCCATAGGTATCACTCAAAATCACCCATTTCATTTATCAACTGCCTTTTTTAATATTTTTGTTATAAATGTTTGCACCTAAGCGTTTGAGGGACTTTTCCAAACGGACATATCCCCTCTTTATGTATTCTACATTGTGTATTGTAGTGTATCCTTTTGCTATCAGTCCCGCCACCACCAGCGAAGCACCTGCCCTAAGGTCAGTCACATACACATCGGCGCCGTATAACATATCCACGCCTTTCACTATTGCAGTATTACCAGACACTAATATACTCGCCCCCATTTTGTTAAGTTCGTTTATATGCTTAAACCTAGACTCAAATAAGTTTTCCGTGATGACAGTATCGCCTTTACACCTACAAAGTAACGCCATAATAGGCGCTTGTAAATCAGTCGGAAAGCTAGGATACGGCAAAGTTTCTAATTTACCTAACGCCTTCAATTCTCCGTTAGACACTATCCGTACGCACCTTTTACCCCTATAAACCACACATCCCATTTCCTCGAGCCTATACAAAAGCGATTCCAAATGTTTAGGTTCTATATTTTTCACTTTAACATTTCCACCAGTACCCGCCACCGCTATCAAGTACGTTCCCGCTATTATTCTATCACCAATAGGTTTATACTCGCCCCCGTGTAACAATCGCCCTATCCCACGCACAACAATGGTATCCGTACCCGCACCGCTAATGTCAGCACCGCAAGTATTTAAAAAGTTTTGAAAGTCCACTATCTCAGGTTCTTTAGCCACATTGTGAATGGTTGTCACGCCTTGATTACACACCGAAGCAAGTATAATATTGTAAGTCGCACCCACGCTCGGCAAATCTAAATACACCTCTCCGCTATGCAATCCTTCACCATCGCAAAATAAATACCCGTGTTGTTCTATTATCCTTACGCCAAGCGTTCTCAAGCCTTTTAAGTGTTGGTCTATAGGTCTTGTGCCAATTAAACACCCACCAGGATATGCAATTTTCGCTTGTTTTTGACGAGCAATCACAGCGCCAAGCGTATAAATAGACGCTCTAAGCTTTATCGCCAAGTCTGATGTTATAATGTGCTTATCAATGCTTGCACAATCTAAAATAAGTTCTCGCCCTTTGATAGTCGACTTAGCACCTAACCCCCGTAAAATATCTATCATAGCATAGCAATCACTAAACCTTTCAAACTCCCTTATCCGCACCACACCATCCACAAGTATTGCACCCGCCATTATAGGTAGCAAACTATTTTTAGCGGTTGGAGTAGTAACCTCTCCATTTAATTTATTTCCCCCGTTTATTACAATTGTCTGCACTTCCCCTCCTTACGCCATAAACCAACCAAAACCCTCCTCATTACGAGTAAGATTTAATCTATGACCACAATGTAAAATGTAATTTTTTATTTGGTCAGGTCTAGCATTAGGATATTTTTGTAGTACAAGGCACGCAACACCCGCTATCATAGGTGTAGCGACGCTCGTACCCGACATTATCGTGTAACCTTTTCCATTGACCAATTCTCTATTATTACCCACTATATTAGTAGATGGGGCTAGTATATCGGGCTTATATATAAACCCCGCTGGACCTCTCGAACTAAAATCCGCCACCTTAAACACACCGCTTTCTCGCCCATCATCCAGTCCACCTACGGTAATTACTCTCGAGCTTACCCCAGGTGACTTTATCGTACCGCTTTCAGGTCCGCTATTTCCACCTGCGACTACGACCGTAACCCCCGCACGCCAAAGCATCTCAGCCCCTTCTACCAAAGGATCATTTTTTGGTAATGGCTCACTACCAAAACTCATACACACGACCTTGATATTATATCTTTTGTGGTTATCAAACACCCATTGCATAGCGTCTAGCACTCTAAAAGCACCCGCCTCGCCACTACTATCTAATGCCTTTAAAGACACTAGCCCAGCCATAGGAGCTATACCCGCATATCGCCTATTGCTTACCAAACCATTCCCCAGTAACACACCACTAATAAACGTCCCGTGTCCGTTGTCGTCATAAGGAACTTTTTTATCATTTACAAAATCTACAAACTTTATAATCCTATTTTGTGGCAAACAAAAATCAGGCAAAGGACTTATACCAGTATCTATCACCGCTACGTTTATACCTTGACCTAAAACCCCTTCTTTATAAAACGACTTTAAATTCATAACATCTTTTGCTTTGTCTATCTGTGTATATACTGCACTATTTATAGTTGCATACTTTACAAACCCGTTTTTAGCGACTTTTTGCAAATCCTTAAGCGTAGTCTTTACACCAACCGCCTTAATAAAATCAAAGGTCTTTATCAGTCTAAAACTGCTTTTGTTCAACTCGTTTATGTATTTTAAATCAGTCAAATATACTATACACTCAATATCTTTATTGCCGAGCGAAGTTACTTGCCTTATCAGTCTATCATCAATCTTTCTCATATCATATCTTGTCTAAAATATCTACTGCCTTTTTGTACATATCATTAGGGATAAGAGACTTTACACTATTTAGCATATTTATGATTTTATTTTTATCAAAAGTACCATTTTGTTTTTGCCTTGCCACTTCCCTAATAAACTCGTTCATAAGCGATGAAGAGTCCATATTTTTATACTTATTCACCAAATCTTCCGCCGTTTGTCTAGTTTGTTCTTTAGTCTTTTCATCCACCTTTTCAAACTCCTGCACTTTAGGGTTTGGGTTATCGTTTAAAAAATCACTCAAATTCATATTAAAACTCCTTTTTTATTAACTATTCTATTATATGCAGGCATATATATAAATGTGGTAATTTAGCCTTACAAGGAGCACAAAATGGATTTAAATAATATGCTAAATTTATTAGGTGGCAACCAATCAAACCAAACTTCACCACCTCAAACCGCCTTTGGTACGCCGTTATATCCCGAACTTTTGGATACGACAAAAAAGGCTGATAATAAGACCACTCAAACCGCTAGTGTACAGTCCACCCAAACGACTAATCCTACAAGTACAAACTCTTCGGGTGGTGGATTTTTGCCTTTTAACCTCAACCCCGATATGTTAAAGTTAATTCAGCAAATCTTGCCTTTACTCACAAAAAACGAAGGTGGCGGGACTAATATACTGAGTTCCCTGCTTGGAGGAAACGGACTCAGCGGACTATTTGGCAATAAAAAAAATACAGCCTCCACCCTAACCACCAAGGAGGAGACCGAACAAATCTCTTTAGATGACTACATAAGAATAGATGACTATTAGTCTATTACTCCAGCGTGCATCCTTACGACCTTAAAATCTAAATCTTTGATAGCATCTTCACCTTCAGACGCAATAACAACGGTACATTTATTTTTATCCGCAAGAAATAACAACGCTTTTTTAACATCCTCTACATTTTCCGTATTATTCCAAATGTTATCGACGAGCAAAATATCCAACTTTCGCAAACTCAATCTCGCAAAGGCAAGCAGATATCGTTGCTTGTTTTTTAATCTTTTGACCTTTACATCAACAAAATCTATCAAATCAAACTTTGTTAACACATTCCGTACTAGTTCTTCACTTTCATAAGGCGTGAGACCTTTATTCCTAAGACTTAATGCGTACATCATATTTTGCATAACGGTCTTTTGCTCAAAAAACACACCCTTGAAAGGCACATATCCTACACTGATATCATATCTATAATCTAGTTCTTTTTGATTTTTATTATTAATAAACACATCGCCCGTATACTCTTTTTCTAGTCCTGCCACCACGCGTAAAATACTAGTCTTACCACTATCTTTTTCACCCAAAAGGCACACACGCTCGCTATCTTCTATCTTTAAATTGACATTACACAACGCAAAATACTCTTTTGCAAACTTTAAATAAACCTTTGAAAAATCTATCATAATTACAACCTTTTAAATAAATTTATCTGTCACAACAACATCATTATTGATTAACATTGTAATTTATTTTAATTAATTTGTCAAATGTTTTGACATTAAAAAAGAAATATAGTATAATAAGCAATGTTATTCACTTAATCAATATTGCAATTGATTATTGACATTTATTTTACTTACAAGGAGATTTATATATATGGATTTATTTAAAAAATGTGAAGAATATCATGTGGTAGATGATTTGGTTGAGGCAGGACTTTACCCATATTTTCACGAATTGACCAGCGGACAAGACACAGAAGTGATTATGGATGGTCACCACGTGTATATGCTAGGTTCAAACAACTACTTAGGATTGACCTCAAATAAAGAAGTCATTGAGGCAGGAAAAGAGGCTTTGGACAAATACGGCTCAGGTTGCTCAGGTTCTAGATTTTTAAATGGTACTCTTGATTTACATACAGAGTTTGAGAAAAAGCTCGCTAAATTTTTACACAAAGATGGCGTTATCACCTTTGGTACAGGTTTTCAGACCAATTTAGGTATTATCAGTGCCATTGCAGGTCGTAACGATTATATTGTTGGTGATAAGGAAAACCACGCTAGTATCTATGATGGTTGCAGACTAAGTTACGCTAAGAAACTACTCCGCTACGAGCATAGTGATATGGAGGATCTTGAGAGACAGCTCAAGAGTGTACCAGAAGATGCGGGTATTTTGATTGTGACAGACGGCGTATTTAGTATGGGCGGTGACATTTGCAAACTACCTGAAATAGTTAGACTCGCTAAAAAATACGGTGCTAGAGTTATGGTGGATGATGCACACGCACTAGGCGTTATCGGCAAAGGTGGTCGTGGTACTGCGGATTATTTCGGCTTGACCGATGATGTAGATATCATTATGGGTACTTTTAGTAAGTCACTCGCTAGTCTAGGCGGTTATATGGCAGCAAGCGCTGATGTCATTAAATATGTAAAGCACAACTCTCGCCCATTCATCTTTAGTGCTAGTATCCCACCTGCAAATATTGCTTGCGCTAGCAAAGCACTTGATATCTTGATTAGAGAGCCTGAGCGCGTGGACAACCTAAAAGAGATTGCCGACTATGTGCGTAAAGGTCTTAAAGAACGTGGTGTAGATATTAGAGACAGCGAAGCACCTATCATCCCTATCAATACTTACGATGACGAGTTTACTTTTGCCCTTTGTAAAAAGTTGTTAGAAAACGGCGTGTATGTAAACCCTGTCATATCTCCAGCCGTTCCAGTAGGTCAAGCTATCATAAGGACTTCTTATACCGCTACTCACACAAAAGAACAAATGGATAAGGCAATGGATATTATCAAAGACACCATTGAGGAGTTTACAAAAGAATATAAAAATAAAAAATAGGCACCCGCCTATTTTTTTACTAAAGACAAATACAATTTTTGAGTTGGTTTTTGTCTTTTTTCTTTGATTAATATCTTTTATGGTTTAATTGTTAGAAGTACTAATTTTCTCATTGTTTTGGTTTTATCAAATCTCGTCCACTTTCATTTTGCTAATTTCTTTATTTATACATGCAAAAGTTAATGCCACTTGTAGTATGACTTTCTTTTTATTCAGTATACCATATTTCGTACCTCTACATTACATACTCTCGTTTACTATTCACTTCCTCAAATGGCACTCTCTCCTATTCGTTATGCTACCGCCATGACGAAAGCAGGACGGACGCCGACGTTCGCGCCGGTGGCATCGATACTGTAGACACCGCCAGAATAGTCGACGCGGAACGCGTGGTAAACATTACCAAAGATGCCCGCACGAAGCCACCAATAGGTGTAGTTAGAAGAGTTATAGCACCCTGTAGCAAAGGCTAGACCTGTACCTTGTGCCTTTAATATGGTTTGAGTTGAATCATAGTCCACATTACTTGCTGTAGCTCCTACCTTTAATGTTTGTTGTAGGATAAAGCTATCTGTCGTACCATAACTCTTACTACTGTATGTACAGCTCAAGAGGAAGAGTTTGTCACCGTAGCTTGTATCTGCATCAGCTCCCGTCTTCATTTCTCCGTTATAATAACTCGTCTTTAAGGTTTGCGGTGTTAGGTAGCCCTGCGCATCTGTTGTAAACAAGTCATTCTTTAGGGTACCATTCATAAACGTACGTATCGTACTATTCCTCCAGTCGTTGTATGAGTTTGTATCACTATGTAAAGCATCCCTATCATCAAACACTTGCGCTACCAATGCCTTTTCACTGAGGACTAGTAGGTTTTTTACGCTTCCTGTATAAGTGTATTTATTGTCTACCACGGTAAAGTCCGCACTCGTCACAGCATCTGTAGTCTGTTCGCCACTAGTTTGACCGCCAGTCACTTTGCCTAAGATTAGCC
>CAYMVO010000002.1:0-87579 GCA_964393975.1 uncultured Lachnospiraceae bacterium
GCGTTAGCAAAATTGATTTACGAACATAAGTGAGAAAATCAACATCACATAGTTTCTATTATATTCTCAAATTTATAGCATCGCTATACAAAAAAAGATTTGTTTTTTTAACAAACCTTTTAAAATCGACCTCTAAAGCCCTTCAACTCGTCCTCGGTGACATCTTTACCTATTGCGCAAATGGTAAAATCTTTTTGTTCATTTATTAATTTTGCATACTCGTTTACTTGTCCCACGGTGACGCTATCAATCGCCTTTTTATAATCTTTATAATCAGGATATGTCACCTCATCCGCCATAATCTTCGCATTAAATAGACACTTTGAAGAAACTTTTTCATTGCCAAATACTCTAATATTTTTAACCAAATTTTTTGCTTTTATTAGCTCATCCTCAGTAATTCCGTTGTCAGCTAAATGATTAAATTCTTTATCAATTTCGGTCAACGCAAGATTTAAATGTTCTTTTGTCGTGCCTAAAGATACACCTAAAAACGCAAACTGCTTGTACGACCTTGCCGTACTACCTATGCTATAGACAAGTCCCAGTCTATCTCTAATATTTGTAAACAATCTAGACGACATTCCGCCACCTAAAATAACCGAATACAACATTTGCGGTAAATAATATTTATCATTTACATCCACAGCCTTTATCATAGCATTTACACGTACTTGCGTATCATCTTTATCTACTACAAAGTATGGTCTTTTAATAGTTATTTGCATAAGATCTTTAGGTCTATCATAAGGTATCCTCTCACCCTCAAAATATTTAGGAAAATACTTTTTGATAAGTCCCTCCACCGCCTCAAAGCTCAAGCCACTCACAATAGACAATATTATCTTATCTGGAGTATAGTGCTTGCTTTTGAATGCTTTTAGGGCATCTATGGTCGTACTTTCTATGAGTTCTCTGCGCCCCAAAACAGGATGTTCATATCCTGTACCGCTAAAGTACACACTATCTATCGCATCCTCTAGTACAGCGTCACTATCATCATCATACATATTTATTTCTTGCACCACCACGCCACGCTCGGTATTTACATCGCTTTCTGCATATATACCATTTTGAAGCATATCTGAAAAAATCTCAAGTGCATCAGTAAAATTATCTTCCGTAGCCACAAAATAATAGACCGTCTCCCTCTTGGTCGTATAAGCATTTGTCAGTACGCCAAGCCTTTCCATATCGCTATTCAACTCTAACGACGTCCTCTTTTCAGTGCTTTTAAACATTAAATGCTCGGTAAAATGCGCAAGCCCCTCTTCCTCAAAAGTCTCGTCACTAGATCCCACAATGGTCTTTTGCGTAAAAGAACAAATAGGGTTGTCATTCGTTTCCACAACTAGCCTTAATCCACTCTTATATGTCTTTTGATTTATCATAAAAACCTCACTTCAATTTAAATTGTAAAACATTATCGCAAGAATCTATTGCTTTTTGGTTTACCTTGATTTTAAACTTTTTATTTAACATTTCAAAAACATCTACATCTAAAAACAACTTTTTCAATCTTTCTTTATCCCTATTTGAAAAGTATAAATACACCAAATAATCTCTTATTAGCTCCAAATTTCCTAATAACTTACGATTGGTATCGTTGACATTTTTAATAATACTATTTATCTCAAAACTCAAATCTAAAACATAACAATCTGTCAAATCTAATAGCACATTTAGTGCTTCTATAACGATAAAATCCATATTACTATGTACTAGGCTTAATTTGTTAAAGTCTTTCATTTTGACTATTCTAGGGACATCATTTAAAATCACGCACAATCTATCTGTGATACCAGTCGCTAGAGTCAATATCAAAAGCTGTTTCTTTAGTAAAGGTTTGCCCTCACTCACTAGCGCCTCGTCACAAAAATAACTCATATCTCTAGTCATGTTTGAAAACATCATTGATAAAAAGCGCTCGTTTAATTTTACTGTCCCATAATTCGTCAAAAACCTTATCAAACTCGGCGCATCTTCCGCGCTCCAAAGTTTTCTAAACTCTTTCTCGCTACGGCACGCCTCTTTTATTTGCGCCAATCTTTTAGCGATATAAATGTCAGGTAATTTATTCCCAACCTTCTTTGTAAACGATTCATCAGCGTTAAAATACAAGTAACTAATAAATGGATCGCTCCTATTCAATTCGTACGCAAGATGCAAACTAGCAAAAGCGCTCTCAAACTTTTGTTTGTTAATATCTTTTATTGCACTAGAAACCAATTTTTGCAAATTGTTATTGCTAGCATCATTAAATTTATCCACATCCACAATATATTCTATAAACATTTTCGGCGAAACAAGATTGTTTTTTATGCAATACTCCTTAAAGTGCTTTGCCTCCTTATCTTGTTTTGCTAAAACCAACAGACTCCACATATTAAATAAATATGTCTCCCCCATATCAAAACGCAAAAATCTCGCCATTGAATTGAATTGCAATCTAAAATTACCTGTTTGTGTGTAAATTCTATTCAAAATATCTAGCCACATCATATCAAAAGGTAAAAACACTTGTTTTAAATATCTATCCAATGCTTTGTTATAATAAATACAAGCGGATAAAGTATTCCCTTGACCTAAAGCAAATATAGAACGGGTAAGCGCTGATACAAAATCACCACTATCAATATTGATGACTTCACCTTTTGGTTTTTCTATTTTAGTGACTTTTGGTGTAAAAGTAATAACTTTACTCATAAATTATCCTTTTCAATTTCGCCTTTATTTACACAGCGCACTTTCCCGCAAAAATCACAAAGCACCTCAATGTTCCCTTTTTCATCGTAAAGCGTCGCCCTTTCCTCTTTTGGTAGTGATTTAATCACCCTCTTGACTCTAGCACTAGTACAATCACATTTAAATTTTGGTTCTATAGTCGCATAAAGTTTTGGCATCAAATGACCAAAATATTTATTTACAAAAGTAACCGTATCAATATCCTTTAATATACTGCTAATATCTTTTAGCGTGTTGGTTACTATCTCTATTTCCGCAATATCCGCCTCAGTAGCATCTGGCATCACCTCTACCAAAAAACCACCCGCACTTATACATTTAGTATCTTTCATAAGCACACCTAGACCAATAGCGCAAGGTTGCTGAAGACTGTTTGCATAATACATCGCAAAATCTTCCGCAATCTCTCCACTGACCAAATTCACTTCGCCAATATAAGGTTTACCAAAGCCGTAATCACTTATCACTCTTAGTTTACCTTTACCTACAGCACCGCCGACATCAATTTTACCATTATCATTTGGCATCAAATCAACATCCGGCGCCTCCAAATATCCTTTTACTACGGCGCCATATTTTGACACAGTCACCACTCGCCCCACTGGACCATCTCCAATAATGATAGCTGTAATATTGTCTTTTTGATTTTTGAGTTTTGCGCCCATCATCGCGCCCATAGTGATAGCACGTCCAAGTACTGCACCCGTCGTACAAGTAAGTCCGTGTGTTTTCACTGCTTTATTTACCATATTAGTGCTTTTTATCACCGTGAGTAAAATCTTCTCATCACACAAAAACCACTTTGTCAACTCATCTTTCGTCATAAATGTTTTAATCCTTATTTATAATAATTCTTCTACAATGATCACATTCAACGTGATTAGCGCCTTTAATCGTCTCTAACATCTTAGCGGACAATCCTATACGGCAACCGCCACAACTATTCTCAATCATATACACAAATACAGGCATCACATTATCCGCCTTTAATTCGTCATATTTTGCTAATAGTTTAGAATCAATATGCTTTCGTTCTTCAGACAACTCTTTTTTAATCGATTCTATTTTTACGTTTAATTCGGTTTCTTTTTTCTCGACCTCTTCTTTTGCTTGCTTATGTTTTTGTTTCGCCATAACAACCTTTTTCTTTGCACTATCAAATTGTTTTAAAATGTCTTTTATCTTGTTTTGCAATTTTGATATCTTATTTTGCAAATTTATTATTACGTTATTGATTTTAGTTAGTGTTGCAATTCCAGTCTTCATATCAACCGAATCATCAAAACTATCTAATTTTTCATTTAACATAGCGAGTTCTTTCACGCAATCATCATAAGATTTTTTCAATACCCCTGCTTGCTTTTCCAAACTAACCGAAGTGCCTTGCAACTCCTTTACGAGTGCAACCATATCGGACACAACTTTTTTACTAGGTAAAGTCTCCAACTCTCTTTGCAATCTAATAAGCTCCAAATCTTTCTTTTGGTATTTTAAAATATCCTCAAACATACACTATCTCCTCAAATCAAATTTTCAATCAATTTTAATTGTATCATACTTTCAGTGCTAAAAGCAATAGACTTTTTTAGTATATTTCGTTTATATCGCAAAAACTTGCGTTTTGTATCACTTATTATACTACTAGTTATCCCAAAATATTTGATTTTATCATCGACCGTCACACTATCAAATTCGTTTTTTATGACAATTACGACATAAAACCGCCCGCTATCCTCTAACACATCGTCTACCTCAACCTTATAATGTGTGTAGACATATTCGCGAAGTTTTGTCACATCGCTCATCGGTTGAAGAACAAATTTTTTCACATCATGGTTAGCATTTTGCAAGATTTTCATTATATTTTGCCCGCCCATTCCAGCGATAATAGCCACATCCGCTTTTCTCCCTTTTGGAACGCCATCACAAACCACAAACTCAGCCCTATCAATATATTTTTCGCCTAAATTAATTTTTGCTTTACTAAGACATTTTTCGCTAATATCTGAAAAAACCACTTTCGCGGTGGTTTCTTTCAAAGCACATAACCCAATGTATCCGTGGTCACAGCCAACATCAAAAATTGTGTCAAACTGTCCCGCATACATTATTAAACCCTCTATTCTGGACATTAGTCAATGTAATCTTTTAGTTTTTTGCTACGATTAGGTTGTCTTAGTTTGCGCAAAGCTTTTGCTTCAATCTGTCTAATACGCTCACGAGTAACATTAAACTCATGACCGACCTCTTCTAGCGTCCTAGGTCTACCGTCATCTAACCCGTATCTCAATTTGATTACTTGTTGTTCTCTAGGCATAAGTTCGCTAACAATCTTGAGCAACTGCTCTCTGAGCATATTTTTCATTGTAGTTTCTACTGGAGTACGTGTGTTTTCATCTTCTATCAAATCACCGATTTTATTATCATTTTCCTCGCCTACAGGAGTCTCTAATGACACAGGATCTAGAGAAATTTTTTGTATCTCCGCTATTTTGCGTTCATCCATATCCATTTCTTTAGCTAGCTCGGCAGTAGTAGGTTCTCTACCTAATTCTTGTGATAATTTTCTACCCGCACGACCTAATCTATTCAAAGTCTCGACCATGTGCACAGGGATACGTATTGTACGCCCTTGATCCGCTATTGCGCGAGTGATAGCTTGTTTTATCCACCAATGCGCATAGGTGGAAAATCTAAAGCCCTTAGTATAATCAAACTTGTCCACCACCTTTATAAGTCCTTGATTTCCCTCTTGTATCAGATCTAAAAATTGCATATTAGGATTTGGTCTACCAGGTCTAGAATAGCGCTTTGCAATACTTACTACCAGCCTTAAGTTTGACTCCACAAGTTTGCGCTTTGCTTCTTCATCACCGTCAGCCACTCTCTTCGCTAGTTCCAATTCTTCATTAGGTGATAATAGCGGTATACGACCGATATCCTTGAGGTACATTTTGACTGGATCATCCATTGTAGAATTTTTTATCATATCTTCAATATCAAAACTCAATGCCAAATCTTGCGCTTCATTTACCTTTATCTCTTTTCTAAGTTCGGCAATTTGCTCTTCAGCATCTTTTGCAGTCATACCGATATTGACGAGTCTTAGACAAACATCTTCCTCAGCGATACTACCTTCCGCTTTTGCTATTTCTTTAATCTTAGCAAGCACAACTTGCAAATCTTTATCCTTATAAGATTTTGTATTTGCGGTCGCCTGCTTAGCCTTTAACTGTTTTCCTACAGTCAAACTTTTTTTCTTTTTCAACAAATCTTGTAATTTTTCTTTCTCAGATTGAGCCATTGTTACTCCGCCATCCTTATCTTGTATTTTTGTTTTGAAATTTCTTGCAAATTAGCAAGCAATTTACTTCTTAAAATCAAATCGGGTTCTTGATTTATCATTGCTTTTAATTCCTCTTCCCTTTGAGTCAGGTTGAATATCTTTATATTTTTTATACAGTCCTTATAATATTTTTCCCTAGACTCTTCAAAATTATCTAAATCAACATCAATAATCTCATTTAATTGCTTTAAATCTATTTCTTTTGTCTCATCAATGATTGTCGCAATCGCAAAATCTTTCTTTTCTGAAAGCAATTTATATAGTTTTGCGTACAAATCATTATAAAACATATTTTTACTATTTAGTTTGAAATCTTCTTCCAATCTCACATAAGGTTCTTTATGTAGCATACTGGATAGTATAAACCTTTGAGCCTTTAAAAGAGCATCAGGTTTTGACTGCAATTCAAAAGTAGGTTTTACCTCTTGCTTGACTATTTTCACGCCACTTTGTAGGTCGCGCCTTATAACCTCACTACTAACATTAGTAAGTTCGCTAACTAATGGGATATAGATATCTCTTTGCGCCTCTAAATCTAATGTTCTAAGGTATTTAATTGCCTCTTTTAAAAACTTAGACTTACCAAGATTGTCTCTTAAATCAAAACTTTGCGATAGATACTTTATCTCAAACTCAACACTGTCAACACTCTTTGAGATTAGGTTAGATAGAGCCTCTTTACCTTTCTCCTTTATAACCTCATCAGGATCTTTGCCTATAGGTAGAGGAACGACTCTTAGAGACAAATTGTAATTTTTTAGTACACTAATAGCCTTTTGTGTAGCGTGTTGTCCTGCACTATCACCATCAAAACACAAATAGACTTTATCGACCAATTTTTCTATCTCTCTTGCGTGAGCCTCAGTAAGCGCGGTACCTAAGCACGCCATACTATTATCAAAACCCGCTTTGTGCATAGCAATTACATCCATTTGCCCTTCGCAGAGGATAACACTTTTTAACTCTTCACTCTTTAATTTTTTCACAAGGTGCAAACCATAAATAAGATTTGACTTGTCAAAAATCAAACTTTGTGGCGAATTTTTATATTTTGCGTGAGATCGCCCTTCCATATCTCGTCCAGAAAAGCCAACACAATCACCGTAACGATTGTGAATAGGAAACATCAATCTCTTTGCAAAAAAATCATACACTCGCCCTTCAGCGTTCGTCTCTAGCCCAAACTCTTTCAATTCCTCGTCCCTAAAACCATTTTTGCGCGCCTCATCTATCACGCCCTCCCAACTCGCACTATAGCCTAGCTCGAATTTTTCTATTTCGCTAGGTGTGATACCACGAGAGATAAGGTAATCCATTGCAGGTTTACCCGCATCGGACTTTAGCATTTGCTTGTAATATTCTTTTGCCATTGACATCAAAGCAAGCGCTCGGTCTTTTTTCTTTTTCTTTTCCCTTAAATCAGCGTTTCCACTAAATGTTGGTACTTCCATTCCGCATCTTTTCGCCAAAAAATTTATAGCGTCTAAAAAATCTAGCGACTCCATTTTCATTACGAATGAAATCACATTACCAGACTCGCCACAACCAAAGCAGTGATAATACTGCTCGTCTTCATTAATACAAAGAGATGGTGACTTCTCGTGGTGAAATGGACAATTTGCCCAATACTTTCGCCCCATTCTCTTTAGTGGCATATACGTAGACATTAACGCTACCAAATCGTTAGCTTCGCGGAGTTTGTTTAGCCATTCTTCATCAAACCCACCCAAAGACAAATACACCTCTCTTTTTTGTCGTAATTAATATATATATACTAAACAATTTACAAATTTCCTTTAAAAATTTTTAAATTTTAGAAAAAGCGAGACCAAATATAATATATCGTATAATTATACTTTGCTTTGCATAATTATACACAATTATTGCTTTTCTAGACATTTTTAAATTAAAAATATTTTACGCACTAAAACACACTATTTTTGAGTTGTGTTTTAAATATTTTTATGCTAAACTTTTAATATGGAAAAAAACGAAATAATCAATTTAGAAATCATTGATGTAGGTATAAATGGTGAGGGCATCGCAAAGTTGGATAATTTTGTCGTATTTGTCCCTTTTACACTAAAAGGTGAGCTAGTAAAGGCAAAAATCTTAAAGGTAAATAAAAATTTTGCCTACGCAAAGGTGGAAGAAATTTTAAGACCTAGTGATACGAGAGTCGCTCCAAAATGCCCAGTTTTTAAAAAATGTGGTGGTTGCAATCTTCAGCACACGACCTATGCAAATCAATTAGAGATAAAGCAAAACATTGTATATAGTACGCTAAAGAAGATGCTAAAAAGCGAGTTTGCTATTAGCCCCGTAGTAGGTAGTCCAAAAGAGTATGAGTATAGAAATAAAATGCAATTCCCCATAAACGAAAGCGGTATAGGTATGTATGCGATAAATTCGCACAGACTAGTACCTTTAGAGTACTGCCCGCTGTCTAGTGATTGGTGCAAAACACTCATTGAAATCATTAAGACCTACATCAAAAAGAGTAATATCACGCTATATAACGAAGAGACTAATAAAGGTGTCTTGAGAAATGTACTCGCACGAGTGAGCGGTGATAGTATCCTTGTGACCATTGTTTGCAATGGCGAGCCCAAAAGTATAGAGATACTCTCAAGCCTTTTAAAAGAACGTTTTGAAAATTATGGTTTGTATTACAATATAAATAGATTGAAAAATAATACTATTTTAACAAACGAGTTTGTGCATATTAGCGGGATAAAAGAGCAAACTAGTACTGATTTTGGTATCACACATAGATTGCTACCTTTAAGTTTTGCACAAATCAATATTGATATACAAAATCTTATCTATTCAAAAGTATTAGATTTGGTGCAAGACCAAGTCGTTATAGACGCATATAGCGGTGCGGGACTACTGAGTGCTATTTTATCCAAAAAAGCAAAAGAAGTCTATGGTATAGAAATAGTACAGCAAGCGACTCAAAATGCGGACGATTTGAAAGTGCTTAACGGACTTACAAACCTAACAAATATAAATGGCGATTGCGCACAAGAGCTACCAAAGCTAATTAGCACCCTGCCACCTTGCACTGTGGTACTAGATCCACCTAGAAAAGGTTGCGATAAGAGGGTAATAGATGCGCTAAATGTTAGCAAACCGACACGCATTGTGTATATTAGTTGCAATCCCGCTAGTCTTGCGAGAGATTTGAGTCTACTAGAAGATTTATATAATATTGAACTAGTACAACCTTTCGATATGTTTCCACAAACAAAACATATTGAGACCTTGGTAAGTCTTAGATTAAAAGGAGAAGAAAATGGGACCAATTAAACCAAATTTTTTAGACAAACTAGTGGCGTTTTCATTACCTGTAGCGGGTGTGCTACTAATACTGTCTATAGCATTTAATCACTATTTTAAATACTTATGGATTATAGGCGTATCAATATTTGTAGTGACTTTGATAGTAGATTTAATTTATAGTTACAAACGCTACAATAACCAAAACACCGCACAAACACAATCTGTAAATAATAATGAAAAAGATAAATTTCACGAGGATATGCTAAACGAGGTAAAAAGCGGGTTTGATAATTTTTATCTAGCACTTAAAGATGTATTTGATAATGTGAGTGATTTTGATGTGAAAAGACAAGGCGGACTCGCCACTATTGATATCAAAATAGGCACACATACTGCTAGCATAAAGTACGGAGAAAATCACGCAAATTTGGTGCTAGATTTAGGGCAAACCACTTATCAAGAACGCTGGTATGAATATAAAGACTATAACGACTTTTTGAGTCTAGAGACCGAAATCATAGTTACTATATGTGATTTTATAGAGATAAATCAACAAAAGGAGAATAAATAAATGAATAAAATAGTTTTAATAGGTTGTGGAAATGTTGGAATGGCGTATGCCTATGCGCTAATATCCCAAAATACAAATGTAGATGAATTAGTCCTATTAGATATTGACAAGGAAAAAGTAGAAGGTGAAGTGCTAGATTTGAGACATTCGGCGGTTTTTAGACCGAATAAATGCCTGATTTATGCAGGTGACTATAATGATTGCAAAGATGCAACAATAGTCGTCATAACAGCAGGGAAAAATCAAGCAGTCGGCGAAACACGTACTGATCTTATAAGCAAAAACGCCAAAATCTTTAAGGAAATCGTAACCCATACAAAGCAAAGCGGGTTTGATGGCATTTACCTCATCGCTACTAACCCGCTCGACGCGATGACCTATGCGACATACAAGTATGCTGGCGTCGCGCCTAACAAGGTTATCGGCAGTGGAACGGTTTTGGATACTGCTAGACTAAAAGATTTAATATCTGAAAAGATAAGAATTGACACCGACAACATTCATTCTTTTGTTATCGGCGAACACGGCGATAGTGAACTAGTGACTTGGAGTATATCAAATGTAGGACTCTCACCACTCCGTGAATACCTAACCAAAGCACAACAAGAGGAAATACAAAACGATGTTCGTAATAGCGCCTATGAAATCATACAGAAAAAAGGAAACACCGCTTACGGCATCGGTATGTGTCTAGTCAAAATCACCGAAGCAATCTTAGATGATGACAATACCATTATGACGGTGTCTTCATTTGATACTAAGACCGGCATTTACTACGGCTATCCTAGTGTGATAACCAAAAACGGCGCAACTAGATACATCACATTAGAACTAAGCAATGATGAAAAGTCAAAGTTGCAAGACTCAATCAACACAATCAAAAAGAATATTGAAAACATTTAATCTTACAAAAAATCGTAACCTTTTTTTAGTACGGCTACGATTTTTTTATTTATCTACCTAGTGCATTCAAACCATAAAAAAGACTCTTCAAATACTTGAAAAGTCCAAACTCTTAACCAGCATAGAATAATGATGGTATAAAATATAATACAATCAACACTGCAATAGCGATAGCACAAATTGCCGTCAATCTCTTTAGTCTACCCTCGGCAGTACCGCCTTTGTTTTGCGAATAATATGTGTCCTGTATACCTGTAATGGCACTAGCGCCACTAGAAGTAGTATTTTGCTTTAACACGCAAACTATAATCACCACAGCACACACTGCGACCAAGCACATAACCACATCCCTATAAATAGGAAGAGCATTCACAAACCAATCAGGAACTAGACTATCTAGAATATTTGATAAATTAAACATAATAACTCCTTAAAGAAAACTCCATTAATATTAGCATAAATTAGTAAAAATAGCAAGTACTTTTTACACTAAAAAACCGCATTAATGTACAAAACAAACAAAACAAACAATATCACCGCCAAGATAACCCAACTAATACTATCCCCTTTAGTCTTTAAAGCCTTTCTACAAGTCAATAACATTGCTAAAACAAATATAAACACAAAAGCAACTTGAAGAGATTCGCTCCAACCCCTTAGCCAATTTAATATAGTATCCAAGACGCCCAACATCAAACTCATAATCATCCTCCGCTAACCTTTGTATAATTATAACTAAAAAAAGACACAATGTCAATATATAAAAGAAAATTACGATGAGAATTTGATAAATTAAAAAAGTAATCTGTAGACTTTTATAAATCTCAACATCAATCTTTTGCTATAACTTTTTAATCTAACTAATTATAAAAATCTAATCACCCTCACCCATATAGTCTGATAACGCTCGCTTTTTTTAAAAAAAGGTGATCTCATAAAACAAACTTTTTACACACGTCAAAAGATAACCGTGATATCATCATCGCCTTCTTCCACAACAGTATCAATAAACAAAAAAGGTCTTTTAGGATATTTCTCCCTAAACTCTTCAAAGCTTGTCGGCTTAGGAAGATTTGCATTAAACTTACCTACACACTGCACATAAATCTTTAATTGACCTTTTGCGTCAATAACAGCATCCTCTAAAGTATCACCCTCAGCAACAATATTGACATCTGGCACAACTATTACAAACGGCTCATCCTCAGTCCTATCATAGACAATAGCAGGATATATATATAACATAATCAAAATCTCCTAGCGACATTGTTAAAATTTAATAGATAAACATACTACTATTAATAATAGAATAACACAAAAAAATCATTTTGTAAAACATATTATCAAACTTTTTCAAAAAAAAACAAAAAAAATAAACCTAACACATTAAATTGTTAGATTTATCTATTTAATCGATAACTTATTTATTAAAAATATTATCAAAAGTCAGAGGAAAGCAACGCAAAGCGTTATTTTCAAATGACTGATGTTTATTCAAACAGTGTCGCTAAAATGATAATTTTAGAGCAAATTGTTAAATTTGCATAAATTTTAAATTTCATTTAAAATTTACGACACATAGTTTTTAAAATTTTTATCAAAAACTACCTAAAGCGTTCCTCTCCAAAATCGCTTTTTTCATTATTGACTACCACAGTTTCTTTTTTAGACTCATTAAGCTCTGCTCTAGCTCTCATTGCTGATTTTGAGATCTTATAAGGTATGATTTGGATATTAACACCATTTGCATCTTGCACAATAATGCCACCTGGATATTTACCGATCGCTCTCCAACCACCCCTAATCATCATCTGCGCTACGCCTAAAGCTTGCTCATTAAAATATTTATTATCTGTATGGTTCTTCAACATAAATCACCTACCTAACTAATTTTTTCAAATCGTTAAACGACTCAAATGTATAAAGGTCTCTCCCATTTACGTTATGATAATAGCACAATTTTACTAAAATGTAAATACCTTTAGCAAAAATTTATTTAAAAATCTTCCTCATTTATTATCGCATCTTGTACTAGCGGAGTAACCGACTCGCTAACTTTTGGAGTAATGTTTGTATATTGATGTAAACCAGTACCCGCAGGGATGAGTTTACCGACCATAATATTTTCCTTGAGACCTACTAATTCATCCACTTTACCCTTGCAAGACGCATCGGTCAAGACTTTTGAAGTCTCTTGGAAACTTGCAGCGGACAAGAAACTCTCAGTATTTAGTGACGCCTTAGTAATACCTAAAACCTCTCTTCTAACCATAGCAGGTACGCCACCTTCTAGTAGCACTCTATCATTTTCCTCTTCCGCCTTAAACACATCTACAAGTTGTCCTGAGATAAGGTTTGTATCACCTGAACTCTCGACTCTCACTTTTCTCAACATTTGTCTAATAATTATCTCAATATGTTTAGGGTTTATACTAATATCTTGCGCTTTGTAAACGGCGATAACTTCCTTTAACAAGTACTCCTCAACGCCTTTCACACCTCTCGTCCTCAAAATATCCTTAGGATTTGCAGAACCTTCGGTCAAAATCGTACCTGGCTCCACCATATCGCCGTTAGACACTTTCAACCTAACACCAAATGGCAACAAGTAACTCACATCACCGTCACTCGTCTTGACAACGACTTCAGAGCGCTTGTCCACTTGATTGATAGTGACTTTACCGCTCACCTCACTGATGTACGCCACGCCCTTAGGAGTCTTAGCGTCAAAAATCTCTTCCACACGAGGCAAACCTTGAGTAATATCTTCACCACCAACGACACCCGCCGAGAAGTTTTTCATACTGAGCTGAGTACCAGGTTCACCGATTGACTGAGCAGCGATAATACCGACAGCCTCACCGATAGGTACGATTGAGTTTGTAGACATATTCTTACCATAACATTTAGCACAAACACCGTCTTTACACTTACAAGTAAATATAGTCCTTATAGCGACCTCTTTAATACCAGCGTTCACGATTGCTTTCGCTTGGTCACGAGTAATCATTTGATTAGCACCCACAATCACCTCGTCAGTCTCAGGGTTAATGACTTCATTTACAGTAAATCTACCGATAATTCTATCCTCAAGACTCATAAGCACCGAATCTTCACTAGCAAATTCTCTTACTATCATACCCTTTACAGACTCATTCAATCTAGCAAAGCAATCTTCTTCAGTGACAACAATTTCTTGTGCGACACTGACAAGCTTTCTCGTCAAATAACCTGACTCCGAAGTCTTTAGCGCGGTATCGGAAATAACCTTACGACCACCACGAGATGAGATAAAATACTCTATAGGACTAAAGCCACGCTTGTAGTTGGACTTGATAGCAACGTCCACTTTTTGGTTTGAGTTGTTTGCTACTAGACCACGCATACCGGACATCTGGTTTAGCGCACCCGCACTACCACGAGAACCTGATTGAATAATGAGTTTCAAATCGTTAAAATCATCTAAGCAATCCATTACGTGTTTGGTAAGTTCGCTAGAAGCTTGTGTCCATATATCCATATTTTTTATACGTTTTTCATCCAAAGTAATCAAACCACGAGCATAACTCTTTTCTACTTTGGCGACTTTCTCCTCGCTTTCCTTGATCAAAATCGCTCTTTGCTCAGACTCTACGACATCAAATAGATTTATAGTGATACCACTAAGCGTACCATATTTAAAGCCTAATGCCTTCAAGTCATCTAGCATTCTAACAGTAGGAGTAGCACCTAATCTATCGTATGCGTACTCAGTGATTTTACCAAACACACCTTTTGTAGCAGGGGTATCTATCTCATAAGCGAGCACATTTTCTCGCTTTGTTCTATCTACAAAACCTAAACATTGTGGTACACATCTATTAAATAGTATTCTACCCACACTAGTCTCTACTCTACCTACGACACGCTCACCCTCAAAAAATGCTTCTTTGCGGACTTGTATCTTTGCTTGCAAATCAAGATATCCAGTCTCGTGAGCCATAATAGCCTCATCTTCGCTAGTATAGACATTGCCCTCACCTTTTGCGTTTGGTTTATAAATGGTCAGATAATAACCGCCCAAAACGATATCCACGCTAGGTGTACAAATAGGTTTACCGTCTGAAGGTTTCAAAAGGTTGTTTGTAGACAAAAGTATAGTACGTGCTTCTGCCTGTGCCTCAAGACTCAATGGTACGTGGATAGGCATCTGGTCACCGTCAAAGTCGGCGTGGAAACCTTTACATACTAGAGGGTGTATTTGAATAGCTCTACCCTCAATCAAAACAGGTTCAAACGCTTGAATACCTAATTTGTGTAGTGTAGGTGCACGGTTCAAAAGTACTGGGTGGTCTTTGATAACCTTATCTAACACATCCCAAACGACAGGTTTTGTTCTATCAATCATACGCTTAGCGCTCTTGATATTGTGCGTTGCGTTCATCTTTACGAGTTCGTGCATAATAAATGGTTTAAATAGTTCTAGTGCCATTTCTTTAGGTAATCCACATTGATACATTTTTAGTTCTGGACCGACTACAATAACCGAACGACCTGAATAGTCTACACGTTTACCCAAAAGGTTTTGACGGAAACGACCTTGCTTACCACTAAGCATAGCGGTGAGTGATTTTAACTCTCTTTGTTTTGGTCCTAAAATAGGTTTGCCACGTTTACCATTTTCAATCAACGCATCAACAGACTCTTGAAGCATACGCTTTTCGTTACGGATAATGACATTAGGAGCACCCATTTCAATGAGTCTCTTGAGACGATTATTTCTATTGATAACCCTTCTATAAAGGTCATTCAAGTCACTACTTGCGACACGCCCACCGTCTAATTGGACCATAGGTCTTAGTTCTGGTGGCATAACAGGAATAACATCCAAAATCATCCACTCAGGTCTATTACCACTCTTTATAAATGCTTCTACTAATTCCAACTTTTTAGTCGCTTTGATTTTCTTTTGACCTTTGTCTTTCTCTACGATTTCCTTTAGTATTTCGCGCTCTTTTTCTAGGTCAATAGCACTCAAAAGTTCCTTGACTGCTTCGGCACCCATTCCCGCTTTAAAGCTATTTTCACCGTACAATTCTTGCGCATCTCTATACTCTTTATCTGTAAGTATTTGCTTGTATGCTAGCGGAGTCGTACCTGTGTCAGTAACCACATAAGTAACATAGTACAAAATATGTTCCAAATTTTTTGGAGTAATATCAAGCATAGTGCCGATACGAGATGGAACACCTCTAAAGAACCAAATATGGCTCACAGGAGTCGCTAACTCTATATGTCCCATTCTCTCACGCCTTACACTAGCTTTGGTAACCTCAACGCCACATTTATCACACACAACACCTTTATATCTAATAAGTTTGTACTTACCACAACGACATCTCCAATCCTTTGTAGGTCCAAAGATTTTTTCGCAAAACAAACCATCAGGTTCAGGTTTTTGAGTACGATAGTTGATAGTTTCAGGCTTCGTAACCTCGCCATACGACCATTCACGAATTTTTTCTGGCGATGCGAGACCTATTCTAATAGAATCAAAATTATTTAATTCAAACATATCTTTCTCCTTTTAATTTTACTCCAAATCAAATACGAGATCTTCATCAAAATCTTCTGTATTTAATTGTTCATCAGTTGGATATACATCACCATTTTCACTCAAAGTAGTGTCGTCCAATTCCAATTCTATATCACTCAAATGTTCTTCTTCTTTTGGTAAAATCATTTCGTGTTCCTCTATTGATAAATCATTCAAAGTGATTTCTTGTTTTTCATCATTCAATACGGTTATATCGAGACCTAAAGCTTGCATTTCCTTCACCAACACCTTAAACGCCTCAGGTATACCAGGTTCGCCGATAGGTTTACCTTGTACGATAGCCTCATAAGTCTTTTGACGACCATTGATATCATCAGATTTCACAGTCAACATTTCTTGCAAGATATGTGAAGCGCCATAAGCTTCTAGTGCCCACACCTCCATTTCACCAAAACGTTGTCCACCAAACATAGCCTTACCACCTAAAGGTTGTTGCGTTACTAGTGCATAAGGACCAGTAGAACGTGCGTGCATCTTGCTATCAACCATGTGGTCTAGTTTGATCATATAACGATAACCAACAGTCACTCTATTATCAAATGGCAAACCCGTTCTCCCATCATACAATGTCATCTTGCCGTCTTCAGGTAAATTATTTTCTCTCAAAAGTTGTTGAATTTGCTCCTCAGTCGCGCCGTCAAAGCACGGAGTCATAACATTCCAACCTAGACTCTTAGCTACAAGACCTAAGTGTGCCTCAAATAATTGTCCTAAGTTGTTACGAGATGGGATACCTAGTGGAGTCAATATTATATCTATAGGCTGACCATTTGCCAAAAATGGCATATCTTCCGTACGGACAACCTTACTCACTACACCTTTATCACCATAACGCCCAGCCATTTTATCACCGACGGAAATCTTACGTTTTTGTGCGACGATGACTTTTACCATCATATTTACGCCCGCTTCTAGATCGTCCTTGTTTTTACGACTAAACACTTGAACATCAACCACCACACCACCGTGACCATGTTGCACACGCAATGAAGTGTCTTTTACCTCTCTCGCCTTTTCACCGAATATAGCACGTAGTAATCTCTCCTCTGGAGTGAGTTCGGTCTCGCCTTTTGGAGTGGTCTTGCCGACCAAAATATCTCCAGGTTGCACCTCAGCACCTACACGCACAATACCTCGCTCATCAAGATTTTTCAAAGCCTCTTCACCAAGGTTTGGAATATCTCTCGTAATCTCCTCATCTCCAAGTCTTATAGAACGAGCTTTTACCTCCTCCACCTTTAAAGTGATAGAAGTATAGACATCATCTTTAGCCATTCTCTCGCTAATAATGATAGCATCTTCGTAATTGTAACCTTCCCAGTTTAAATACGCCACTAGCACATTACGCCCAAGCGCCAACTCACCATTGTGAGTAGAAAAACCATCAGCTATCAAATCACCCGTACTCACTCTATCGCCATCGTTTACAGACGGTCTTTGATTGTAACAAGTCTCTTGATTTGACTTGTAATGTTTGATAAGAGTATAGGTATCGAGTTCACCATTATCCGCCCTTACCTTAACACAATCAGCGTCCACATACTCTACCACACCATCACGCTTTGCCCTTACCATTGCTCCGCTATCTCTAGCTACATAATACTCCATACCAGTAGCAACAATAGGTGCCTCAGTCTTGAGTAGAGGAACCGCTTGACGCTCCATATTTGTACCAAACGCAGCACGAGCAGCTTCGTTTTTCTCAACAAACGGAATAAGTGAAGTAGTAATAGAAATGATTTGATTAGGTGCGGTATCAACAAAGTTTATCTTGCTTGAAGAAATCTCCACGATATCCTCATCCTTACGAGCAATAACTATATCATTTTTGATACAACCATTTTCATCCAAAGGTTCGGTAGCCTGTCCCATATAATAACCAGCCTCTTCGTCAGCGGTCATATAAACGACCTCATCTGTGACTTTTCTATCAACGACCTTTCTATAAGGTGTCTCTATAAAGCCAAAATCATTGACTTTCGCATACAAAGCAAGGTTTGTTACTAGACCGACACCTTGACCTTCTGGTGTTTCTACGGCACAAATACGACCGTACTGAGTATAGTGAATATCACGAACCTCAGCACTCGCTCTTTCTTTCTTGATACCACCAGGACCTACAGAACTCAATTTACGCTTTTGCGCTAGACCTGAGATAGGGTTTACTTGGTCCATTAATTGACATAGTTGTGAAGAACTGATAAAAGTCTTTAATTCCTTATTTACATGTCTTGCATTCATAACTTGTGAAGGCATAAGGTTTTCCATATCTTGTGACTGCATAGTCTCCTTTGCAGAAGTAACTAGCTTTATAACACCCGACCTAAACGCATTTTGAAGCAATTCACCCGCTGGACAAACTCGTCTATTTGCCAAGTTGTCGATATCATCCTTGTATCCAAAGCCAGCATCCAAATCTAGATGATAACTTACCATAGCAAGGATATCTTCCATTGTTAAATGAGTAATGCAAAGCTTTTCCACATTGTCATTCACACGGGAAATCATCTCCTCCTTTGTCGTAGCGTTAGACAAAATCTCCGCTAGGTTAGGATAATATACGGAAGTCCTGACCTCCAAATCTTTAGCATCACAACCGATAATTTCGTGCGCAAAGACTTGACTATTACCTATCACTCTATGTGCCTTGCCGTCTACTACGACGTCTACAATATTGACACCTTGATTTACCAATTCCACAGCCTTTTCATAGGTAATGACCTCACCAGCTTTTACTAAGACCTTACGATTTACAGTAATATTGCTAGCACAAGTCATCCCTTTTATTCTAGTAGGAAGATAAAATTTTTTATTTACCTTGTAACGCCCAACTTCCGCTAAATTGTATTGTTGAGTAAAGAAAATGTCACTCAAAAACTTTCTAGTCGCATTCGCATCAGGGATATCATTTGGACGCATACGCCTTGCGAGCTCTATCAAACACTCTTCCTGAGTCTTTAGCTCCTCTTTTTCTAGTAACCCCTTAATGATAGCATTGTCTCCAAAATATTTCTCAATCTCAGCATTGGAAAGACCAAAACATTTCAAAAATGTAACAATAGTAACCTTACTAGACCTATCTAGTACAAGCTTTAACATATCAGCGCTAGACTGCTCTAGCTCTAACCAAGTACCACGCAAAGGAATAAGTGTAGCGCTAAACAATTCTTTACCGGTCTTATCAATTTCGCCATCATAGTATGCACCAGGTGAACGAACGATTTGATTGACAACAACCTTTTCAGAACCATTAGACACAAAAGAACCATCTTCTGTCATCAAAGGTATATCACCTAAAAAGACTTCTTGTTCTCTCGCCTCACCGGTCTCAGTGATAACAAGTCTAACCTTGACCTTTAAAGGAACAGAGTATGTTATACCCTTTCTCTTACATTCTTGTTTTGAAAATCTAGGATTTAAATCCACATGATAATCAACAAAAGTCAAATAAGCTTTCCCCGAAAAGTCCATTATTGGTGAAAATTCATTAAGTATATCACCTATGCCCTTTTCTAGAAACCTCTTAAACGAATTTTTAGGGAGCTCGAGCAAATCTTGAATAGGTAAAATATTTTCTACCCTACCAAAAGAATAACGCTCGGTCTTACCCAACTTGACTTTTTTGATATTTGACAAATAATCCGCCATTAGTATTCTCCTTAAAACTAAATAAAGTAATATATTTTCAATGAAAGTATTTGCTCCAAAGCAATCTAAATAAGACTTTAGTCAAATGCAACGCGAACTCACATAGAACGGCTCACTTCCTGCAAAGATTAACATAACGACAAAAAGGCACTGCATTTGTGCCTTTTTTATTATATTAAATTACAGTTATAAACACTCAAAAACTTCATATCTATGCAAACTACCCCATAATATAGTTACTATATTAACAAAAGCAACCAATTTTGTCAAGATGTTTTTTTACTTTTTTTGAAATATTTTATCAATTTTTCATTTTTTATAGGTAATTAAAGTTTTTAAATACCTAGCACCAAGCCGATAGTGATAAAAAGCATATTATTTTTTTAGAAACAAGTTGTTTCTTCACTTTTTAAAAAAAATTTAATATTTTAACATAAATTTAAAAAACGTTAATAACCTATTAAACTTGATTTTTATAAAGCTCAACCGAAAAGCACTTATTTTAAAAGCGTTTTCCCTACACTTATATCAACGGTTAGCGGTATGATTAGATTTACTGCGTTAGTCATACAATCTTTCATAATCTCCGCTACTTTTTCCACCTCATCTGCTGGTGAGTCGACAATGAGTTCATCGTGTATTTGCAAGATTAATTTTGATTTTAAATTTTCTTGTTTTATTCTATTAGTCAAATCAATCATCGCTTTTTTAATTATATCAGATGCCGAACCTTGAAGAGGTGTATTGATAGCTATTCTCTCGCCAAATTGTTTTAATTGTTTATTACTAGAAGCCAACTCCATCACTTTTCTTTGTCTATTAAATAATGTACGCACCGTGTAGTTGTTTGCTATAGCATTTGATTTACACGCCTCAATATACTCTTTGACTTTTGGATATGTCTCAAAATATGATGTGATAAACTTTTGTGCTGAACCAAAATCACTATTGATGCCTTTACTTAGTCCAAACGCACCTTGCCCGTATATAATGCCAAAATTCACCGCTTTTGCCTCTCGTCTTTGCTGTTTTGTGACCTCGCTAAGTGGGATATGGTGTATTTTTGACGCAGTCGCAGTGTGAATATCCTCGCCTGCTAAAAACGACCTTGTCATAGTCTCATCACCGCTAAAGCAAGCCATAAGTCTTAACTCTATCTGACTATAGTCAGCACTAATCAAGTATCCATTTTCAAACCTACTGACAAACATATTTCTAATAAGCTTTGCCTCATCATCTCTCGCTGGTATATTTTGCATATTAGGATCTGTGCTACTGAGTCTACCAGTGACAGTCGACATTTGATTGAAAGTCGTATGAATATATCCATTGTTTTGAAACTTAAGATAACTATCTATATAAGTGTTTTTCATCTTTAAAATCTTGCGATATCTTATAATCAACGGGACAATAGGATGACTATCTTTCAACTGCTCCAAATGTTCTATAGATGTCGAATGTTTTTTATTGGTGTACAATTTTAGTTTATCAAACAAAATCTCGCCGACTTGTTTAGGTGAATTGATATTAAACTCTTCGCCTGCCACCTCATAGATATTTGACGTCAATTCTTTGAGTTCACTATCATACTTTATTTCGCTTTCTTTTAATTGCTCTATATCAATTTTGATGCCATCATTTTCCATATCATACAAGACATCGGTCAAAGGTGTCTCAATCTTGCTAAACAAATCATACAAATTTTCTTGCTTTAACTCATTTAACAACTTCTCATAAGAATTAAAAATCGCGACCACCGGCAAATCTTCCTTCATTTTCACGCAAAACTGACTTATATCTAGCGACTTGTCCGTAGCATCAATCAAATAGTTTGCCAGCTCCGCATCAAAAACATCACCTATTTTCACACCGAGTTTTTCCATAAAGCGCTTAAGTGACTTTTTCCCATACACAATAACCTCACTAGCAATGGAAAAAACTTCATTTAAAGCTTGGAGTTGAGCACTTGTCACACTAAACAAATTATCTTGTAGATTTATCTTATAATCTACTTTATCATCATAGGCAATGTGCAAATTTGTATCAACATAGACTGCCAATCTTTTCACGCTAGTTAGTCTTTTAATCAGCTCGTCTATTTGCACTCCTGAGACCTCTTTCACCTCACTATCCGTTTGATGTGTGAGTGACATCGCGTCAAAAATGCCGTCTCTCTTTAATAGAAGCGCAAATTGATATTTGGTAAAAAGCAACTTTACATCATTATAAAAAGGAAATTTGTACGTGCAATCTTTTAGCGCGCAATCAATATCACAATCGGTTTTGATAGTCGCTAATTTATAGGATAAATAAGCCATTTCTTTATCTACAGTCAATTTTGCCTTTAACGCGGGACTCAAATCATCCAAATGAGCATATACATTATCCAAAGTAGAGTACTCCTTGATGAGTTTTAGAGCGCCGACCTCACCTATCCCTTTTACACCCGGGATATTATCCGAAGCGTCACCCATTAAAGATTTTAAATCAATTACCTGACTAGGTGTTATCCCTTTATCGTCCATTAAAGCGCGCTCGTCCATCACTTGAATCTCGCTAATGCCTTTTTTTGTGAGCCACACCTCTACGTTTTTGTCGATGAGTTGCAAACTATCTCTATCACCTGTGAGAATGATTGTCTTCACGCCAAAATTTTTCGCCATAGTGCCAATAATATCATCCGCCTCAATGCCTTGAATTTTGATAGTCTTGATTTTCATAGCACTCAAAATCTCCTCAAGCACCGCAAATTGCATTACTAGTTCTTGCGGAGTCTCGTGCCTTGTGCCTTTATAATCAGCGTAAAGTTCGTTTCTAAAAGTCTTACGCTCATAATCCATAGCGACCGCTATATGCGTAGGTCTTTGCTCTTGTATCATCTTTACCAGCATATTACAAAAGCCAAACACCGCATTAGTATAAATACCCTCGCTATTGCTTAAAAGTGGCAACGCATAAAACGCGCGATTTAACAAACTATTTCCATCTATAATGAGAAGCTTATTCATTACCTTATTTACCTCTATTTACTTTTTGTGTCTTACCTATTTTAGCATATTTCTTTGCAATTTGCCTATCTTTTTTAAAAGATTTATTATCAAAACTTTTTTTATTATCACTAAATCCTTTTTTATTATTACCAAAATCTTTTTTATTACCACTAAAAGTTTTCTTACTCTTTATTGACTTTTTCTCGCTTTGGCGTCTAGCTTTGCCATAAATATTATCCTTTTTAGGAACACTTGATACGCTTACACTGACAATTTTTTCATATAGTTTTGTGCCGGTGCTTGATGCAAGTTCTCTCAATCTTCTCAAACCATCACCATTATTAATGATAGTAATGGCCTCACCATCTTTACCCGCTCTACCTGTCCTACCTATTCTATGAATGTACGGTTCGCTATTAGTCGGCATATCAAAATTTATCACCAAAGTCAAATCTTTTACATCAATACCTCTGCCTGCCACATCGGTCGCAATAAGTGTGTTAGCCTTACCACTCTTAAACTGCTCCATAGCAATCTTTCTCTCTTTTTGGTCCATATCACCGTGTAACACAATAGACCTAAAGCCATAATCTTTTAGCATCTCATAAACGGTTTGAGTCATTTTCTTAGTGTTGCAAAAAACAATTTTTCTGTCTTTTGCATATTCGTTCATTAGCTCCATAAACGCTTTTTTCTTGTCCTTTGCACCGACATAAACAAACGACTGTCGTACCCTCTCAATAGGTGAATTGCTTTTACCTATTTGAATATGCACCGCATTTTTTTGATACGCCAAAGTGATTTTCTTAATATCCTCACTAAGTGTCGCACTAAACATAACTATTTGTGTATTTTTACTAACGCCCTTAAGTATCTTGTCAATATCAGGTTTAAACCCCATATTTAGCATTTCATCCGCCTCATCTAAAACGACCATTTTTAAATTCTTTAATCTTAGCGTTCTTCTCTCAATGTGGTCTATAAGTCTACCAGGTGTGCCCACGACTATCTTTGCATTTTTCTTCACGAGTTTGATTTGTCTAACAAAATCGGAACCACCATATACAGGCACCACATTTGCGCCCTCTTTTGCCTTTGCAATAGCTTTTATATCATCGTTTACTTGTATTGCTAACTCTCTAGTAGGACAAATCACTAGCACCTCAACACCTTTACTCTCGGTGTCTATCATCTCTAGCGCCGGCAAACCAAACGCTAGCGTCTTACCCGAACCAGTCTCGCTACCAGCTAACACATCTTTCCCTTCTAGTATTACAGGGATAGCTTCGCTTTGTATCTTTGTAGGCTCTGTATAACCTCGCTCCTTTAGAGCAGTAACTATCCACTCGCTTAAATTATTCCATTCACGCATTTTCTTTTCTCCTAAACTCAAAAATAGAGATCAAGACCAGAAAAGTCTCAACCTCTCGTACTATTTTTAGTATATCAAATATCACCGTTAAAGTCAATAAGACAAAGCAATCATTTTGTTATAAATTTTTAATAAAACTTTTAAATTTATACTCATCAAATAAATTCATTCCAAAATTGCCATTTTAGCAACACAGCTTAAAATCAAGCAAAAACCTAACAAAATACTGCACACCTTCCGCTTTTTGATAATATATTTTTAAAAATTTTTTATTTTGTCCTATCCTCATTTGTCATTTCATTAGACACGTCATCTATCCCAAAACCTTTACCAACAGTTTTAAGGTCATCAAGAGTTAATTCTTTTTTCTTTTCATTATCTGTAGCTTTTAAAGAATCGAGCACCTTAGGGAATTCTTCAATCAATTTCTTAATATCGCTACGCTCATTCTCATCGCCTAGATGTTGCATTATCTCATCAATGTTACTCACTATAAATTGTGCAAGCTCCACATTTTTCTTATCTTCCAAGGTAACGCCTAACGTTTTAAACAATTTTCCCTTTTCCTCTCTACCTGCAATGTTATTCATAACAAAGGAATGAACTAGATCATTTAGACTATGAGTCTTTGCTACCTCCACAGTTTTCTCACTTATCACTTTATCTATATAATCTTTGTCAACATCCGCTCCTATGTCTTTTTTGACTCTTGATTCAACATATTTCCTTGCAAGCAAGCTCTTATACTTTTCATGCTCGCTAACTTTTTGCTCGTCCAATTCACCAGTCTTTGGATCTTCAAACCCAAAATAGCCTAGCGTCCTTAAAAAGCGCGTTAAATATCTACCTTGTCGCACTCTATCAACGCAAGCATTCTTCATATCTTCATATTGCTTTACATTTTTCTTGTCTAAAAACAGCCTTGCTTCCTTATCCCCGCACAATTCATTTACTACGCTAAAATCCATTTTTACACCTCTAGACTCTAGCGACCTGACCATGTGGTTCTTTCCAATACTTACACCCTCATAAATGTTTCCATCACCTATGGTAAACTGTTTGCTTACTTCGCCCTTGCTATTGCATACTGAGACCTTCGTTCCTTCTTCAAACGCTTTATCATAACTCACATGAGCATCCCAATTTGCTCTACTGCTAACTAATACTTCTTTCGCAACGACATAATCTATGCCTAAACGTTCAACCCCAGTGACATCTCTAAGATCAATAGTATCTAATTTCACACTATATTGAAATATATCACGCATAGACTTAATGTTTGCGCCCCTAAAAGAGATGTTTTTTAATTTATCATCAAACGCAAGATTGCCTATTTCTATGATATTACAACCGTCAAAATTTGCATCTCGTAGCTTTGAATTAGAAAAAGCAAATTCTCCAACCACAAGTCCCTTAGTCTTTGGAAAAGTGATTTTTTCCAAACCAGTACCCTCAAAGCACCTCTCACCAATATACTCAAGTGACTCTAGCTTATCAAAGCCACTTACATTCTCCAAACTCCCACAATAATAAAAACATTTATCTCCAATATAATGTAGTGACGGGCAATCTTCAACCCTGACCTCTTCTAACTTTTCATCATCACTAAACGCCTCTCTATCAATGACTCCTAGATTAGTGCATCCTGTAAAATCTACAGTTCGAAGATTTTGGCAAGATCTAAATGCGCCCTTTCCCACATACGTCAAGTCCGTACAATCAGTTAGTCTAACAGTCTTTAAATTGTAACAAGTACTAAACGCATCATCTCCTATTTCTTCCAATTTTTGACAATTAGAAAAGTCCACCTCTACCAAATTCCTACTATATTCAAACACACACTCATCGATATGCTCAAGATTGCTACCCTCTTCAAATGTAAGGAACGCAAACTCTCCACAATCATTTACAGTCAATGCGGCGTACTTATCTATACGTGTGACCTCTTTCGGTATACGTATTGTACCATTGACTACATCTTCCCTTCCTAATTTAAGCAATACACCATCTACGATCTTCATAATATCTTCACTCCTTTCATCTTGCTACTTACCCGCATTTACTAAGACTTAACTAAATCTCATAAATAAAATTGATTTTTTAACCTTGCTACTTTTATTGTAACATAATCATCAAAAAATATCAATATGTATTTTTATATTGTTTATTTTTTCTTAAATTAACACATTTCCATTTCACTAGTCATATCGTTTTGTTTACTATGGTCTTTATACACTCTTTTGCCGTCTTTGTATACTATATATTGTCCACTCTTCAAGATATCTGTATAGACGTCTTCCTCTATACCATCTCTCATCATAGTAAAAGGACAATCTATCAATTTAGCCATTTCGGTTACTCTTTCATAGTTAGCACTCAAACTTTCAAGGTCTGTGCGAGATTTACCTATAATGACGTTTTTGACCTCATATCCATTTTCGTTCATTGTCCTAAATGCGTTATCGCAAAATCTTTGGATGCACTCTTTGACCTCGTCCCCTTTTCCCTTATTTACAATATTATACATAACCTCAGGGACTTCAATATTATCTATTGCGACCGTTTGCGTCTTAGAATCATACCATATCCACCCTTGCGCTAGGATCTTATTACCTTTATTTATCGTCATAAATGTACTATTTACATTAGTTGCACCAATAATCACACAATCTTGACCTGCACCGCCGTATTTTTGACAACAATTCGTTATATCACCTAGCACTAGTCCTAGCGGATCACCTTTTTCAAGGACTTTGTATGTTATCAAGTCAGCGTTACGCTCATCTGATAAATCTTTACCTATAGCGACCTCATCTTCGCACACTTTTAGCACTTGCTCGTCCTTTACCGCTCTTCCTTCTTTAAGTAATTCACTTAAAAAATCAAACCCGCGTTGGTTAACGTGCATCTTAGAACAATACTCCGCAAGCTCTTTATTTTCTTCTGTGATACCTTTATATTGCGCGCTATCTCTAAAATCATTAATAGTCAATCTATTCTTATCAGACCTTGTTATGACTTTCTTATTTGAAGAAGTGAGTACCTTAGAAAAATTTTTGAATATAGCGTCAAATCCCACAGGTCTCTCAGTATAAAACTCTTCATATTCGCCCTTAGTATTGACACTATAGCGACCACTAATTCTATACTCCATCCAATTTTTACCAACGACTGTTTTATCCATTATCTCATCAAAGTTTGAGACTATAAATTGTGCGAGTTCAACATTTTTATTTCTTGACCACCTGACACACTCTAGCGCATCAAACAAATTACTTTTGTACTCACTGCTTGCAATGTTATTTATCACAAAAGAGTACACCAAATCATTTAGGCTATGAGTCCTCGCTACCTCCATAGATTTCTCATTGACGATTTTATCTATGTAACCTTTATTGATATCCGCTCTTATGTCTTTTTTGATTTTTGATTGAACAAAATTTCTCGCAAGCAATCTCTTGTATTCGCTAACTTTTTGATAATCTACACTCCCAGTCTTTGTATCTTCAAACCCAAAATAACCTAGCGACCTTATAAACTTCACCAAATTTTCATTGTGTCGTCCTTCGCCACAACAAGCACGCATCATATCTTCGTATTGTTTTATATTTTTACTATCTAAAAACAAATCTGCTTCTCTATCGCTATATAAACCATTTAAAGCGCGAAAATCCATTTTTACACCTCTCGCTTCTAATTGCGTAACCAAACGATTTATACCCATTTTCACACCTTCATAAGCGTTTCCATCACCAATAGTAAATCGTTTACTCACTTCACCTTTACTATTGTATACTGAGATTTTCGTCCCTTTAAAAAACACATCTTTATAACTTTTAGAATCAAGCCAATTTGCCCTATTACTGACTAGTACCTCTTTCGCTTGCATACAGCTCCACTCAAAGCGCCTAACACCATTGACACCTCTTAGGTCAATAGTCTCCAAACTATCACAAAATAGAAACGAGCGGTCAGCCAAAAACAAGATTTTGGCACCGTTAAAAGATAAATCTTTCAAATTCTCACACCATTCAAACACATTTCCGCATATTTCAGCAATATAACAGTCTTCGCCTATTACTCGCTCCAAATTTTTACAGCAAAAGAACGCGTTTCCGAGAATATGAATACCCGCTTCTTCAGTCTTTGGAAAAGTGATTTCTTTCAAACCAGTAAACGCAAAACTCCTATCCCCTATCACATTTAGCGACTTTAGCTCACTAAAGCCACTCACCTCCTCTAGCTCTCTACAGTCCATAAAACATTGTGTCCCAATCTCCGCTAACGACTCGCAATAGTCAAGTTTTATGCTTTTTAGTTTTTCACAACCACTAAACGCGCTATTACCAAGCTGTCTTAATCTATGACAATCTGTTAGATCTACTTCTTCCAAGTTTTTACAACCGTTAAACGCATTAGTCCCTATAAAAGTCAAACTTTCACAGTTAGATAAATCAATGCTCTTTAGTTCTCCGCAATTTTTAAACGCGTTTCCTTCTACCCCTTGCAAATTTTTACAATTAGAAAGATCTACGCTTTCTAGCTGTGAAGATCCGCAAAACATCCAGTAGTCTATATTATCAATAAGGCTCCCCTCTTCAAATGTAAGTGATTTGAATTTTTCACTTTTCCTTATATTGGCTGTAGCGTCCCTACTAAAGTATTTTACCTCCTTAGGTATGCGTAATTCGCCATTAACCAAATCACTCTCTTCTATGCTGTATAATACACCATCTTCGATTATCATATAACCTTATTACTCCTTTCATCTTGCTACTTAACCGCATTTACTAAGACTTAACTAAATCACATAAATAAAATTGATTTTTTTAACCTTGTTTTTTTATTGTAACATAATTATCAAAAAATATCAATATACGCTTTTGCTAACACCCGCTATAATGTTAGCATCTTTCAAACTCATCATCCATATTACTTTCGTTGCTAAGGTCTTTATACACTCTTTGACCGTCTTTGTATACTACAAATTGTCCACTTTTTGTGACATCTGAATAAATCTTTTCCTCTGTCCCATCGCTATGTTTTTCACGGAAAGGGCAACTTATCATTTCATTCTGATTGTCTTCTAGCACATAATTTTCATTTAAGCTATCAATAACATCTGTATGATCTGCACCAATTATAACATTTTTGACTTCATATCCATTTTCGTTCATTGTCTTAAATGCGTTGTCGCAAAATCTTTGGATGCACTCTTTGACCTCATCCTTTTTTTCCCTATTTACAATATGCCTCAAAACCTCAGGGACTTCAATATTATCTATTGCGACCGTTTGCGTCTTAGGATCGTACCATATCCACCCTTGCGCTAGAATCTTATTACCCTTATTTATCGTCATAAACGAACTATTCACATCGGTCGCACCAATAACCATACATTTTTCACCTGCACCACCGTATTTTTGGCAACAATTCGTTAGATTGCCTAGTACTAGTCCTAGCGGATCACCTTTTTCAAGGACTTTGTATGTTATCAAGTCAGCGTTACGTTTGTCCGATAAATCTTTACCGCTAGCGACCTCATCTTCACGCACTTTTAACACTTGCTTATCTCTTGCTGCCATGCCTTTTTCAAGTAAATCACTTAAATACTCAAATCCATATTGGTTAAGTCGCACCTTAGAACAATATTCTGCAAGTTCTTTATTTTCTTCTGTGACATTTACATACTGCGCACCATCTAAAAAATCGTCAAGAGTAAATCTATTTTTATCAGACCTTGTTACTATTTTTTTGTTTGAAGAAAAGTATCTTTCTTGAAATTTGTCAAATAAAACATCAAAGTGTAGATCTTCTTTAGAATAAAATTCGCTATAATCATCGGTCACTTCATTTTTTCTAATTCTATGTTTTTTCCAATCTTTACCTACGACAGTCTTATTCATTACCTCATCAAAATTTAGCACCAAAAACTGCGCAAAATCAATATCTTTTTTGTCAGTCCACCTGACACAGTATAAAGCTTCAAATAAATCTTCCTTATGCTCACTACTTGCAATATTATTCATAACGAAAGAGTACACCAAATCATTTAGACTATGAGTCCTTGCTACCTTCATAACTTTTTCATTGATAATTTTATCTATGTAACCTTTATTGATGTCCGCTCTTATGTCTTTTTTGATTTTTGATTGAACCAAGTTTCTCGCAAGTAGTTTCTTGTATTCGCCGACTTTTTGATAATCTACCTTACCAGTCGCGCAATCTTCAAAACCAAAATAACCTAGTTTTCTTAAAAACTCAATAAAATTTTCACCTGCGCTAAGAAGGTAAAGATTTCCCAAACAACCTTGCTTCATATCACCATATTGTTCTATGTTTTTCTTATCTAAAAACAACTCAACCTCTTTTTCACTACGCAAGTTGTTTACATTTGCAAAGTCCATTTTTACACCTTTCGCCTCTAATAATCGCACTAAAAAACTCGCTCCGATTCGCACGTCCTCATAAAGATTTTTACCGCCAATAGTAAACTGCTTACTCACTTCGCCTTTATTGTTGCATATTGAGATTTGTGTCCCGCTAGAAAATGCTTCGAAAAATTTTCTATTAGCTTTCCAATTTGTACCACCACTAAGTAATACATTTTTTGCATAAATCTTATCAAAGTCAAAAACCTCAACACCAGTAACATTTCTAAGGTCGATAGTGTCTAATGGACTAAGGTCCATATCGCAAAACTTCATTATACTTGAGCCTTTACAAGAAAAATGCTCCAAACTATCACAATGTGCAAATGCCTTCGGATTTATGCTATAAATGTCACAATCTTCCAATCGCACCGACTTCAGCTCTTTACATCCTATAAATGCGTTTGAACCAACAATAAACTGTATCTCTTTACCTTTCGTCTTTGGAAAAGTGATTTCTTCCAAACCAGAGTTTTCAAAGCAACTCGTACCAATATATGAAAAACCTAATTTATCAAAACCATTTAATCTTTTTAGACTTTTACAATTATAAAAACATTTTGCTTCAAAATCTTCAAGCGACTCGCAATTATTCATGTCAACACTTACGAGTTTACCACATCCATAAAATGTGTTTTCTTTAAACGCACTCAATTCTCTACAATTATTAAAGTCAACCCATTCCAAGCTCGAACACCCCTCAAACACACTCTCACCGAGCGTTTTTAAGTGCTCACAACCAGAAAAATTAGCACTTATCAAGCCCGCACAGCCAAAAAACGCCTCACCTTCTACTTGTTCAAAATGACTGCATCTAGAAAAATCTACCTTTTTCAACTTATCACAATCTTTAAATGACGCAAACCCAACATACTCCAAGCATTCGCAACCAGAAAAATTCACCTCTTCCAAGCTACCACATCCTCTGAACGATACAGCTCCTATATCCTTTAAAGCTTTACAATTAGAAAAGTCTATTTTCTCCAAATATGATGAATTTATAAACGCCCAATCACCTATTTTCTTTAGCTGACTACCCTCTTCAAATGTAAGCGCTTTAAAATTTTCACTAAAACGTATTTTTTGAGGTACTGAATAACTCTCAATAGATGTTACCTCCTTAGGTATTCGCAACTCGCCATTAACTATATCGCTCTCTTCAACACTACATACGCCATCTTCAATTATCATAACCTTATTACTCCTTTTATCTAACAACTACTTGTCGTATTTACTGCGTGACTCATAAACCACCTAAATAAAGCTCGACTCATAGTGTTATCAATTTTATTATATCATACCTTCCAAAAAACATCAATGTACATTTTTGATTTAGATCCAATCTTTTATTGACCTCTTTCAATTGTTTCACTAATCATATTATTTATTACATTAGAGTTGTTATACATTCTTTCACCATCTCTATACACTACAAATTGTCCACCTTTCGCGACATCCGAATAGACTTTTTCTTCTCTACCATCCATTCTCGTTATATAGAAAGGGCAATCTATCAGTTTATCTTCCCTAGTCTCTTTTCTATAATGATGGTTTAGACTCTTGATAACATCAGTATTAGATGCTCCTATAACAACATTTTTGACCTCATATCCATTTTCGTTCATTGTCTTAAATGCGTTATCGCAAAATCTTTGAATACACTCTATTACCTCATCCTTTTTTTCGTTATTTACAATATTCTTCATAACAATAGGGACCTCAATATTATCTATTGCGACCGTTTTCGTCTTAGAATCATACCATATCCACCCTTGCGCTAGAATCTTATTACCCTTACTTATAGTCATAAACGAGCTATTCACATCGGTCGCACCGACCGTCATACAATCTTGACCTGCTCCGCCATATATTTGACAACAATTTGTTATGTTGCCTAGTACCAATCCTAGCGGATCACCTTTTTCAAGGACTTTGTATGTTATCAAGTCTGCGTTACGCTCATCTGATAAATCTTTACCGCTAGCGACCTCATCTTCACGCACTTTTAGCACTTGCTTATCTCTTACTGCCATACCTTCTTCAAGTAAATTGCTTAAAAATCTAAACCCGTATTGGTCAACGTGCATCTTAGAACAATATACCGCAAGTTCCTTGTTTCCCTCTACGACATCATCATACAGCGCACCAGCCTTGAAATCGTCAAGAACCAATCTATTCCTATCCGACCTTGTTATAACCTCTTTATTTAAAGAGGCGAGTACTTTAGGAAATTTTTCAAATAAAACATCAAAACGCAAATCGTCATCAGAATAAAACACTTCATATTCATCATCTTCATAATCTTTGTTAGCTCTGCATTTTTCCCAATCTCTACCTATGACTCCGCGTTTCATTATCTCATCAAAGTTTAATACCATAAACTGCGCAAAACGAACATCTTTTTCCTCCGTCCATTCAACACACTTCAAAGCATCAAACAACTCGTCTTTATATTTACTACTTGCAATGTTATTCATCACGAAAGAACGCACCAAATCATTTAGACTATGAGTCCTCGCTACCTCCATTACCTTACGATTGACAATTTTGTTTATATAGTCTTTATTGTTGCCCGCTTTTATATCATTTTTGATTTTAGAATAAACATATTTTTTTGCAAGCAATCTTTTATACTTTTCATACTCGCCATACTTTTCATCTTCAGAATTTAGTTTTCCAGTGCTACAATCTTCAAAACCAAAATAACCTAGCTTTCTTAAAAATTCCACAAAATTTTCTCTACCCTGTCGCACTTCACCAAAGCAAGCATTCATCATATCTTCATACTGCTTTACATTTTTCTTATTTAAAAAGGTATCAGCCTCTTCCTTGCTATATAAATTATTCAACAAGCAAAAATCTATTTTTGTACCTTTCGCTTCCAACAATTTCACCAAATAGTTCGCGCCAATTCGCACACCCTCGTAAGGGTTGCCGTCACCTCTGACAAATTGTTTACTCACTTCGCCTTTCTTGTTATATAATAAAATTTTTGTACCGCGTGTAAACGCTTGATAATATCGTTTGAAAGCATCCCACCTTGCACCATCGCTAAATAATACTTTATCCGCGGAAACTGTGTTTAAGTCAAAGTCTTTAACACCAGTGACATTTCTAAAATCAATAGTCTCCATATTTTCACATTCAAAAAACGGATTGAGGATTTTTGTTATCACTGCGCCATTAAAAAGCACCTCTTTTAAGCTTGCACAACCGGCAAACGCCACATCGCCTATCCTGTGAAACCTACACCCTTCACCATTTACTCGTCTTAGATTTCTACACGCAGTAAACGCGCCAATCTCAACGGTAATCTCCCTTGATTCATCATCACTCTTTGGAAAAGTGATTTCTTCCAAACCAGAGTTTTCAAAGCAACTCGCACCAATATAATCAAGTGACTCTAGCTTATCAAAGCCACTCACATACTTTAAATTGGTACAATTACAAAAACACTCTCTTCCAAAATTTATTAAAGATACACAATCATCAAATGCAACACTTTTTAGCTTGTCACACCCCCTAAACACCCTGTCAAAAAACCCGCAAAGCGATTTGCACCCAGCAAAGTTAGCACTCTCTAAGCTAGTACACCCTTCAAACGCACTTACACTGACCAATTCAAGATTTTCTAAGCCTGCAAAATCAACAAAACCCAACCCTTCACATCCGTAAAATGCCCTAGCGTCAATCCATTCCAATTTAGGACAACCTGTAAAATCTACTCCTTTTAGATGTTTGCAATTTTTAAATGTATCAGGTGCAATATGACTTAGATTTTCACAGCCAGAAACATTTATTTCCTCTAAATCTCCACTACACGTAAACGCCTCAGAGCCTATTTCAAGCAACTTTTTACAATTAGATAAATCTACTTTTTTCAAATACAGAGAACCGATAAACGCCCTTTCTGTTATGCGCTCAATCTCACTCCCCTTTTCAAATGTGAGCGTATTAAAATCTATGCACCAACGAAGATTATTTTCAAATGAATGGTCGATTTCTTTCACCTCTTTCGGTATTCGCAATTCACCATTAACCAAATCACCTTCATCCACGCTATATAATATCCCATCAACAATTTTCATAACCTACTTACTCCTTCCGCTTTCCTACTTGGCTCATTTTAGCTTAACCAAATCACACAAATAAAATTTGACTCATAAATTTATTAATTTTATTATATCACATTATCAAAAATATCAATATACATTTTAATTTTAATAGTTTCTTCCAAATCTACTAATTATACTATTTTTTGTATTGTGGTCTTTACGCATTGATTTACCACCTCTATAGACTACGTACTGCCCTTCTTTTGCGACGTCTGAATAGACTTCCACCTCTTCACCGTAATCGCTCGCCATATAATAAGGACAATCTATTAATCTATCTGTATCTGTTTCTTTTTCATAAGTATCCTTCAATCTCCAGACATCAGTATTACACGCACCTATAACGACATTTGACACCTTGTGTCCATTTTCATTCATTGTCCTAAATGCGTTATCGCAAAATCTTTGGATACATTCCCCGATTTCGCCCCTTTTTTCATTATTTACAATATCTTTCACGACCTCAGGAGCCTCAATATTATCTATAGCGACCGTTTGTGTCTTAGGATCGTACCATATCCACCCCTGCGCCAACATCTTACCACCTTTATTTATCGTCAAAAAGGTACTATTTACATCGGTCGCACCGACCGTCATACAATTTTGACCTACACCGCCGTATCTTTGGCAACAATTTGTTAGGTTGCCTATGATTAGCCCTAACGGATCGCCTTTTTCAAGGACTTTGTATGTTATCAAGTCTGCGTTACGCTCATCTGATAAATCTTTACCGCTAGCGACCTCATCTTCGCACACTCTTAACACTTGCTTATCCTTGACCGCTCTGCCTTCTTTAAGTAAATCACTTAAAAAATCAAACCCTTCTTGTGTAATGTTAAACTTAGAACAACACTCCGCAAGCTCTTTATTTTCTTCTGTAACGCCTTGATACATTGGACCATCTCTAAAATCATCAATAGTCAATCTATTATTATCAGACCTTGTCACCACTTTTTTATTTGAAGACGCAAGAACTGATTGAAATTTTTCAAACAAAACATCAAAACGCAACACGCCGTTAGAGTAAAAACCATCGTATCTAGCGTAGTTATCGACTCCATTTGCAATATATTTTCCCCAGTCTCTACCTAGGACAGTCTTATCCATTATATCATCAAAGTTTAAGACCATAAATTGCGCAAAACTGACATCTTTTTTTTCTGTCCATTTAACACATTTTAGCGCCTTAAGCAATTCGTCTTTATGCTTATTACTTGCAATATTATTCATCACAAAGGAGTACACCAAATCATTTAGACTATGCCTATCCGCCACCTCCATAACCTTTTCATTGATAATTTTGTTTATGTAACCTTTGTTGATATCCACTTTTATATCGTTTTTGATTTTTGATTGAACCAAGTTTCTCGCAAGCAGTCTTTTATACTTTTTATATTCGTCGACTTTTAGAGGATCTACTTTCCCAGTCTCAATGTCTTCAAACCCAAAATAACCTAGTTTCCTTAAAAACTCCACAAAATATTCACTTTCATTTCGTTCATCGCCAAAGCAAGCACTCATCATATTTTCATACTGCTTTGCATTTTTCTTGTCTAAAAACAACTTGACTTCACTATCACTATGCAAACTGTTTAGTGCGCAAAAAGGCATTTTGACACCTTTTGCCTCTAATGACGTCACAAAATGATTTGCGCCAATTCTCACATTTTCATACTGGTTTCCGTCACCAATGACAAACTGCCTAGTCACCTCACCCTTTTTGTTAAATACTAATATTTGCGTGTCTTTCACAAACGCTTGATTATATCGCTCAGGGGCGTCCCACTTTGCACTATTACTAATTAATACAGTATTTGCCATTGTCGGAGATAGAGTTAAGTACGCAATTCCAGTAACACCTCTAAGGTCAACCACCTCTAGCTTGTCACAATCTTTAAATGGATACTGAATAGACCATATTTTCGAGTCTTTAAAAGATACATATTTCAAATTTTTACAATCTTCAAATGTGTAACCGCATAGCCCCCTCATTTTACAATTTTCGCCAATTACTCGCTCCAATCTATTACATTTATAGAAAGCGCTGTCATAAACGATGATACCCATACCGTCCTCATTTTTGACCTTTGGAAAAATTATTTCTTTCAAACCAGACTTTGCAAAACACCAACCGCCAATATGTCTAAAACCTAGTATCTTATCGAGTCCTTTTACTTCTTCCAAACTGACACAATTATAAAAGCACTCATTCCCAAGTATAGTTAACAAATCGCAATGATCAACTATGACTTTTTTTAGCTCAGCGCACCCTTTAAACGCTCCAGTGTCCAAACAGTTCAACTTTTTACAGCGACTAAAATCAGCCCATTCCAAACCCGTGCAATCTTCAAACGCATTTTCACCAATTTTTTTCAAACTCTCACATCCGTGAAAATCGGCGTAGCTCAACCCCTCGCATCCATAAAACGCCTTTTCCTCGACTAGTTCTAATTTATCACAACCAGTAAAACTAACGCCTTTTAAGCTCACACAATTTTTAAATGCCTCTTGCTCAATACGTGTCAACTCTCCACATTTAGAAAATTCAACACTTACTAGTTTGCTACAGCCTTTAAACGCACATTCTTTTATATCACACAAGTATTTACAATTAGAAAAGTCTACTTTTTCCAAGCATAGACTATTTGAAAACACATCTTCGCTTATCCTATTAATCTCACTTCCCTCCTCAAAGGTGAGTGACTTGAAATTTTCACATTTTTTAATGCGCCAAATAGCATTATTCTTAAAAGATTTTACCTCTTTAGGTATGCACAATTCACCGTTTATCAAATCGCCTTCTTCAACATTATACAGTACACCATCTACAATCTGCATAGTATCTCTACTCCTTTCGCTTTACTTTTACCCGCCATATCTATTTTAGGACTCAACCAAATTGCTAAAATAAAATTTGACTAAAATATTTATCACTTTTGTTCTATTATCAAAAGTCAGAGGAAAGCAACGCAACGCGTTATTTTCAAATGACTGAGTTATTCAAACCGTGTCGCTAAAATGATAATTTTAGCGCAAATTGTTAAATTTGCATAAATTTTAAATCAAATTTAAAATTTACGACTCATAGTTTCTATTACAATCATCAAAAGACATTGTTTGTATATACTAATAATCTCTCCCAAAATCGCTAGTTACATCATTTTGTATGTTATTATCTAGATCACTTCTCTTGCCGTCTCTATAAACTTCATATTGCCCATCCACCATAATATCTGTATAAGCTTTACGTTGTTTATAATAATCTCCAATTATACGATAAGGACAATCTATCATTTTTTCCCTTTTGGTTTCTCTTTTATAGCTCTCTCGCAAACTCTTAATATCCGTATGGCTCGCTCCTATAATGACGTTTTTGACCTCATATCCATTTTCGTTCATAGTCCTAAATGCGTTATCGCAAAATCTTTGAACGCACTCTTGGACTTCTTCCTTTTTTTCCTTATTGACAATATCCCACATAACCTCAGGGACTTCAATATTATCTATTGCTATCGTGTAAGTATTAGGATCGTACCATATCCACCCTTGCGCTAGAATCTTATCACCTTTATTTATCGTCATAAATGTACTATTTACATCGGTCGCGCCAAGGACCATACAATCTTGACCTACACCGCCGTATTTTTGGCAACAATTCGTTATATTGCCTAGCACCAATCCTAGCGGATCGCCTTTTTCAAGGACTTTGTATGTTATCAAATCAGCGCTACTTTTATCCGTTAGATTTTTACCGCTAGCGACCTCATCTTCGCACACTCTCAACACCTGCTCGTCCTTGACCGCTCTGCCCTCTTTAAGTTTTTCACTCAAATATTGAAATTCCATTTGTCTAATATTCAATCTAGCACAATACGTTGCAAGCTCCCTATTTTCTTCTGTAACATCTTTATACTGCGCGCCGTCCATAAAATCATCAACAGTCAATCTATTTTTGTCAGACCTTGTTATGACTTTCTTATTTAATTGAGTGAGTACTCTATGGAATTTTTTAAATAAGACATCAAAACGTATAGTTCCCTTAGCATAAAACACGTCGTATGCACTATCATTTTTATTTTCGTTAATGCGATATTTCGCCCAGTCTTTACCTATGACAGCCTTATCCATTACATCGTGAAAGTTTAAAACCATAAACTGCGCAAAATCAATATCCTTTTGGTCTACCCAGTCTACGCATTTTAGCGCATCAAATAATTCACTTTTATGCCTATTACTTGCAATGTTATTCATCACAAAAGAGTACACCAAATCACTTAGACTATGAGTCCTTGCCACCTCCATAGATTTCTCATTGACGATTTTATCTATGTAATTTTTATTTATTTTCGCTCTTATATTATTTTTGATTTTTGATTGAACCAAGTTTCTCGCAAGTAGTTTTTTGTATTCGCCGACTTTTTGATGATCTACATTTCCCGTCACACAATCTTCAAACCCAAAATAGCCTAGTTTTCTTAAAAACTCCACAAAATCTTCTCTACCATTTTGTACCCCACCAAAGCAAGCACTCATCATATTTTCATACTGCTTTACATTTTTATTATCCAAAAAGATGCTTGCTTCTTCCTTGCTACGCAAATTATTCAACACGCGAAAATCTATATTTACGCCTTTCGCCTCTAACAATCTTATTAGGTGATTTGCACCAACTTTCACATCGTCATAAATATTGCCGTCACCAATGACAAACTTTCTAACCACCTCGCCTTTGTTGTTGCATAATGATATTTGCGTACCTTTCACAAACGCTTGATTATATCGCTCAGTAGCACCCCACTTTGCACTACTACTAATTAGCGTATTTTTCACCTTTGCCGATGCCATATCTATACTCTTAACACCCGTAACGCCTCTAAGGTCTACTAGTTCCACTTCGCATTCTTCGGAAAATGGTCCATAAATAAACGCTACGCTCGCATCTTTAAAAGTAACCTCTTTTAGATTTCTACAATACTCAAAGACATCTTCACCTATCCCGTTAATAACGCAACCTTCACCATCTACTCGTGACATATTTTCACATCCACTGAATGCGTAGTCATCAATCATCAGCGCTACTCCACTTTTGACCTTTGGAAAACGAATTTCTTTTAGACCACAATTTGCAAAACAACGGACGCCGACATATTCAAGTGACTCCAGCTTATCAAAGCCACTTACATTCTCCAAACTCCTACAATTATAAAAACAATTTGCTCCAAATTTTACAAGCGCATCACAATAGTCAACCCTAAAATCTTTTAGCCTCGTACACCCATAAAAGGCGTTATCTTCAAACCGCTCTAGTTTGTGGCACCTTGTAAAAGATACCTCTTTTAAATGATTACATTGTCCAAATGCCTCATCGCCTATGCGAGTCAATTCTTCGCAAGCCGAAAAATCAGCACTCTCTAATTCGCCACAACCTTTAAAAGCACAATCTCTTATTTCACGCAAGTTTTTACAATTAGAAAAGTTTACTCTCCTCAAATATGTACTATTTGTAAATGTTCCTTCATTTACGATTTCAAGCCTGCTCCCTTCTTCAAAGGTAAGCGACTTGAAGTCTTCACAATCTTTTAAATCTCTTAGAGCGTCCTCGTCAATAGATTTAACATCACACGGCACACACACCTCGCCATTAATCAAGTCACGCTCCTCAATTCTCCATAGCACATCACCAACAATTTTCATAGTATTTTTACTCCTTCCGCTATATCTCTATTTGCCTTATCTATTCTTTACAAAAACTAAGTTAATACGCACAAATAAAAATTGACTTATAAATCTTTAATTTCATTATACCAAAATTATCAAAAAATATCAATATCCTTTAAAAAATTGTTTTTATTTTAAATTTATTTAAAACGCTACAAAAATCAAATCAAATATGCTATACTTAAAATAATTGCATAATAAAAATAAAGGAGTGGAAAAAAATGATATTATATGGAGATGTAGTCGCACAAAGACTTATTGAAAAAGCAAAATGTGAAAACAACCACGGCAAACTAATAATCATCGGGAATAAACAAGACATCGCTAGCACTGTGTACATAAAAAACAAAATCAAAAAATGCGAGGAATGCGGGATAGAACATAGCGAGATTTATCCAAACGAGAGCTTTCGTACGGAAGATTATATAAAATTAATAGACAAAATCAATAATGATGACTCCGTCTCTGGCTTAATCGTTCAATTACCACTACCAAAAGGCGTTGATACCGCTAGCGTTGTGCGTGCAATAGACCAATCAAAAGATGTGGATGGTTTTACAAAAGACGCACTGTTTGCGCCTTGTACACCTAGTGGGATTATGCACTTATTAGATTATTACTATGATAAAGATTTTTGTCTTGGGAAAAATGCGGTCGTTATAGGACGAAGCGAGATAGTCGGGAAACCTATGGCGCAGTTGCTACTAGATAAAAACGCAACCGTCACTATCTGTCACTCAAAGACTAAAGATTTAAAAGAATATACGAAAAATGCGGATATCATAGTTTGTGCGGTGGGCAAACCAAATACAATCACAAAAGATATGGTCAAAAAAGGTTGCACAATCATTGATGTGGGCATTAATAGAGTAAACGGCAAGTTATGTGGTGATTGTGATTTTGAAAATCTCAAAGACTTTTGCGATATTACACCCGTACCAAAAGGAGTTGGTCCTTTGACCGTCGCAACATTGGTAGAAAGAGTCGCGTATCTATCTCAAAAAGAAAATACTTTAAGTAGCATAAAATCAAATAAAGAGCTCGAAAGAGATATATAGCTAAAAGCGCTAAATAATATACACCCCTAAATATATGTATCCATTCATTTATAAAAAGACAAACTATTTGTCTTTTTTCTATTACCTATAAATGCTAAGATTTGACACTAAATGCGATGTATAAATAAAAAAGTGTGCGATAAAATCTCACACACTTTAAAAATATTAACGTTTGCTAAATTGAGGCGCTTTACGAGCTTTCTTGAGACCGTATTTCTTACGCTCTTTAGTCCTAGCGTCACGAGTCAAGAAACCTTCTTTCTTAATCTCTTTTCTCAAATTTTCATCAAACTCAACTAATGCTCTAGCGACACCAAGTCTTACAGCACCTGCTTGACCTCTAAAACCGCCACCGATAACATTAACATAAACATCAAATTTATTTTCCATACCGACCAAAGTCAAAGGTTGCTTAGCGACTTGTATCAAAGTACCCAAATGGAAATACTCCTCAATGGTACGCTTGTTTATAGTAAACTTACCCGTCCCAGGGAGCAATCTAACTCTAGCAATAGACTTCTTACGACGACCAGTACCTAAATATTGGATAGTTGCGTCCTTCTTTACTGCAGATTTCGCAGTCTTTGCACTAGTCTTCTTTGCTGGCTTCTCTTCCTTCGCCTCTACCTCAGCGTCAACCTTCTTAGTAGTCTTTTTAGTAGTCTTTGGCTCTTTTTCTACCTTTTCTTCGGTAGTCTTTTTTGCTCTCTTAGGTTTTGCTTCTACTTCAGTAGCGATTACATCATTCTCTAATTCTGCCATTACTTTTTATCTCCTTTTGTAAGAGTCAAAACTTCAGGCTTTTGCGCCTCGTGACCGTGTTCACTGCCAGCATAAACCTTTAATTTTTTAATCATTTTTCTACCTAAACTGTTTTTTGGCATCATACCTTTTACTGCCTCGTAAACAACAAATTCAGGCTTTTTAGCCATCAAGGTCTTGTATTGGACTTCCTTTAGACCACCAACGTAACCAGTATGGTGATGGTAGTACTTGTCCTCCAACTTATTACCCGTCAAAACGATATCTTTGCAATTAATAACGATAACAAAATCACCCGTATCAACATGTGGCGTATAGGTAGGTTTGCTCTTGCCAGTCAAGACCATAGCGACACGACTAGCGAGTCTACCTAAGGTCTCACCCTTGGCGTCTACAACGTACCATTTTCTGTCCACTGTTTGGGGATTAGCCATATATGTCTTCATAATATTATTCTCCAAACTTTATAAATTTTCATTTACTTCAAATTCAAAGGTAATTTAATTAGTTAAGGGGCTAAATTAACAAAAAAAATCGCTTGATTTCTTAGTAAAGCACGGTCATTATAACAAACCGCAAAAAATTTGTCAACTACTTTCAAACAATTTTCAAAAAAAATTATCAATTTTTTATATCAATATCTTTTTCTTCATCATCATTTTCGGTAATAGCATCCATAGGACAAGCACCCTTGCATCCACCACATTTTATACAGATTTCCTTATTTATTCTAGCGTTGCCACCATCATCAAAATCTATTGCTTCTACTGGGCAAACCGCAAAACAAGTACCACAACCTATACATTTATCCTTTACAACTCTCATTTCTTTTTTCTCCTCAAATATTGTTTTTCATTTAAAAACAAAGCCGAATCCACCGCTCCCGTCACAGGTTTGCTAAAACTTTCAAACTCTGGCTCTACACCCACGCCGTTTACATAATCGCCATAGACAATCCCGCTTAATAACACATTTTTATACTTTTTCTCAGTCTTTAGGACCGTCATAATATCGTGGTTTGATTTTCTATTAAGAGCGACTAACTCTTTCTTGATATGGGACTTTTGACCGCTATCTGCGGTCTTTAATTTTTCTTTTAACTCCGCTACTTTTTCGCACTCATGCTTTGCTAAATCATACATCTTATGATACTCATCATTTGGGAAAATCTCACCCCCGCAAGCGTCCAAAACAGCAAAATAATCTGTACCTATTGGCACCCTTAGTACTTTAGGTTCTTTGATTGCTTCGCCAGCAACTGTCATAATCTTATACACATAAGGAATACCGTCTTCTACTGCGAGACTAAGGTTGTAGAGGTCACCTAATGTCACTTTTTTACCGTCTAGTGCAAACTTTAGTCCAAACCTTTTTGCAAAGCCTTTATCATTTGTGCAAAGGGACGCAAAACTCTTTACATAGTCTATCGCGTGATTGATTTTATCACTAAATGAGCGCAAAATAGCGTCATCATTATTTATATAATACTTATCATCACTACCAATCAGTAAAAACTTTTCCCCCTCAAAAATACCATTGAGCCCGCTCTCCGCTATACGCTCCTTTACATCTACATCAGTAGTAGAAAGTGGGGTACACTCGTCCTTACGATCATTTCTGATAAGGACACCTTGCATCTCCTCCCCGCGCTCATTAATTACCGTCCATTGAGCGTCATGAACACTCCCACTACAAGGACTAAAATAGTAGACACCATTCGCCACCCCGATGATTTGATAAGCTTCAACATGGTCATCATTTATTACACCAATCTCACCATTTAGCGGAATGGGTACAACCACGACTAACGATGCATCCATAGCCTCTATATACTTACCAAAAGTCATTTTTTTACTTCTCTTCATACAATACCATCCTTTTTGTGCTATCACGCATCTTTATATAATAGAAACTATGTGTCGTAAATTTTAAATTTGATTTAAAATTTATGCAAATTTGACAATTTGCTCTAAAATTATCATTTTAGCGACACAGTTTGAATTAGGTGTCGTTTATATCAAATACAAAAATAAATTTTTATGCTTTACTCTAGCTTCCTATAATATATACAATATGTATTTTATCATTTAAAACACGCAATGTCAATAAAAAGGAGGCAATATGGAGTCACTATTACAAAATATTTTTATGTGTATTTTTTGGTTTGTGTGTTATATATAGCGTATACCTTCTTATTTCGTTTACAATAAGACTTACTCACAATTTCGCTAAAAAGTGAATAAACTCAAAGTGATTTGGATAGCATTTTATATAAGGAGGTCGCTATGAATAAAAAGGATATAATTTCTGTACTAAAAGAACAAACCAAACTACCACTAAGTGCGTGCAATAAATTTTACAACGCATTTGTATATGCCGTTACCGACGGGCTAAAAAAGGGCGAAGAAGTCGTGATAAGCGGACTAGGTAAATTTGTAGTAAAACAACGCAAATCAAGAAAAGTCATAAACCCACAAACAAAAAAGATAATGAATGTACCCGCAAGACTCTCTCCGCAATTCAAAGCTAGCAAGCATCTAAAAGACAGTATAGTATGATTTTATAAAATAAAAACGCCTTTATCGTGACTTTTTATAGTATGGATAAAGGTATTTTTATTTATCTAAAAAGTTTGTTTGTGCGTAGCATAAATAACCATATAAGCAATAGATACACTCCACCTGCTAGCGCTATAGAAAGGATAGTCCCAAAGGTGCCAAACGCACCAGTGAGGAAAGACCTAATGATATACGCCACCGCCACAAACACCACACTAGCGAGCATATACACTGGAGCGTTAGTAAGGGATATATTTACTTCGCTACCCAAAAAACGCAGATTTACGCAAGCGACTAAAAGGTAGCATATAACACTCGCTATCATTCCCGCCACTATCCCAAAATGCCAAACGAGTACAATACTGATAAAGATTTTTGCTAGGCATCCTACAAACATACCAAACGCGGGAGCGTAGAGTCTATTTAGACAATGAAGGCAAGCCGATGAAAGCCCTACAATACTAATAAGAATAACATTTATAGAGCCCATTTGCATTAGCATATTTACGACATTTTCATTATCACCACTAGCAACCACAGGAAACAAAAATCTTGCTATCTCTCCACCAAAAAACAAAAACCCCAAAAACGCAGGAATACTGATAGCAAGCACACTATCTAGTGCAAGGTTTATTTTTTTGCTAGCAGTCACAAAGTCTTTTTTTGCTAAGAGCGTACATACGACAGGCACAATGGCAGTAGCTATTGCAGTAGCGACCACAATAGGCATATTTATAATAGTATTTGCGACACCGCTATATAGCCCATAACTAGCAGTAGCCTTTGCAACAGACTGACCGCTTGCTTGTAGTAGATTTACGAGCATTACGCTATCCACCACCAAAATTATCGGCATAAAACTACTAGCGAGCGTCACAGGACAAACCAACCGCAAAATCTCTCGCACTACATCACCAGTCTTTGGTGTAAAAGAGTCTAGAGGTCTTATGGCAAAAGTGCGTCTTTTACTAATATAACTTAAAGTTATATAAATAAGACTAAATAGTTCACTAAGTGTAATACCAAAAAGAGCCCCTACCACCATAGCGCCACTACCCTCACCACGTAAAAGATAGGCAAATAATAGCCCAAAGACGAGTTTTACTAGTTGCTCGATGATTTGCGATATTGCGGTCGGTGTCATATTTCCCATACCTTGAAAGACACCACGAAACACGCTAATCATTGTGACTATCACTACGCTAGGTGATATCACCTTATACGCGCTAGACACCATAGGATTACCTTGCATCTCGCCAAGCTCATCGGCAAAGACAAATAAAACGAGAGAAAACACAAGTCCTATCGCAAGCATAAGCCATACGCTAGTGTGAATGATTTTGCGGATGTAATTTTTTTGACCTAAAGCGGTTTTTTCCGCTATCAAACGACTAATAGCGTTCGGTACACCAGATGAAGCAATCACCAAGAGTAATGTAAAAATAGGATATACCATTTGATATAGCCCAATACCTTGCTCTCCTAAAATGTTTGTTAGCGGAATCCTATATATCGCACCTATAAGCTTACAAATGATAGCACCTAATGATAGGATAATTGCGCCTTTTACGAATATTGTGGGTGCAAATCTTTCTTTTATTTTAGCAAAAGACACACTACACCTGCCTAGAGATAATACCGCTAATAAACTCCGTAAAATCTCGCATATTACTATCTATCTCGCTCTCGCTATAGCAAACGACAAAGCCTAGTCTATCCCCGTCTTTTAGTATAGAACTAATATACCTAAAAGGGTACTTATCATCAAAAGAAAACTCATCCGCCTTTGACTCAAACGACCTAAGCGGAAGGTCAAAAACAGTTTCCTCAAGCGCTACGCCGTCATAACATTTTAGTAGCTTATTTGTCGCAACGACCTTTTCATTATCACACACGATAAACCTATTTAGCCTTTGCGGTAGAGCGCCTAAGATAGCGCTAGCGAGTTCTTTTATACTCCTACCCACATCACATTTTGTCAAGACTATTTTGTCATTTTCTAGTGAGAGTTCTAGCGTTGTCCCCTCTCTTAGCCTCAAACTTTTTCTAAGCTCCATAGGTAAAACGATACGTCCCAAACTATCCACTCTTCTGATAATGCCCGATTTCATACACACCTTCCTTTTATAGTAGAATGTACAAAAACCGACCACATTATACACAAAAAGACAAAGAAAAAAGCGGTCACTAAAAACCACTTTTAAACACAATTACTTATTGAATTGATCTTTGAAAGAATTGCTAAACTTGAAAGCTGGTACTTTACTAGCTTTGATAGTAATCTTTTCTTTAGTTTGAGGGTTAAAAGCCTCACGCTCTGGGCGGTCTTTTATCTCAAAAGTGCCGAAACCAGTTAAAGCGATCTTTTCTCCTTGAGATAGTCCTTCTTGCACACTAGCAACAAAAGCATCATAAGCGATAGTAGCCTCCTTGATAGTGTAACCTGCATTACTAGCGAATGCTCTAATAAATTCACTTTTATTCATAAAATGAAAACCTTCCTTTCTCCAATGGATATTAAAAAGCAACCGTTATAACCGATTAACTTTCGGTGTGATTATACCACAAAAAAATACTATTTGCAAACAAATTTAACAAAAAAGTTCAAAGTTTTTCAATATTTTACCATAAAACTCTTAACTTTTTAGCAAAAACGTACAAATTGTCGGTTTTTTTAGGTGATTTTTGAGATTTAATATTTTAAAATTGACAATTTTTAGTGATTATGTTATCATAGCAAAAACTATTAAAGGGGATAAAATGAAAAAAGACGTTGTTATTATCGGTGGTGGAGCTAGCGGTTTGTTTTGCGCTCTAAATCTAAATAAACATTTAGACACGCTAATAATAGAGCCTATGCCACTAGGTAAAAAGTTTTTAGTGACTGGTAACGGGCGGTGCAATCTTACAAATATTGACCACGCCAACGCTTACAACAAAGATTTAAGTAGTTTTTTTGATAAATTTAATCAATTTGATACCATAAAGACTTTTAGTGACCTAGGACTACTCACATACACAGATAGCGAAGGACGTGTGTATCCTATTTCAAATAGTGCGGTCAGTGTACAAACGATACTACAGCAAAAAATAAATACGCTAGACCACATATCATACTTAAAAGATTATGCCACTAGCATTTGTAAAGGTGATAACGAGTATATCATCACCACCGCAAGCGGTGAAAAGGTGACCAGTAAATACGTGGTAGTAGCCGTAGGTGGCGGGGCAAAGCTAGACCTACCAAACGACATATTAGTCACGCCTTTTACCCCTGCCCTTTGCGGACTAGCCACCACAAAAAATTATGGGTTAAACGGTGTACGCGTACAAAATGTAAATGTGTCTTTATATAATAAGGATATAGAGGTTTATAGGGAAAGTGGCGAGATTTTATTCAAAGAAAACGGCATCAGCGGTATAGTGATAATGAATATATCAAACCATATAAAAGATTTTGATAGTGCTATGCTAAAGATAGATTTACTACCTAGTCATACAAAAAGCGAGCTAGTGAGATTTATCAAAGAGACCATACAAAAAAATGATTTATTAGTTAGTCAAATATTAAATGGTATATTACACCTATCACTTGCAAATCACATACTAAGCAAGTGTGGTGTACAGTTTAACGCCAAAGCAAGCACGCTAAATGATGATAAAATCACCGCTATAGCGGATATGATAAAATGCTACACTTTAAAGGTGTTAGGATTTTTAAGCAACAATCAAATTTTTGCTGGTGGCGTAATGCTAAGTGATTTAAACGAAAATCTAGAGCATATCGCTCACGCAAACCTTTTTGTAGTAGGCGAATTTACCGAAGTAATCGGGCACTGTGGCGGGCACAACCTACAATGGGCGTTTACTAGTGGGAGCATAGTCGGGCGCGCAATAACGGAGAGAGCAAAATGAAACAAATAAACGAATTAAAACTAAATATAGGTTACAAAGTCAGTGATATAATCGCTAAAATATGTCACGATTACAAGTGCAAAAGCAGTGATATAAAAAGCGTGCATTTGCTCAAAGAAGCCATTGATGCAAGAAAAGGTATAAAGTACGTGGTAAATGTCGGGGTTGAGTTTGACGCTTTTAACGCTCTTACCGCTAGACTAAAAGATATTACTCTAGACACTAGCGGGTTTGAAGAATGCTCTCTTAGTGCCACTCACCGCCCTTTGATAGTAGGGTTTGGTCCGAGCGGAATGTTTTGCGCGTTGGCACTAGCGAAAATGGGACTAAGACCTATAGTGATAGAGCAGGGAAAGTGCGTGGAGGAAAGAGAAAAAGATATCGAAGCGTTTTGGAGATGTGGTGAAATAAATGAATATAGCAACGTGCATTATGGTGAAGGTGGCGCGGGGACTTTTAGCGATGGAAAGCTAAACTCCAACATATCCAACCCATACACTAAAAAAATCATAAACGAGTTTATTTTGCATGGTGCACCAAAAGAAATTTATTACAAATCAAAACCACATATCGGTACTGACAATCTCAAAAGGATTGTGCGCTCTATTCGTGAGGAGATTATACGCTTAGGTGGTGAAGTGCGGTTTGAGACAAAGCTCACCTCTTTTGCAAAGACGAGTATTTTTGAGATAAGCGCGCTTGACCTAAAGACGCAAAAACAAAGCGTCCTCATAACTGATAGACTGATACTCGCTATTGGGCATAGTCCGCTAGACACTTTTAAAATGCTAAAAGATAAAGGTGTCACTATGAGTCAAAAACCTTTCGCTATGGGCGTTAGAATAGAGCACCCACAAAAAAATATCAATCTATCACAATACGGTATGCTAGATGATAGACTACCAAATGCAGACTACAAACTCGTCGAACATTTAAGTAGCGGTCGCAGTGTGTTTACTTTTTGTATGTGTCCTGGCGGATATGTCGTGTCCTCTAGTAGCGAAAAAGGCACTCTCGTCACCAACGGAATGAGTAATTTTGCTAGAGATAGCGAGTACGCAAACTCAGCACTTTTAGTAGATGTGCGACCTAGCGATTATGACAAGGGCGATGTTTTGGACGGGTTTATTTTTCAAAGAAAATACGAGAAAAAAGCGTTTGAGTTGGGCGGTGAAAGGTATTACGCTCCCGCTATGAGCGTAAGCGAGTTTTTAGGCGGAGAAAGTGATGTATCTACTAGCACTTATAGACCAAATATAAAAATCACAGATATTACAAAATGTTTACCTGATTTTGTGACCGAGAGTCTAAGACTCGCACTACCTAGATTGGATAAAAAATTAAGTAATTTTACTAAAAACGCGTTGCTTATAGCGCTAGAGAGTCGGTCCAGCTCTCCCGTCACGATAAATAGAAACGAGGATTTTACGAGCGTAAATACCGACCACCTCTACCCTATTGGCGAGGGGGCAGGCTACGCAGGCGGAATCATCACGAGCGCTATGGATGGATATAAATGCGCCCTCAAAATAAAGGAGGAAATCTTAAGTGCAAAGAATTAAAGGAAGACTACCCGAACTCATTACCTTAACCATAGTGATGATAGGACTAATAGCATCTATAATACTAAAAAATGTAAGCGTTTGGCTAGCGCTTGCTGACCTAGCATTGACTCTTGCTTGGTTTTGGCTATCACACCTGTATTACGTCGAGATAAATGATAACGGCGTGACTATGCGATATGGATTGATAAAACGCAGTATAAGAGGCGGATACTCTGTGCAATCCCGCACGATAATGGGCGGATATTTGCTAGTGATATATGTAAGTGATAGTGGCAAAAAGATACATTTTTTTGCGGACACCACCGAAGAAAAAGACTTGTCGGATGAAGAGGAAAAAGATATGAACGATTATGAAAAGTTATTTAAGACTCTAGAAAGACCTAGCATAGCATTTGAGTTTACAGACAAGCAAACAAATAGTCACATCGGCGGGTTGCCTATGGTGGAGAAAGGGTTTACTTGGCCGACCGCTTTTATTGGTGAGTGCTACGGCAATAGCGAGAATAATACCACAAATTATATGGAATTTTTAGCGGATATAGATTTAGCAGAGGTCAAACCTTTTGACACCGAAAACCTATTACCCGCATCAGGGCATTTGTGCGTGTTTTATGATATGGAAGGGTTCCCTTGGGATAGCGAGCAAAGTAAAGAGGGCGTGAAGGTCTTTTACTTTGAAAACCCGACCGAAGAAATAAACGCTCCTACTCCAAAAGACACTGAAATAAGGCAAGTCTATCCTAGACACAATATAACTTTTAGTAATAAAATGAGTGTGCCTACAGAAGAGGAGTTTACTGCAAACACAGAAAAAAATTATACGGGATATTTTGAGGCGTACGATAATTCTGAGTATGTTCCTAATGAAAGCAAATACACAGCAAAAATGTTTGGGTATGCGGACTTTATGCAAGGCTATGCAAAGCCACAAGGTGACTATGTCTTACTTATGCAATTAGATAGTTATTATTTTAGTAATAAAGACAAATTAGACCTTGGAGACGCAGGGTTTCTATACATTTTTATAACCAAACAAGACCTAATAAACAAAGACTTTAGCAAGGTAAAATACATCTTGCAATGCGGTTAAGCACCCCACAAAATCTTATTATTTAAGGTTAGCGATTTATAAAAAATAAAGAGCATATTTTAGGAGTATTCTAAAGTACGCTCTTTTTCTGTATATAGTTTTTAAGTTTTATATGTTTTTTTAATTACTAAATCAACATCATTTAAGAGTAAATGGTTGCAAATAATCTCTTTTTATGTCCATTTTACGCTCCTACTGAAAATTTGTAGTCTTTTGACCACTTTTTTTTAATAACTTCACTATTTTTAGTTTTATTTAAAGACAATACCCCACCACATTTTATGGTGAGTCTTGTTTATATACTAACGCTTGGCACGGGCAAACCTACTTATTACTTCGCTAAGACCTAATAGTTTCATAAGTGGGCAAAGGTCGGGCGAATTTCTTCTACCAGTGATTGCGACACGAATAATCGTACTAAAGTCCGCCACGCTACCTATATACTTACTAGGTTCTTTTTTGTACTCTTTCATATCGCTACAAAAACCTATTTTCTCGCACGCTTCTTTCATTTTCGCAAACCACACGTCGCTATCATCACCTATATCATAGGTCTTTAAAAACTCGTCTATCACGCTATTTATTTGTTCGCTAGTAAACTTTTCGTCGTAGTCGTACTCAAAATCGTTATCAAACATATACGCAAAATGATTTTTCACTTCACTCATTTTTGCGATGTCCTTACGAGGTTTTACGCCACCACGCCCGATAGAAAGCATACCCAAAACATAATCTTTTCTAGCGGTGATAGTCTCAAAAAACTCTTTGTCGTACTCACTCGCCCAATCAACCAGTCTATCATAAACCTCGCTAGCACTCATATATGATATAACATTTTTAGACACATCATCTAGTTTTACCATATCAAACATAGGATCTGAAATATTGAGCTTTTTCACATCAAAATGAAATTCATCAATGCTAGCGTTTGGATTTTGCTTTCTCCATATCTCAAAATTGCTATTTGCAAGGTTCATCACATAATCAACCACCGCCTCCTTAGGATAACCATTTTCAAGGAAATAGCTCATATTTGCTTCAGGATCTTTACGCTTACTCAGTTTTCTCTTGTTGCCGTTATCAATCTTGCTAATTAGTCCAGTGTGTGCGTATCTTAATTTTTCAAAACCGAGCGCCTCAAATACCTCCAAATGCGCCGACAAACTAGGAAACCATTCCGCGCCACGCACAACCAAAGTCGTACGCATCAAATGGTCATCTATCGCGTGCGCAAAAGCGTATACGGGTAGTCCGTTGCTCTTGATTAGCACGATATCCTTTGTATTTGCAGGTATCTCACGCTCACCTAATACGGCGTCTACGATGCGGATTTTGTCACCTTCGTTATTTAGAGACTTGAGTCTTAGCGCCCAAGGTTTACCCTCTTTGATTTCGTTCTCTATCTTTTCATCACTCAAATCTCTACAAGGATCGTGTTCTAATATAGTAGCGTTTTCTTTTAGCATTTGCTCTCTTCGTTCCTCAATATCCTCTTTGTTTTCGCTCTTTGCACAAAAACAAGGAAACGCACGCCCACTTTTTACCAGTTCATACGCAAAAGCATCGTATATATCACGCCTTTCGCTTTGGATATATGGTCCATACGCACCGACCTCTTCACCACCTAGCATTAGCCCCTCCATAGGTACTACGCCATACTCTTTTAGCACCTTGAGTGCAATATCCGATGCCCCATCCACCTCACGCTTTTTATCGGTGTCCTCTAGTCTAAAATAAAATACGCCATTACTCTCTTTTGCGACCTTGCTATCCACTAGCGCTTGATAAAATCCGCCTATATGCAAATATCCCGTAGGACTAGGTGCAAACCTAGTCACTTCAGCCCCTTTAGGTAAATCACGCTTAGGATATTTCTCTTCATAATACGCACTATCGTGCTTTAAATTTGGATACAATAACTTTGCTATTTTCTCAAAATCTTTCATTCATTCACCCTCAAAATTTTTATCCATTTATTATACCACACCCCACCGCTATTGTAAAGCACAATGTGACGATAAAAGACACCCACCGCGCCACTTTATAGAAAAAGTATTAAACGGCAAACTATGGTTATCTCCAATTAAAAAACCACCACCTTATATCATATTAGCACACTGTTTTTAGGGGTGTTATTTTTTACATAGAGACATACTTAGGTGTACAATATGCTTTTTATAAAGTGTTGTTTTATCACATAATAAGACAAAATGTAACGATTTGATTTACACATAAAACACTTGACATAGTACTTCTATAGTGGTACAATTACTATAAAACAAAGCAATGGGAGTGTAATTATGAATAAAATAGTTTTATATCACGGTTCTTCAAAGATTGTTGAGCATCCTAAATACGGCGAGGGTAAGACATATAACGATTACGGACAAGGGTTTTACTGCACGAGAGAGATTGAACTCGCGAAAGAATGGGCGTGTTCTGATAACACACAAGGGTACGCAAACCAATATAGTATAGACTTGGATGGACTAAAAATTTTAGATTTATCAAATGAAAAATACACTATATTAAATTGGATAGCGATACTATTAGAGAATAGGATAGTCAATTTTACGACGCCTCTCCAAAATCAAGCAAGAGAGTATTTGATAGAAAACTTTTTACCAGATTACAAAGACAGCGATGTCATCATAGGATATAGGGCGGATGATGCGTATTTTTCTTTTGCAAGGGCGTTTGTCAGCAATGAGATTAGTTTATCACAATTAGGTTTAGCAATGCAATTAGGTAGACTTGGACTGCAATATTGTATAAAATCTAAAAATGCGTTTGATAAGTTGGAGTTTGTAGGCTTTATTGCGGTGGACAACTCTATTTACTATGAAAAAAAGAGGTCGAGAGACTCAAAAGCGAGGAATGAATATTTGAAACAACTAGAAAATAGCGACCTAAATGGTGTATTTATAAGAGATATATTGATAGAGGGTATGAAAAATGATGATAAAAGGTTACGAGTTTAATTGTCTCGAAAACGCTATGAAAAACTTAGGCGAAGCATTTGATTATGCAAAAAATGGTTGCGGGCTTAGTATGGATGTATTTATGGATATGTTTGTCCTAAGCAAGTATGATAAAATGTTTGAAGAAGGCAACCCGAAAGTTATTAGTGGAATGTCTGGTACGGAGCTTGCGTTAAATATATTTGATGCGGTTGGATACGATATCACCCCAAAAAAACCACAAAACAACTTTGACTACTCACCTGAATATTGGTGCGGTTGGATACTCGCATATTATCAGTGGCAAACGGGGTTATCTTTCAAATACATTCACTCGCAAATAACGATGCAAGAAATCTTGACACTTTATCCCACATTGCACGAGGCGAGCGAACAAAAATTTGTTGATATAGTCAATGGAAAAATTAAAAACAATACATCTCCTACGAGACTACAGCAAGTGCGTAAAAAATGCGGACTTTCTCAAAAACAACTCGCTGAAAAATCAGGCGTAAACCTTAGAACCCTACAACAATACGAACTAAAAACAAAAGATATAAACAAAGCGTCCGCTATAAAGGTATATTCACTCGCAAAAGCATTAAATTGCGAAGTCACAGATTTGCTAGAGTTGTTATAATATTCTATTTATTAAGGCAACACCAACTATCCAATATCGCTATTGCACTTGTGCTATCCTCATAAGACCGCTACCTTATATCATATTGGGTATCGCCGACGGACGCGCTAAAGACATCGCTATCGAGTGCGCCACTTACTAAACTACAAAAAAAATATATCCGCTTAATAGGTCGTCATATACACTATTATAGCGGTATTTTTATTGCGTTTTTTAAAAGGTACGTTTCATTTAAAAGAAATATAGTCTAACGCGACCGAGATTGTATCGCAATATAGCACTTTTGCGCTAGTATTGACTCATAAAAATTTAAGGGTATATCATATTTAGGTGTATAATAGACTTTTTTAAAGGTGGGGTTTTAATAAAAAAAGAAATACCCACTAATGCTACCGCAATCAAACCATAAAAAAACAAATCGCTATGCGGTAGCTTGCATAACAATCTGTAAAAAGTCATCTATCAGACTCTTAATTATTTTTTGTCCACTTAGCGTACAACACGATACTAGTATCTACAACTTTTGTAGTATCGAACTTTTTGCTCTCAGTGCAATCGCTATCAGTGTACCAACCACCAAAAGTATAATTTGTCTTAGTCGGAGTAGCTTTACTCGTATCAATCATGCTCGTAGTATTATCAAACACTTGCGCGTCCACATTTGTACCGCCTTGTGCGTCAAACATTACTATAACACCTGCAAACTCATCCTCGCCAAATGTCTCAGTAAATACGCTAGACAATCTAGCAAACTTATCCGTTTCATTATTAAAGACATTCTTTGCTTGAACGGCTTGTACCTCAGTGATTAGCTTAAGACCGTCATCTTTTGTCGCTACACCATAAGAAAGACTGACACCTAGATACTTTACACTCTCACAAAATATTGTAGGGGCGCTACTACTAGCAGTAGTTTTCGTATATACATAAGGCTCACCGCTAGTACTATTTACTAGGTAGTAATATCCGTCCTTATATCTCACCCACTTATAATCAGTACCCGTATAAGTCGTCACATCAGGGCAATTCATTGCCAAAAGGAACTTTTTACCCTCTGCGCTCGTGTCTGTAGACGCATATTGAAACTTTGCCCTAACATAGCAATCGGATGTACTAGTACCATAAAAACTAATCTTCTTTGCTACGACGTCATCATATCCTATACTGTTATTGCCATTATCAGAATCATACATATCAAAGTTCACCTCAAGCTCAACCTTCAAAGCACTGAGAGGTGTCTCCACCTTTTTACTAAAGCTCATCCACGCAAAAGTCGCACCTACAGCGAGCAAGAGCACACTAGCAACAATCGTCACAAACAAACTCTTACCTCTAGTCTTTTTTAATCTTTCCATAACATTCTCCTACAAATAAATTTATTTTAAGTGTACCATACTTATTTATGCTTGTCAAACAAAAATCGCATTTTTTTTAAAAACTTTTCACAATTAAAAATATTCCCCACCTCACTTATAATTATCATACTATTAGTCTCTTAATCAAACTATTTGTATATACACGCTTATAACATCTTTTACGGCGACTACACGCCCACATTTTGCCACAAAAAGCTATAACTATTTATAACAAAACACATAAAAAAGGTCGAGCGCTAAAACATTATTATATTAGTAATACGCCTGACCTTTTTATTTTTATGTAGCAATTTCTCATTTCGTTTATTTATTCTTACTATCTAATTCTTCTAAGCGAGTAAAATCATTCTTTGCGTCATCTTTTAAGATTAAATCATCTTTTGCACTTTTTAATTGATTTTGAATATCTTTGACACCCGTTTTTGCGGGTAAATCTTTATCTATCACCCCTAACATTATCATAACGGAGAGTGCCACGCTAATGATAGCGGTCACATAATCTACATCAATCTTTACCCCAAACCCGTCCGTAACAAAGCAAACGACTAGTGCAATAATAAGACCAATACTTAGCCAAAATTTGAAACTTTTAAACATTCTTTTTCCTCACTTTTTTTTGACTTTATTTTTAGCTCTTTGATAGTGTCTTTTATATCGCTAACGTCCTCGCTAACCTTTTGTATGAGGTCCAATTTATCAGTAAGACTCGTGATTATAGACTGATATTTTACCTCACGAGTCCTACTATCTTTTAATTGATAAATCAAAAGCCCTAGAAAAAGCACCGCCCAAAGACCGTTATTTATAGCCAAATCTAATATATTTTCCCACATACTAATCACCTAATGAGGGTGCATTTTTGATTTTATCAGTGATTGCTTTTAGCACCGCTTGAAAGGCGGTATCACCTAGCGCATTTGCGAGTTCGTCATCACTAACGAGCATTGTGAACGCATCAGCAGGTTTCATATCTTCTAGGTAGTCTAGAGCGAGTTCACTCTTTTTTAGCGCCATACGAGACTCTAGTCCCTCACGCCCTTGCTCCGCTATAAAATCAATGAGTTGTTGATTTCTATCCATTATCCTATCAACATTCTTTTGATATTCGGCTTCGTTTTTTAGGTTGTACTCTTTTTCTCTTTTTTCCTGAATACTATTATACTCTTGCGCTTTTTGATTATAGGTGACTAAATCTTCATTGATTTTACCGATTTTTTCATTCAATTTCACCGCATACGCTATATCAAACGCCTCAAGTGCGTTTTTCTTTTTTGTCTCAAGGAGTTCTTTTTGACTATTTAGAGCGTTGATTTTGCTATCAATCTCGCCTTTTGTGGTGCGCATATCTTCCGCCTTGGTCGCATTTATATCACCAACCGCCTCATCTATCACCGAACCTCTACTCATACCCCTATTTATCGCACTGCTAATCGCTTTTTGCGTCTTGTTGTCATAGCTACTCGCCAAACTTTTGAGCGTATTTTCGCCCTCATTTAGCGAGTCGGAAAGTTCGGTATCTAGTTTATTTTTATTGGTCGCGTACTCCTCATTGATTTTGTTTAGTCCGTCTGTCAAATAACTTCTAAGCGACTCACTCGCCTCATTTTTTATCTTGTCCTCATCTATCTCTTTTAAATCTCTACGCTCAAGTGTTATATCATCAGGTTTTGTCGGCATTGTAGACAATTCAAAAGTCTTTTCCACGCCTTTTATAAGGTCAATAAGGTTTTGTTTGGTACTTTTCTTTTCTTCATCATTCGCTTCATTTTTAAACTTAAACTCGTACATTTGTTGTCCTCCACTTAAATCAAACGTTTCTTGTTTTATTTTTTTTGCTAACTGCATTAAATCATATTCTACTTGTAACATATTTCTAGCTCTGGGTGGCTTATTTTTGCCTCCCCACTTACCGTTTCAAAAGACACCCTCACGAGTCTACCCGTGATATTGACCGCCTTTCTTTGTGGTAAATTGCTCCCTTTTATTTTTAAAATTGTTGTTGCGTTTTCGGTTTGTAATTTTACAAAACAATCATTTGTGCTTATAAGTGATATACTTTTTATTGTTTTTATTTTGTTCGGTTCTCCCAAATCGGTATACGCACTGCTCCAAGTCTTTTTAGTAGGTGTACCTAGCACCACGCCATCGTGCGTAAGTTCGGTCAAGATGTTATGTTCGCCCGTATTTATTATGACAATAAGTTTTTCAAGTAAGTCATTACGAATAGATGTAAGACTCACAAAATTGTACCCCACAAGGAGTGATATTGCGCCAGTCTCAACATTTAATTCTAGCATTGTACCTAAATAATCACCACCGCTAGAAAATTTTGTATTGCATAATAGGTAGTAGCAATTTTTATGAAATTCTGATACTGCCTTGCTATTGTCCACACCATCAAAGATACCCTCAAAAGGTAGATTTAATTTTTTGACGCTCGCACCATCAAACCCGTACAAGCCGTCACTCGCTAGGAAAAACACATTGTCCCCACATATACAAACGGTATCGGCAAATATCACATTACTACTAGTGTAAATAGTACTAGCGGTAAAACTAGATTGCTCAGCAAAAGCGCTCACCTTTGTGATACCAAAATCTCTAAAAATATAAAGATAGTTATTGAAAGATATTATTTTATTCGCACCACCTAGCGAGTCGTACAAATGAAAATATCCCGCCTCGCTACTTGTAATATTCCAGTTTGTCGGATCCATACTATCGGAAAACCATATAGACGTGTTTTGCCCCTCAACCGTCGCAAACAATCTCTCAAAATGCAAACACATACTCGTCATCATAGGTGCATCTTCTATCGTGGTAGTGGTCACCTCAGGTCCCCAGACCTGCAAACTATCGGTCTTTGTCATAAAGAGACCTAAGTCCTTATCATTCAAGCGGTAATTAAGCATATTAGGTACGCTAGTAAATTTTAAAAACGGCAACAAAATAAACTTATCAAAAGTATCATATACTCTACGGAAAAGCGTTCTCCCGTCATTCATATAGACTAGTATCCTATTTTGTTGTTCGTTCATCTTCGGCTCCCAAAACCTAAAGTGCATCACCTTGACCGGCTCCGCTGAAAAATCCCATATCATCGTGACACCGCCGTTTGGCTCATCTAATTTTTCGGGCATAACGAGTCCCTTTAGACCAAGTCCCGTCATAAGAACGCCTTTTTCGTTTTTAAAGTTTGTACACTCCTTAGCGTACTTTATCGGCATAATTGAGTCATCATACTCAGTATTTACACCGCTCAAAAAATCGCTAAAATCTACTGTCTTATGCGTTACATTTGGTAATTTGCTATTTATTTTTGAAATTATTGCCATATTTTCGCACTCATTTTTATATTTTTTGTACGCCGAAACACACCTAATAGGGCTTCTTTGTATTTTTCAAACCAAACATTCGCCTCATCAAACAAACCGTCCAATATGCAATACTGCGCACTAACACCATACGCTAGCGCCGTGTCAGATATAAAAGGTAGCACAACATTATCATTACTGCTAAAAGGTGCTACTCTATAAGAATATATCACTCTGTACGTATCAAAACGCGCAAATAGTAGTCCGTCACTTGCAGTGAGATATCTAGGTTTGTCGCCTTTTGAGTTTCTCACCTCTATCACTTTTGCGATATCCTTTCCAAAATCTGAAAACTTTATCTTATCCCCCACAAACGTTTGTTCCTCGACAAAAGGTGCGTATTGTGTAATCAAATCATCATAGACGTTATTTATAGCGCGCATAAACAACTTGTATTCATAAGATGTTATATCTAGTGTGCCAGTCAAGTCCTCATTCGTATTTAAGTCACTAGGCGGAATGTTGTCGTATGATAAAAACTGCTCCGCCAAATCATTTTTTCTAAGCATCCTCGCTGAGATAGCGAGGATATCATAAACTTTATACATTTTTTTATTTCTCCTTTTTAGCATAAAAGTAATTTTAAATCATAAGCGAGTCTATATTTAGTATCCTCTAGCCTTTTTTCTTCTAGCAAGCGGTTTGCCCTATCCACATTGCTAAGCGTCCTACTTAGGTATCGCACCGAACTTTTCATCACAAGGTCAAGCGTCCTTTTGTCCAAAGTCTTATACGGCACCACTAGTTCAGTAATCACCACACCATTTACTATTCGCACAATTTCATAACGCCGTTTTTTATCATTCCAACTAACTAGATAATCTTTATCTATCATTTTTAACCGCTTGACTATATCAAACACATCACTACTTAATATCATTTTCCCTCCTTATTCAAACAAAAGACAGAACCAAATTCTGTCTTTTGCCCATTTAAAATACTTTATGTTTTATTTTTTATTCACCGCTAGTAGGTGTTGTTGCTGAGGTAGTAGTGACATTCACAACTGGAGCAAAAGGATTAGTCGTAGAACCAGTGATACCACTGATTTTTGCTTGTCCGTTTGGTTTGTTACAAATCAAATCGGCATATTTTACCAAAGTAGCGGTATATGTAGGCTTGCCGACGTCTTGCTTGATAATTCTACCGTTTTCACCCTCAAGCCACTTCCAATCGCATAATTGGTGCAATGCAAACTCTTTAGTGTTGAGCAAATACATTGTACCTTCTTCCACAAATCTATCACTCACTACAGGTATACCATTGTATGTAAGCGCTTTATATCCGCCGTTGAGTTCCATAATGTCAATGTTGCGTCTATAACTACCTAAATATTGTTGATACGCTCTCTTAACATCAGCGGAGCAAGAGATAAAGTCCACCTCACTACCGCTGACCTCATCTAGAAAATCAATAGCACTTTGTATAATAGTGTCGCTTATCTCACCTGCATCTGTGCTAGTATATGCACTCATCCAAGGATACAATGTCTTATCCACACCATAAAGGGTATTGTTTGTACTAAATATAGCACCAAGACCGGTAATCTCGTTACCTTTTGAACCTTGTACATACAAGGTATAATCTTTTGCCAAAGCGGTACTCATAGTCCCCTCAAAAGAGACCTTTTTATTTACTCTATCCACATATCTCACTCTTATAGCGGAATAAACTTTTGTAGTATCGTTAAAGATATCTACCACCATACCCTCCATAAGATTTCTAACACTATCTAATGTCGCTACACCGTTAGAATAAGCAGTCACTTTTGCTAAAAGACCACTACCGTCGCCGTAAAGCATTCTACCAAAATTGAATGATGACGCCTTGATAAGTCCTTCCATTTCTGCGTTGAGCAGGTTTACAAACGCACCCGCGCTATTACTAGACGCTCTAATCGCTTTATCACTAATATTTATCGTTCCGTAAAGGTTTTTAAGTTCGGATACAAACTTCACATAGTTGTTTTGCGCACTACTAGGAAGATTGCCGTCCTCCTCACCTGCACCGACACCGCCGTTTAGACCGTAAGGAGCAAGTTTGCGAATTTCATTTCCCCAAACATCACTAGTCGTTTGAAGAATTTTACCTAAAAGCGGGTTTGCATTTACATTTAATTGATTACTAACCACGCCTAGATAAATTGTTTTTAATGCATTATCTGCACTTTCTAAAGTTACCATAGGTTCTCCTTTTATTTTAATTTTTTAAAATTTTTAAAATTATTTATTTTACTTTATTTGTTTTAATAAACTAACAGCCATTTTACCAGCCTCATCCAAACTACCCGCCACTTTAGGTTGGTTTGTGGTAACAGCATTAAACCCTTTGCTCATAAGAAAAGGTGTTGGACTAACCTTTAGCGAGGAAAAATAGTCTTGTAACACTTTTTGCTTTATTTTTTCACTGTTATAAATGTACTCATTTAGAAAAGTATCATCTTCTGCTAGTTTATTAGGTGCTTTGTACTCATTAGCTAGCACTCTATCGTATGCTTGCCTTAGAGAAAGAGTCGGATCGTTTAACTTTTCTATACATATCGCCTCCGCTTTTGTCTTTGCCTCGGGGTGTTCCTTTAAAAACTCCTCCACTTTAGCGTCCCACGTGTCCGCTAGATAATCATAAGTCTTATCTAGTGGACGTGTAGCTTCGCTATAGGGCAATGATGAGTCTTGATTTGTCGTCTCGATTGCTTCCTCCTTACACCCAATCTCTTTTTGAAGTTCACTAAGCTTTTGACATTTCTTCGTAAATTCCGCCTGCAAATTGTTATAGGCCGAATATAACGCATCAACGCTTTTAAATTTTCCTATCGGAGAGCCATTTAGCGAAAGACTGTCATCAGTCTCTTTATCTACTATTTTGCTGACTTGTTCTTTTTCATTACTATCTTCTACATTATTATCTACATTACTATCTACATTATTATCTATCACATTATTATCATCTTGTCTAGCAATACTACATTCATTTTTTACTGGCTCGTTCTCGTTTGGTAATGGTTGTTCTCCGTTAAAATCTTTCATTTTTTATTCTCCTTGCATCAATTTTATACAACTCTTGTGCATATTTATATGGTCTAGCACTTTTTGCTTTAGTATTTTATCTTTGTTTATCTCGTCCGCATCGCTACTAAGTAGGAATGCAACGTGTTCTTTTATGTGCAAGTCGTGCTCATCGTAAGATTGCACCTCATCACTAAAATCTTTTTGCGAAAAATGTAAATTTTCTTTTTGTGCACTCTTTATGTGCATTTGCGACAAATCTTGCTTGCTATCGTAAATACCTACGCCTAACATCTCTAGCACTTTCAAACGCACTTCACTACTTATTCGCCCGTTTTCATCTTGCAAAAGTCCCGAATTTAATAGTTCAAACACAAGACTCCTTTGGTTCGCTTTTGAGGTAGCCAGTTCACTCTCACTATCACATATAATATCATCACCACCAAGGTCGCTATTTGTAAAGTAAAAGACTTCTGTGCTATTTTTCTCGCCCATTATACGAGCTAGTCTAGGTACTACGGCAAACTGTTTGTATAGTCTTAGTGACTGCTTCGCTATGCTGATGACCGCAAATTTTATACTGTCAATACTGCAAGATAATCTCGATGTGTCTTGCTCAATAAGCAGTTGCAACGCCGTACCGCTAAGGTTTGCGTACACCGCTTCGCTTTGTCGCATTAGGTCACTGATACCGCTAATGATGGAAAATTCGTTTAGTAGTCTATTTTCTTCGCTAGCAAAATCTATAGGTAACCTATTTGCACTCATCATACTAGGAGGGTTCGCACCTTGCCTATACACTAGCACTTTACCTGGTGAAAGCCCATCGTCCTCCAAATCATCTACATCCACCGAGCCATCTTCCACCATCATTACACCCATACTTAGACGGTTTAGGTACTCTAATTTGCGGTTTTTTAGCGCATTGTACGCTCTTTGTACAGGTATTGCACGCTCAATAACGCTTATCCCCCAAAAACACCCCGCGACACAAACGGATGTTTGTCTGATAAACGGATACGTCCTTGTCCCGTCTACACCATTTGCATACGGCAACTCGCCGTCATACACGAGTCTATCTTTCGCTATGATTATAAGCCTTCCGTTTGGATACTCCTTTGTAGGTAAAATGTATTTTTCTATGACGAGTGCGTGATTTTCTTTTGCTTCGCTACCGCAACTCGTGATATTTTGCGTGTAACCAAAACCGCTAATCGTGTTTGTCGAGGTCAAACTATACACATCGAGCGTCTCACCTGTGACTTCTACACCGTACAAGTCTTTAATAGTCTCCACTGGATACGCTCTAGCGTGAATAATGCTAGGATTGCACTCCATATCCGCTATCGCGGAATTAAACGGAAATATCTCAAAAGGTGGTATCACGCTAATATCCACATCGCCCTCTTTCATTATGTACGGCTCCATTGTGACGACCTTGCCGGCGTCATTATCCCAAGTCACCTTGTAAAAACAAGTCCCGCAAATCTCCGACCACGAAGCGCCCTCCGTGAGTTTTTCGCTCAAATTTACCTTGTGTTGGAGTGAGTCCAGCACCGCTTTGCTCATTTTTGACGCGGAAATATCCTTTATATCCGCACTGCTAGGTAACACATTCATACGAGGTCTAACACCGTTTAATTTGCTTAGTCGTATCTCAACAATGCTCGCCAAATGATTGTACACTTCTCGCTCTTGCCAAAAATAACGCTTGTCGTAATTTTCCACTTCGTTATTTGAATTGATTGAACAATATTGATTACCTAATACATAATTCATATTTAGTCGCCATTGACTCTCAAAATTTTTGCGTTCTTGCTGTCTGCGTTTAAAGTCCTCTAGTACCTCAGTAACTAGTTCTTCTTTTTGTTTTTCATCCATTAAGTCTACTTTTTTAGCCATTTTCACTCCTTTAATCAAAATTTTTTAATTGATTTAATAATCTTTGTTTTTCTTTTTTCAGTTGTTCTTCGGTCATTTCTTCCAAATTGATATTGTCATTAAAATAATCGCATAAAACTTTCACCGCCGAATAATCAGGCGGAATGTGTTTCTTTACTATACGCCGTTTGGTGAGTTTGAGTTCGTTTTTTTCCATAGCGTACTCCTCGGTCACCTCATCGACTTCATAGCCCAACGCTTTCTTTAGTAGTGAACTATGCAATTTTGTCTGGTCTATCACAATTCACCTCTTTAAAATCAAAAACATTTTTTTTTAAGCGCGAAAGCTTCTCACGCACATACATTTTAACCTATTTCCCTTAAAAAAACAAAATTAGATGGTCAAACTTTATCAAAAAAATCAGAGCCAAAATCTCTGATTAATACTACGCACGTGCTACATTATAGTCTGTAGGTTTGGTGGTCTTTTTGGTGTCGCATTAGTCTTTTTTTATCTTTTTCTATGATTGTTTCTAGTCTTGGGGTTAATTTTTTTGCTAGCGGTTTACTCATAATGTAATAACGCAATTCATCCATAGCGTGATCATCTCGTTTTACGGGGGCATCGTCGTTACCCCAAAAATAGCCTTTTATCTCCCTTATCATATTGACGCAATTACTAAATATAAATAGATGTCTTTCGCCGTTTGCGTCTTTTATGTAAGATTTCACGCGACTAATACCTGAAAACAAGTCTTTATTTACCTTTGTATTGACTAATATACCTAAATCATAGAAAAGTTCCGCAACGCTACGACTGCTTGCTAGCGTTTTTTGCGTAGAGGCACTGTCAATAAGTGCGGATATCATACCACTACTTGTACGCATCCAACCTAAACTATCACTGATTTCTTTTATGCGTTTGCTATGTTCGGTGATATCCATCATAGAGGCGTAATGCTCCGCTATGACGTACACGTTACCGTCGTAATCCACTGCATACCAATGACACGATAGCGGGTTGTGTAGCCCCGGATCTATACTGATATTGTCGTACCATTCTTTCGGCACGTCAAAAGGTTCTATGATATTTTCGTTTATATCAAAATCTTTATACACTAGACCACCTCCGCTAGTAAACTTGCCATATCTACGACTCTCTAGTTCCTCACTACTCATACTGCAAGAGATAGACTTGATTTCTTTTTGACTGAGATAAGGATTGTCCGCCCATTCCATAAAGATACACCACACTTCGTCATCGTTGTATGCGTTTAAGTAAATAGTATCGTACACCCACGTGAGCCCCTTTAGCGGTGTCATAGTCCCAAAGACATCACCGCATTTATCTAATACTCGCATCTTGCACTCCATATAAATATCTAGCGGTGGCTCCTCATCAAACCACACAAAATCTAGCGAGGTACCTTGAAATTTTTCTCGCCCTTGGTCGCAACTCTTAAACCCTATACGACTCTCACCGCCAAATACATTTTTCAAAATAATGTAGTCTATTATGCCAGAATGCGGATTTTCTTTTTTACCGCTAAGCATTACAATATCCTTTATCCAATTAGGATTGATATAGTGCAAAATCTTGCTCTGTGCGACATCTCTTTGTACCTGACTAGACAGTGACACCACCCACCCGAAAATATTGTCTTTGTTTTGTCTATATGGGTGTATACCTCTAGCGAGCCAAACGACCTCCACCGCACCGCACTCACTCTTGCCACTGCGGTTGCCACCAAACACCCAGCGGTTGCGCTTTTTGCACCTATGAAACTCCACCTGCTTTTTATGTACAATATCGCCACTATTGTATCCCTTTAGGGCAGGGCACGGTTCACGCCTTGCGAGTTCCTCATCTATTCGCCTTATTTGAGAAATCACGCTCCTCAAATCGCTCGCCTCAATATCCTCAGTGTGTACTATGCTTGAATTTTTAATCACTTTTTTCATTTATTGCCCTCTTTACTTAAAATTAATGTTATTTATTTATATTTTGTCAAATAAAATAATTAACAAACCCCCTTTCGTGATTTATCATAGATAAAAACCCATTTTTAGCACCTAAAAGGAGTATGTATGTTTAAGTTTAACAATATTTTATTGATAATTTCAATTTTGATAGTCACTTTACCTAATAGCAACATAATTACTTACGCTGAAAATACGAGTTTTTTCGCACAAATTCAGTCGGAAAATGTGTTTCTTTTTGAGGATAAAGGTACAAAACCTATCTTTGAACTACCTAACACTTATTATGTAAAACTCTTAGAAGATGAAACGGACGGTTACTACAAGGCGCAATATAGAAATATTACGGGGTTTGTGAGAGCGAGTGAGGTGCAATGCGTGGACGAACACCCTTTTACTATCTATCTAGAAAATGTAAATTTTAGAATACTAGCGAGTCAAAGTGCCGAACTAAGAAGCACCCCCTCCCGTACATTAGGTCTAGCGACTCTAATATGCGAACTACCTTTGTATGAAACAAACTTTACCTATTACGGCAAAATACACGGCGAGGAGGTCGTGTCAAATAGGAGTGATGTTTGGTATTATGTGAGTTACACAAAAAATGGCGTCTCTCAGTTTGGTTACATTTATAGCGGACTAACGGATAATTTTACCACATTTACAAATCTTTCCTTTAGTCTTTACCCTATAGCAAAGCACGATTGGTCTAGTAGCGAGTCACCTATCACGTCACCGAGTTTTGAACCACCTAATTCTTTTGAACTCGCAATCATTATAGCTATCACGACACCTGCACTGATTTTACTCTTTTTTATGCTAAAAACGTCCAAAAGAACACGCCCTATTCGCGCAAAAAATAGCGGAGACATCATAAAAATGCCCCCGCCAAACACAGCGACGTCTATCCCGCACAAAAAGAAACGAGGTAAAGACTATTATGAGATTGACTAAAATAACAAACGCTTTTTGTAACAAAAAAAGACTATCTTAGGGCTCTTCCTAAAATAGTCTTTTCTTTTTTTTAGAACTTATCGTCATCAAATATACTTGAAGGAGGTGGATTTCTTCTAGCGTTTACGACTGCGCCAATATCGTAAAGAACCTCAGCCTCATTTAATCTTCTAGTAGGTGCATATTTTTCTTCTAGCGGTACTCTAGTAAACATTGGGTACTTATAAGCGTGATTTAACTTTATCTTTAACGGATACTCGCCAAAAATCTTGACAATAGCAGTCTCTTTAGGCAATACGCCGAGTTCGTCAGGGTAGATGAGTGGACGCTTAGCGACATTTTTGCTAGTACTCGTACTGCTACCGCTCTTGTCGTCTTTACCTTTGTTTTTACTAACATTTACGCTCGTACCATAAGTCTCACCACAAAGTTCGCTAAATTGTTTCTTAGTATTCATATCTTCCGAACCGATATATATTTGAATATTACAGTTACCCTTGATAGTGTTTGCGTCAGACTCGCCGTATTTGGTGGTCAATTGTGAATATGATTGTACAACCATTTCAAAGAATATACCACGGCTTCTAGATACGGTAATGAGTGTAGAAAGATTGTTTATCTTAGGCAAGTTTGCAAACTCATCCAGTATAAAGTAGACGTGTCTTTCTAGCTCTTGAGTAGGTCTCTTATTTGCTTGGTCTACCAAGACCTGATAAATACGACCTATTAGCATCGTCGCTATAGGGTGTCTCGCCATATCATCATCAGGCACTATAATGATGAGCGCAGTAGGCTTTGAAGAGAACGTATCAAAATTCATTTCATTTTTACTAGTCGCAAATGCTATACCCATATCGGTAAATAGTGACACCGCAGAGTTTACTATACCCATATAGTTTTTGACAGTATTTGGCGCATTGTTTATCGCAGAAGACACACGCGCAATGACAGGGCTAGTCTTTTCCCTCATCAAAAGATAATTTCTCGTAGTAACGTATGGATCATCACCCATATCGGTACGTGTCACTATCTTATTTACATTATAAAGGTTGAACTTTTCACGAGTCATACCGGTATTTTTATCCAAACTATCCTCTAGCATAGCGTACATCGTACCCCAAATAAAGTCTTGCGCGCCACGCTCCCAAGTAGGATCCTTTTCATTTACGACAGGACACAGCGTAGAGGCAATACCGTGCAAGATATTATCCGCATCGGATATAAGCTTTTGCTTTTGTCCGTCTAGGTCATTATTGAGCATTTCTTTATTAGGATACGCAATACCATTGTATCCGTACCATTCATTGTTATACTCAGCGGATATATGCTTAAACTTTGTATCCGCAGGGTTTATACCGCGGAAAGTGGTCACCTCTGAGTCGAGCGAGTGCGCCTTGTGAAACATAACGTACGCATCATCCATAGGATTCCAACAAGTAGATTTTTGAGGCTCACGCAAGTTTAACACCTTTATCTCATAACCTGACTCCGTTAGCTTTCGCCCTGTCTTTTTGAGAAGTTCGCCTTTCGGATCGGTGATGACTAGACTAGGTTTGCTAGCGCAACTAGACAATACATTTATACTAGGTATTACAAAGCCCTCAGTCTTACCACTACCCGTCGTACCCAAAATAAGCGTGTGAATAGGTTTGTACATATTGGTGAGCAGTCTATTACCCCTAAGCTCGCTCCTAATGAGCACACCGTCATTTTTGCAACGCGCCAAATCGGAATAATAGTTAAACCCAAACTTTTTCTCCGTCGCTAGCTCCTTATCGGTCACCCAACGCATTTTGGCGTATTGGTCGACCTTTTTGCCGTCAATGTCTATCTTGCCCGGATCGCTATCGCCATAACCACCATAGCCCTCTTTCTTATCATCGCCCAACCGAAGTAGTACGTACAAAATGTAACACGCATATCCTAGTCCTACAAATCCTAATGTGGTCGTGTCAGTTATTAGGTCTACATCAAACCTTTCGCCGAGAGCAAATACCCTTATCGCGACCACTACCGCGTACATTGCGATAAAAATAAAAATGTACTTGGCACAAAATTTTAAAAACTTATTCATACAAGGCTCCTTAAATGCTAAATATATTTAGAGTATAACAAATTAATTTGAAAAAGTAAAGCAAATACAAGGTTGTTTAATAAAAACAATTAGAAATCTTTTTTACCATATTTTTAGTATAATAAATCAAATTTTACTCAAACTATTTTTGTAAATTACTCGCGCAATCAGAGGTGATTTATCAAAAAATCTCAATATTAAAATAAATACTATTTAAAATTTAAAAAAACTTTGAAAAATTTGTAAAATTTAGTTGCACACTTGACTTTATTGTGCTATTATAATAATTGATAATTAGTTGAAGTTCCTCTGTACACGGTAGGAATAGAGACTTTATTAAAATCTTAATTATCTTATTATTTTATGGAGGAACTTTTATGAACACATTTGGTTTGATGTCAATACTATCTGCAATTAGTGATGTCGCAACAAAGCTTGAAACTGGCGCTTATACTAATATCGGTAAAGGTTATGCGTTTTTAGCACCTATCCTTAGACTCGTTGATAACTTTATGATACCACTAATGATTGTCGTTTTGGCGGCTGGTACCATTTATGCGGTTGTTTTAGGTGTGAATATGGCTAGAGCAGACTCAAGTGAGACGAGAGACGCTGCGAAAAAGCGTTTGATAAACTGTATTGTTGGTTTTGCAATCATCGTTGTATTGCTCGCAATCATTTACGCACTTGCTGCTAATATTGAGGGTGTTCTTGGCTTAGCTACGAATAATACTGTAGAGTAAACGATTTACAAAAATCGCCGTTTGGCGGTTTTTTGTTGCACCTTACAAGATAATTAAATTTTGAAAGTGTAATGTCTAGTAATCTCACTCGCCTAAAACATTACACAAAAAAATACAACCTTTAAGGTTGCACTCAAACTGTAGACAAATAGTCTATAGTTTTTTTTTAATTTTCCCATTAACAATTTTAAACATTACAAAAAATATTGATTTTTAAAAAGACTTTAAATATTTATTTCACTATAGTAGTCTAGTAGTGATAATAAGATTGTCTTTGTAAATAGCGAATAGCTTCTCTTTTGTACATACAATCGCAGATACTCATAGTGGCAGGGACGCTTTTTTTAAGCACACCAAACCGAGAGACTATACTAGCGGTCGGATTGTTTGATTTCTTAATCTCTATTGCGTGTAAGGTGCCGTTGACCTTTTAAGACTATATCAATCTCATTTGCATCCTTGTCTCTATCATAATACCTAGATTTAAATAATTTTTTTACACATTTTATCTGCATATCTAGTTAATTTGTAATCTAAGACTTCACGTTTTGCGCCTTTTGCCAAAATTATCATTTTGCTAAGGTCGGCAAAATAATCACTAACTAGATGACCACTTATTTTGCAAGCGATTTTTGCAATCTCTATAACCTTATTAAAATTTGCCCATTTTGTATTTGTAATTCTCTTGCAAGCCAATACTCATTGTTATTTTCATCAAAATGTTTTATATCTTCAAAAGATTTGTATCTACTAGAAATAATTTCATTTTCTACCATAACATTTCTTTTATGTATTGATTATATCATAAAAATCATCTTTTTGTATACAAATTTCACAAATATTTACATTTACTTTTATATCTTGATTTTCATCACTTAAAAATTTAATTTTATCTAAAACAAAAAAACGCCTTTATTCAAAGCGTCTTTTTAGATTATCTCTTTAGACTGTTATTGATAAAGTCTACGAGTTTTGTTGCTCTTAATACCACCATCTCTTCATCGGTGTAACCAGTAAGCTCATCTATAACACCACTATCTATTAGTTCGCCAATGGTGACATCTTTCATATAGTCTTCCACTGCAGTATCTATAGCGCTACTCAAATCGCTAATAAGAGGATCCTTTTCATCAGTTATTAGATAACCTAACAAACCTACATACTTACCTTCATCCGCCCCTGTACCATTTGGCGCTATAAACTGACTAAGCGTCAAACCGTTTAAGGTCGTACCTAGCGCACCTATTGTACTAGTCTTGATAGCGTCCCAAACCATACTGCCCGTGCCTGAAATGGTGATAACATCTTCGAGCTTTAAAGGCTCTATTTGAGTCTTGATATTGGCATCGGTGAGCTCTGCTAGCTTCAAATCTTTTAATTGATACATTATTCCGCTAGTAGCAGTGATATCTAGCACGCTTCCCAAAGTGAGCGACTTCAAATTTTCCTCGGTAAAGTCGTTCAAAGTCCACTCCTTAATGCTAGCGAGTATCCCACTTTCGCTATCTATACTAATAATTTGATTGATTTTTAGAGTCTTAAACTTTTCACCCGAAAGCTCACTTAGAGTCCAATCTTTTATAGCAAACATTACACCGCTAGTATCGGTAATAGTAAATACATCCGACACCTTTAGCGCCATAATAGTATCAGCATTTAGCTCGCCAATAGTCTTATCCTTTAGAGCATACATCACACCGCTAGTATCGGTGATATCTATCACCTCGCTAAGCAGTAACGACTCAATCTCTTCATCAATATTACCCGCGCTTATATCGCCAATGGTGACATCTTTTAGCTTTGCCATTACACCACTATCGGCTGTGATATTTAGTATATCACTGAGCTTTTTACTATTAAGCGCGTCTATTATATTATCGTTTGTAAGCTCTGCTATAGTGAGCTCTTTCAAAGCGCCCATTACACCAGTATCATTTTCATCTATCTCAATGACCTCTTTGAGCTTTAGTCCATTTATGGTATCTTCCATATTGCCCTCTTCCATTAGATAGGTCAAGGTCTTATCCGAAATAGCACCCAAAACTCCCGTAAAAGGTATCTCGTTGCCATTCTCATCGTGATTTGGCTCCAAAATATCCGAAATGGTAATTTGGTCGACGATATTACCAATGTTTACCAATTTTACAGTGTTATATTTTGTGAAAAGTTTTAAATTTGGCAATCCCATAGGCTCATCTAGCACCTTATAGACATAACCAATAGTCACGTGGTCGATTGCCTTTTGCAAATTTGACTCAATATCGTAAATCTGCCCTTTTAGTACATAATTCATCGCTTCTGATAAATCGGCATACTTTGCTGGCTCCGTACCGCTCGCTGGCTCAATCTCAATCTTTGTATCTATCGTGTACCCTAATGTCTGCGCTATCTCACCTACAGACTTATTCATAAGCTCGCTAACCTCAGGTATAAGGTCTTTTATCGCCTTACTCTTAAACTCATCATCGCCAATATCAAGCTTTACATTAAAAGTCTTTTCTATCTTTGACACGCTAACATTATTGTACGCCCAAAAGCCAAAACCTACCACCGAAAAAATCACTATCAAGACACCTACAAAGATACCAATAAAAAATGAAAAGATTTTACCACAACCGCCATTTTTCTTCATACACAACCGCCCTCTTACTTTCTTTAGAAGTATTATATCAAACTGTACACTCAATAGCAACTAATTTTTATGATTTTTTTTGGCGTCTAATGTTTTTTCTTTAGAGCTTTTCACTATCCACCCATACACAAAATACAAGATTGCTAGGTAAATCACCCCCGCTATCACGACATATTTTAGTCCAATGGTGCTAGGATCAAAATCTTGTAAATGCAGACTTTCTTTTATCGCTAGTTCATTTTCACCTTTAAAATTGTCTATATTAAATACCACCCACCCGCCGACCAACATAAACATTGTTATCGGCGTAGTCGCCATAATGAGTTTTGCTCTGAGTTGATTTCTAGAAAAAAACTTTACAAATAGCACCACACCGCTCACTTGCGCTAGCACAAATAGCACAATACCAACGAGTCTAAACCAATCAAAACTATACGAAAACCCACCTACAAAATTAAACCCCTTCACCACCTCGCCAAGAAAAAATAAAAAGGCTACATTTGTAACAATATTTATAGCAGTCCAAACTATACATTTTACCTTTTCCTTTTTGGTCGGTTCGCCCGCTTTGTCTATAATGACATCGTCTGATTTGAGAGTATTTATAGTGACCGTATCATCACGCTTTGCCACCACGACCGCAGTATCTTCTTTTTCTTTATTTACGACGACTTTTCCCCCTGCTTTTATCATTTTATCAATCACTTCGCTCACTTTTTTATCTTTCATACAAAAAAACCTTTCTTTTCTTTTTTTTGTTAGTATGTGAAAAGAAAGGTCTTTTATGTAAATTTTTCTATTAAAATCGGTCAAATATCTTATATCATAATTAACAAGATTTACTTGCTCGCTCGTTAGCAGTATAACTAAGCCTCCCCATTACCCCCACTACTTTCTATCAAATGATTTCTATCGTCATATAATCAAACCCGCTTTCGCGCACAAAATCTGTTATATCAAATCTAGTGGAATTGAATAGATACAAATGTTGATAGTGCTTTTTTAAAAGTATTGGACAGCCTACATCAAGTGCATCGCATATATCTATCAAATAAATGCTCAAATGGTTTATATCAAAAGGTCTATCCATTTCATAAACAAAATCTTTTATTATCTTTTTATCATTGTATATTTTTGCCCAAATTCTACTCATAATATGATTATACACTACTTTTAAACAAAAATCAATTTATATTGCAAAAGATATATTTTTTTGTTATACTTATTTTAATTTTGTTAAGGATGATGATATATGACAAAACATTTGACCTATTTACTTATACCTGCTATTATCGTGATTTCTCTTATGATATTCGGCACGATATACGACCTACAAATATCTCTCGCGCTATATGATAGAGATAATTGGCTAGCTATATTAGGTGACTATATCGGCGAACTACCTATATATGTATTGTATCCGTTTTCACTATCAATTTGTTTTGTGTACTTTAGACAGTTTACTAGCACAAGATATATAATACTGAGTTTTTTTAGCGTTATATTTACATTCTTTACGCTTTATATATGCCTAAATAGGTTTTTAGATTTTTTATCACTACCTATAAATCTTATCCTCACGCTAATCATTACATTTGCCCTCTTGTACGGATTACATTTTATAAAAAGAGATACATTGGAAAAGCTTTACCACTTCGCACTCATTGCCCTTATAGTAATAACACTCGTTTTGATATGCAATCAGACACTCAAATATATTTGGGGTAGATACAGATTTCACAGTCTATATGTCGCAGACAACCTCGCCCGCTTCACCCCGTGGTACCTCCCTCAAGGGATAAATGGCAACAAGTCATTCCCTAGCGGGCACGCTAGCAGTGCTACGACGTTATTTTTAATAACGACGCTCTACTCACTTATGGGTAGCAAAAAATGGATAAAGGTATTACTAAATACTCTAATCTCACTAATAGTCGCACTAATATGCCTATCTAGAGTCATCTACGGTGCGCACTACTTGACCGATGTCACTATGGGCTTTGCAATAAGTTTTGCTATTTTCTATCTAACGCAACACTTTATGCTAAAAAGATTTTTATCACACAAAACGCGCCTCACACCTCAGACCGACTCGGAATAAATACCCTACATTTATCTATAAATATTTATCAAAAAAATAATGCAGTCACAAAAACTACATTATTTTTTTACTCCTTGGACAATCTTTTACCAAAATCGCCCTTACTAGATACCTCTCTCCTCAGTCTCAGCGCTATTCTCTTTACCATGGATATACATTCTATGATAAAACTCTTCTGCCTCAACGTCATCCTTAAACTTAAGCTCATAAGACTTGCCACCTATATTCATAACTATATTAGTCGGCCAAACATCAGTCCCAATTTTATTATCAAATATAGTCTGCAACATATTATCTCTTATAACGCTCTCAGGTCCAACAAAGAAATCATCCTTAAATCCCTCATCACTATAGGAAACTTTTATAGAAGCTTGACTCTCTTTCTCGCCATTATAAGCCTCATTATACTTTTCAATGCACACACCAAATTTCATTTTCAAGCATTCGTCCCCCGAACTATACCCCGCCTTTAAATCAGGGTTTTTCAGAACCAAAACGCCCTCCGACTTCTTATTGGAAACGCTAGCGTCCTCAGCCTTTTTAGCCTCATTAGCTTTCTTTTTCTCTTCCTTTTTAATCTTTCTCGGACTAGCTTCTTTGTCTATGCCTTTGTCTTTGTTTTTTACTTTTCGTTCTTTGGTTTTAGCTTTCTCTGCGCTCTTCTCCAAGCCCTTATACTTGCCCTTGCCCTTAGCATCTTCAACAGCCATATTTTTAGAGCCTTTACCTTTACCCTTTGATTTGCGACGAGAAAACAAAACACCTACGCCAGTCATAACGCCTGCACCTATTAAGCAACAAAAAATCACAGGTATTATATAAAAGGTTGTAAACATATTCCCCTCCTTAATCCTTCATTCGCATATAATATTACCATTATTTGAATGATTTGTCAATATGGGTATGATACTTTTTTATAAAATTATTTATATTTATGGTAAATTTAACCACATATACCACTCACAAACCCAATGAAACGATAATTGATTGGTCTATTTCAAACATTTTACGCGTAGATAATCTACTGACCTTGCTCTTTAGCCTACTCTTATCAATGGTGCGAATTTGCTCCGCCAAAACTACCGAATCTAGCGGTAGTCCACTCTCCTTGCTAGTTATTTCGGTATGTGTAGGTATTTTTGCTTTATGTAGTTTGCTAGTGATAGCTAGGACAATGACCGTAGGACTGTATTTATTGCCGACATCGTTTTGCACGACTAAAACAGGGCGCACTCCACCCTGCTCAGAGCCCACGACTGGACTCAAGTCAGCCATATAAATCTCTCCCCGCGTAAAATCCAAAACGACCGTCTCCTTTTTTGCAAACAACATTCTTAATACATAATATGTAAGCAAAAAGATTATTGCCAACGGCGTATGATATGATACACTATTAAATTGTCAAATTTTATCAAATAAGGTTCATTAGTTTTAATATAGTCGGCGTGACACAACACAAACTCCCGCCGTTTTTTAGACCAAACTCGCCCGCATTTACCACCACAAACGGCACTCTATTAGTCGTATGCGTGGTGCAAATATTTTCGCCGTTTTTCATCACTTCGCTATTGCCGTGATCAGCGACGACCACCACGATATACCCGTGTTTTTCGGCGTCTTTTATCACTCTAAGTAGGTTATCCGTCATCGCACGCACTGCCTGAACGCTCGCCTCAAAATTACCCGTATGACCTACCATATCGGAGTTTGCAAAATTCACCGCCACAAAATCGTATCCTTTCTCAAACCCTTTTATGACCTCGTCTGCCACCTCTTTTGCTCGCATCTCAGGTTTTAGGTCAAAGGTCGCGACATCCGCCATATCAATGAGCACCCTATCCTCGCCCATTTTAGGTGTCTCCACGCCACCATTCAAAAAGTAGGTCACGTGGGCGTACTTAGTCGTTTCGGCGACTTTGAGTTGTTTTAGACCAAAGCTCGCTATTATCCCGCTAAGACAATTTTCAATAACTTTTGGCTTAAACGCAACTTTTGCAAAATCAAACTCCTTGCTATACTCGGTAAAGTTAAGGATATCCACATTTAGACTACTTTGCACTTTAGCGACAATCTGCCTCATTCTATCCGCTCTAAAATTGAAAAATATCACACTATCGCCGTCTTTTAGCGTCTCATTATCTAAAGAAATCGGCACGACAAACTCATCCGTCACACCCGCATTGTATGATTTTGTTATAGCGTCAAGTGGGCTAATATCCGCACCTATAGTCACCAAAGAGTCAAAATATTTATCCGTCCTATCTTCGTTTTTCTCTCTATCCATAGCATAATACCTACCGCTAAGAGATGAGATACTTATATCGCATTTGCCCTTATAACTTTTAGTTATATTTATCACATCTTGTATAAACCCTTTTCCGCTATGAATATCGGTATCACGACCGTCTGTTATTAGGTGCAAGGCGAGTCTTTTTACGCCTAATCGCACGCACAATTCGATACAAGCAAACAAATGATTTATATGACTATGAATACCGCCATTTGAGGCAAGACCTATCAAATGAATAGTCCCCTTGGCGCTAGTGATAAAGTCTTTTAAGGTGCTATTTTCATAAAACTCGCCCGTCTCTATCTCTTTGTTTATCATACTAAGCTCTTGCAAGACGACCTCGCCCGCGCCAATATTTAGGTGCCCGACTTCGCTATTGCCCATTTGCCCATTAGGTAACCCGACGTACTCGCCACTAGCATACAGGAGGGTATGCGGGTTTGAGCTCATAATCTCTTTTATAGTCTCGTTAGTACCCTCTCTCACCGCGTCAAACTCGCGCTTTCCTTCAAACAAATCAATATTATTTTTGTTCTTTGCAGTGATTAGGCACCCGCACGGAATAGGTCTATCTTGTACCTTGGTTTCATTGATACCGTATCCGTCTAGTATGGCGAGACAAAGTTTTTTATGCGGTCTATCTAGTGGCGTACTCGCAATATAATCAAGACTCGCACCCCCACCAGTAGACACATAATCAAACGCACTTGTTTTGCCCATTTTCTCCACAGCCTCAGCGCTATCACCACCGCCGACAATGGTCTTTGCCTTTGACTTGGATAGGATATCTATCAACCTCTTTGTGCCAAACGCAAACTTTTCTATCTCAAAAATACCCATAGGTCCATTCCAAAAGATAGTTTCAGCGGTCTTTAGCTCCCTTTCAAATAGTCCCAAACTCTTTTTGCCAATATCCACGATATAACCTGCGGTTATTTTTTCTATAGGTAACTGTTTTGTTTTGCCCTCGCCATTTAAATCTTTACTAACGACATAATCGCAAGGTAAAACGAGATTTTTTTGTAATTTATTAGCGTAATCAATGATATCTTTTGCGATTTCCACCTCGCCACTATCCACATAATCACATTTCATACCCTTAGCCATTAAAAAAGGTACAGATATACGCCCGCCAAGCATTAGAGTATCGACTTTTCTAAGTAGCGCCTTTATGACTAGTATCTTATCCTTGACCTTTGCGCCACCCATAATTGCCACAAAAGGTCTTTTTAGGTCTTTTAATGATAGTTCCTCTCTTTCTTTCTCCATTAGTAGCCCGATTGTACTAGGTAAAAACTGCTTTACACCATAGTTTGACGCGTGCTTTCTATGAGATACACCAAACGCATCATCGACAAAATAATCAGCATTTTCGGAGAGTTTTCTAGCAAAATCTATATCACACGCCTCCTCGCCTGCGTCAAACCTCACGTTTTCTAATAGTAGCGAAGTCCCGTCGTCCAACTCATTCGTTTGCTTTACAATATCCTCGCCGACTATACCGCCCGCCCAATGTATTTTATCGTCAATATTACACCTTATATAGTTGTAGATAGGTTCTAATGAATACTTTTTATCCACCTTACCCTTTGGTCTACCCAAATGCGAACACAAAACCACCTTTGCTCCCGCTCTATATAGTGCCTCGATAGTCGGCATAGATTGTCTTATTCTATTATCACTGAGTATAACGCCTCGCTCCATAGGTACATTAAAATCTACACGCACCAGTACTCGCTTTCCTCTAACATCCTCGTCAAATTTCATTTCCTACCTCGTTTTTTTCTTTTTCAAACGCCAAACTAATCGACGCAAATTGCTCGCCTATTTGCTCTAGTTCATTTATCACTCTAGCGTAAGCATCAAGGTTTTTAAACCTTTTATCCACGCGTACGGTCTTTTTGATGCTTAGTTTTTCCTTGACCAATTTCTCATCTAGCGCCATAATCTTTTGTAGTTCCGCCTCGTCAAGCTCCACATCTTCACTCGCGCTTTTGACCGACTGCTTAGCGAGAGTAGATAGTTCTATCGCTAGCGAATAAAGGTCATTGATTTTCTCTATTTGTTCGCTAGTAAAATTATCTTTATCCTCTAAATGCATTACCTCATTTATCTTTTCCGCTCTATGAATAATAGACTTTACCCTATCGGCAATAATACTATAGTACATCATCTTTTTCTTGTCCGCCTCTGCCACATCGCCCATACTGATAATGATATTTGATTGCATCAATTTGCAGTTTTTCTCCATCTCAAGTAAATTTTTTTGCAAAGTGTCCCTTTTAGATAGTTTGCACTCGCCAAAGTCAAACTCATACACCGATTTCACCAAATTCACACTACTTACGAGCAGTAAATCTGCTTGCATAGCATACTGCACCAAGGCGCTACCTGCCATGTGGAGAGTAGCATTGTCCATTACAAATACATTTGTGTCTTTCTTTTTCTTAAATATCTTATCTAAAATATTTGCACACTGTTTGCTAAACGGCAAAAGTATTAAAGAGCCTAATAGCGTCATACCAATATTATAAACCACTAGCAAAAGTGCGGGATCTTTTATAGTGTCCTCTAACCAATACGTCCACCCTGTAAAGTACAACAATATAAACGCCACACCACTCAAAGCGCTAATAAACGTATAAAACCAAGATGCTTTTTTCGCCTCTACGCTAGCACCTACGCTAGACATTAGGATAGTAATAGACGGACTAATCTTTACACCGATAGCTATCCAAAGTGCAGATTGGATATCTATCACACCTGCCACACCTAGCCCACCGCATAGACTCAATATTACGGCGCTACCAGCTAGCGAACTTTGCACCAACGCACAAAGCACAAACCCAAATAGTATCATAACAATAGGTGTATTTACCCTAGATATAAACTCCTCAAACGCAGGTAGCGTATTGAAATACGACATACAGTCACTCATAATATTTAGCGATAAAAATAGTAGTCCAAACGCCATAATTGCCTGTCCTATTTGCTTTGTCGTCTCTTTTCGACAAAGGGACATTATAAAAGCCCCCACGCCAGTCAGCGAAGCAAATATGGTGCCCAACTTTATACTACCAAATAATAGCGTAGCGATAGTAATACCCGCGCCGATATTCACGCCGAGTATGATAGCAAAACTTTGCGAAAAAGTCAGTACCCCCGTCTGTATAAGACTCACAATTAGCACAATCACGGCGGTAGAACTCTGCAACATAATAGTCGCAACGGCGCCCATTCCTATACCTTTGTATTTATTTTTTGATAGTTTTTGCAAGACTGTTTTTAGTTTACTCCCGACTAGGACTTGCATAGCGCCACTGACTAATTTTACCGATAGTAAAAACGCACCTAGACCACCTATAAACATAAGCAAATTGTATAAAATATCCATAATTTTATCCTTAAAGTATTTTACATTAATTTTAGCATTTTTATACAAATAAATCAAACATATTATGTATTTTTTAAAACAAATTTTCGCCCATAACAAAGGTCGGTACGCCAAACGCAAGGTTTTTTGCCTCTTGCATTAGGTAACTTGCCACCGAAACGACCACAAAATCAGGATCAAGACTCATCACGATTTGCACAATATTATCCAAAAGTATATCACTCTCAACCAACACGCAAAACCGCCCTAGAGATGTATCTAACACATTTATTGCTTTACTATCAAAACAATTCATCTCATCAAACACGCCAAAAAGTACACCCTTTTCATACACAATAAGACTATCATTTTTGACGCCAAAAAGGTTACTCGTGACACGCGTAAAAAGGAGTGCGTTTTTTGTCACGCTAAAATCACGTAATTCTTTACAAAAACTCGCCTCCCCGCTTATCTCTTTCTCATAATCAAACTCTTTGTGACTAATGTAAAAAAACACTTTTGCATCATTCGCTCTCGCTAAATCAGTGATAAATTGATATTCCATTCGTTTACCTTTTTGCATTTTATATATTATATGATAGGTAAAATATTGGTGACACTGATTGATTTTATTTGCGTTTTATGTTATCATTTTTTAGAGGTATGAGTATGTTAAAGATAGGTAATTTGACTTTTGAAAAAGGTATATTTTTGGCGCCTATGGCGGGCGTTAGTGATGTCGGGTTCAGAGAGGTATGCGAGCTTTGCGGTGCGGAAATGTGCTATACGGAAATGGTCAGCGCAAAAGGGCTATACTACGGTAGCGAGCGCACGGAGGAAATGCTATCCTTTGCTCCTTGTGTAAAGTACAAAGCGGTACAAATCTTTGGTAATGACGCCTATATTATGGGCGAAATAGTAAAGTCTTTTGGTAAAAAATACGACCTTATTGATATAAATATGGGTTGCCCCGCACCAAAGATTTTTGGCAACAAGGAAGGGTGCTATCTTATGAGTGACCTTGCGACCGCCGAAAATATTATCCGCGAATGCGTGAAAAATAGCGAGGTGCCTATCACGGTAAAATTCCGACTAGGTATAAACAAAAGTAATATTAACGCAGTTGAGTTCGCTCAAATGTGCGAGCGGGCAGGTGCTAGTGCCATAACGGTACACGGGCGAACGAGGAGTGATTTTTATAGCGGTACTGTAGATTATGAAAAGATAAAAAATGTAGTAGACGCAGTCTCTATTCCCGTCATAGGTAACGGTGATATAGTAGACAAAGAGAGTTACGAAAAAATGCTCCTAACAGGTTGTGCGGGTGTCAGTATTGGTCGTGGTGCTATGGGCAACCCTCAAATCTTTAGCCTACTTAAAGGTATCACGCCACCACTCACCAAAGCGGAGTCGCTAAAGCAACACATCTATAGACTACAACAATATTTTAGTGACGACTTTATAAATAAAAATATGCGAAAGCATTTACTCTGGTATCTTCATAGTATCCCTAATATCAAGCAACTAAAAGCAAAAATAGTGACCTTAGACTCGCTAAATGAGTCGCTTAGTCTTGCGCTATCCGTACTAGAACCCCAAAAATAGCACGCTTTCTTTTTTGATAGCACCCGCTATTTTACTACATTTTTATAAAATTTTTCAAATAAAAAAGGTTATGCGAAATGTTGTGCATAACCTTTTTATATACTTTAAACGCTTTTTTGCTAGGTACTTAAGTCTATACTTATCATTTGACTCTACCCACTTCTTCAACGTTTTGCTTTTCGAGCGGTCTATAGGTATTTTTAAACGCTTCATTTATGAAAAAAGTTAAAACATTTTTCATACACAATATCCTTAATATTCAATCTTAAAATAATCCAACCATTTTTTGTATTTATCTTGACAAGACAAACATGTATCCGTTAAATATCCTTTTTCATTGTTCCATTCTTTGAGTCCACGATAGTAAAACAACTTGTGGTCTTCATCAATAATAAATGGAACAATACTATTCACCAAACATTCCTTAAACATAATTAGCCTACCAACTCGACCATTCCCATCTTGGAAAGGGTGGATTGATTCAAAATCTTTATGGAATTGTAATATTTGTTCAAAAGTTTTTTTCTCTATGTTATTGTAGGACGACAAAAGTTTTTTCATCTCTGTTTTTACATTTTCGGGCAAACAAGTTGTCTTGCCACCGACTTCATTTGGAAGTTTTTTATAATCTCCTACATTAAACCATTGTTTTCTACTATCACTTGTTCCGTTTTTAAGAATAAAATGAAGTTCTTTTATCAAAGTCTGAGATAGTGGTTTCTTTGCATTGTCTATAATATAATCGACACATTTAAAGTGATTTGCAGTTTCAACGACATCATCAACATTGATTGTGTCTTTTTCTACACTGATTGTATTTGTTTCAAAAATATATCTTGTTTGGTCGTGCGTTAATGTACTACCTTCAATATGATTTGAGTTATATGTCAATTCGATTTGCGTTTTATGATAAATTCCACCTTTAAACCCCATATCTTTTTGTTCTTTCAAAATATTTAATAATAGGTTATTACTAAATGGTTTTGTTGCTTCTCTTTCAGGTTTCACCGCATCGGCAGGGACGTTCCAAGTTTTACCCGTCAAAAATGCACCAGATATTCTACCTTGAGCACAATAATTTCTAACCATTCTATCTGAAATATTCCATTTTTTAGCGATTTCTTTAACTGATACAAACATCTCAATTCCTCCACTTTAATTTTTATTATTACATACCTTTATTGGAATAATTATATACCCTTATTGGAAATATGTCAACTAATTTAAAAATTATTATTCCGATAAAGGAAATATTATACTTTATGAAAAAATAAAAAACACAAGCCATATATTTTATAGCCTGCGTTTATTGATTAAGTTTTTCAATTATTCTGCTAGTCTCAAAAATGCTCCCCTTAAAAAACTTTCGCATAACCTTTTTATATACTTAAAATGCTTTTTTTTGGGTACTTAAGTCTATACTTATCATTTGACTCTATCCACTTCTTCAACGTTTTGCTTTTCGAGCGGTCTATAGGTATTTTTAAACGCTTCATTTGTGACAGCATAAATATCGGTAGGACTCATAACAACTATAACTGCACCTTTTGTAGCGTACTCAGTCTCTCCCCAAGGAGCAGTAAATGAAATATTCTCATCTATCGTAAAATACTGTATCGGCTTTGCCAATGGCATATATACACCCTCTTGCTCAGTCTCTTTATACTTACTAGCAAAAGTCTGAGGTCTCACAATATACTCCTCTCCATCAGGGTTCGTAACAATCATACTCCCCTCGACCTTTACTCTTGCCCGCGTCTCACCTATCACATATTTTTCCCCATCATATTCCACTCTAGGTCTAGTGTCGACTTCTTCTCCTATGACACCCTTTCTAGCGACCACTGGTATGGTCTTTTGCGCAGTTTTGAGTCCTTTACCTTGTTTTTTCAATTCCGCAATGCGTTTCGCTGTGTACTCTGCCATATCTTCAATGACTAAGCACTCTACCTCCCTATCTGGATAAGCGTCCTTATCTAATGAATTTATTTTTAATGTTCTAGTTTGCTTTTTGTTTGGTACTTCAGCCTCACTCTCTATATCTTGAGTATTTTCAATTTCATTCTTTATATGTTTTTCCGCTTTATTAATCAAGACTTCTATGTCTTCTATCGTTATATCATTTTTGATTAAATCTTTATTCTCTTCCAGCAATTTCATTACTAATTGCTTTGCGTCCTCAAATGAATAATTATTCCCCTTTAGACTGTTAGATTTCTCACCCGATGCCCCTTCTACACCGCTCATAATATTCAAATTCATTCCTTTATTATGCGCTCTTTGTATCATATCACTCACAATAGGACCACCACCCATAGCGACGACTGCACCGCCCTTTTCCTCCACCGTATTCAATACGGCATCAGGTAAATCAAACCAACGCTTTACTGGTCTTTTATTTAATGTAGGAATCATTGCATGAGTAATAGTATTTGCCTCTATGCTATTTGTTTCCTTTCGCATTGCCTCTTCTGTCAATGTACCCAAAACGATTAGATTACCATTTTCTTTTGTATTAAATCTATTAGCGAGGATATGAGCTTCTCTTTCGACACCGTGATTTGTACCACCAGTCACCAAATACGCTTTGTCAGTATCAATGCAATGTATCAAAACATCTAATGCAATTTGCATCTTGTATTTACTCTCTTCACTCACCTTTTGCCAGTGCTTTTGTGAAGAACCTGTAATCATAATAGGGACTTTACCCTCTAAATCTTTAGTTATTTGAGCTATATCGGTTATCGCTCCGCAGTGTTTTATTCTCTCTGCCAATTCGTTTTGCGCTCTTGCATATTCTTCTAAATATCTTTTTTCTACCTCTAACGTAAACTTTGGCTTTCCATTAGAATAACAAGTCTCTAATTCCTCACATACCTTGTCTAAATTGCAATTTTTATGTCTCGCAAATCTTCTTCGCGCCCTACCAATTATGGCATTTTCAGTCTTCGCTATTCGCTTGAAATCTCTCTCCGTCAGTCCCGCTTGATGCGCCAAAATCATTTCTTGTTTTATATCTGTAGAATAAATACCCTTACCATCCGTCCCTAACACAACTTGAATACCACTATCCAAATACTTTTTGATAGGAATATCATTCAAACTATTTATATTGTTTAGTGATAAATTTGAGCTCATATTAAACTCAATTACCGGTTTTACAATCCCGCACAATTCTAGCATAGAGACATCTCTTGTTCTCTCTTTTTCATCCCAAGGCGCAGGTTCATTAAAACCATAAATACCATGTCCGAGTCTTACTTGCGGATACTGAAAATTTTTCTTGTACTCATTTTGAAGCTCGTAATGAGCCTCCTCTACAGCGAGTAGCACCTGTCTCGCGTTTGCCTTAAATAAAGGGTTCTCACCCGCATGAACACGAATAACAAAATCTGGATCATTTAGCATCGCGTATTTTGATAATGATTTTATGTGGTCGTAAAACTCCATTGTGGAATTTGTCTCGTGTCCCATAACATCACACCCTACCACATACGGACTTTGTGCTGTCACCTTTAGTCTATCTACCTCATCATCGTTCCACTCTTTATCCGAATGTCTCCACAAAGCGCCCAAAAATCTAACCTGTACACCTGTCTCTTTCTCTATCTTTGGCATAACCTCTTCAAGTTGCCTTAATTGTGTAGTATTTGAAATAACAGAAGACAAAGACAACTCTATATACTGTACCCCATTTTCAGCGCAATCTTTAGCAATCGCCTCTACTAGCGGAATAAACATATTAGGATTTTTTGTGAAAGGTCCACGCATAGCGTAGATTTCTTCCATTTTATTAAATGTTTCTTGCTCAGATGTATCAATTTTCATTGACCTGATAAGCGCTTGCAAGTTTTTTGTATTTGATATTATATCCTCTAGTCTATACTGATTTTTCTCATTCGGTGTTAATGATTTATAATCTATACCCGCTAAATCCAACAATTTATCGGGAAAGGTTACCCCCCTACCAACGCCACACTCAATCAACTGCTCTGGTGATAATTGTCCAGCAAAATGCGTGTGTAAATCAGTCTTGAGTTGCTTCGGCTCTTTCTCAAACCTTTTAAAAGGTAAAATGTCAATATCTTTACTTTGTGCAAATAGTCTAGTCTCAAATGATGTCAATTTATTTAGATACTCAACATTATTTTCTTCATCCACCATCACATAAGGCTTGCCTCTTAGACTAACAACCGTTTTACCCTTAACCTTATAATAGTCAACAATTTTGTATAAATTTTGCACTAAAGTTTGAGAATTGTTTACATTAGAATGATTTGTACTTATAAACATTTCACCATTATCCAACAACTCACAAATTATTGATTTATCACTATTAAGATACACTACCGCCATTTTATTCACTCCTTTAATTATACTATTAAGAAAAGACTACTCTCTCATATAAATTGCACAAAACAATTTTTTAGATAAAAGTATAAAGTCATCAAAACCGCAAAACGCCCTTTGACTACAAATTAATTATACAATATCAATAACAATTTGTCAATACAAACACAAAAAACGCCACCACCACCATAAGATTGATAACATTTTAGACTAAAATACAAATTTATAGACAATTTATCATTTTTAGATTGATGTACATAAAAATAAATATTCCACAAATGTATTGATTTTAATATCTAAATGTGTTTGTATTTAATGTTTAAAAGAGTCTAGACCTTATGACTTCAAATAAAATTATTTTAAAATTAGAAAAGTTGCTCTAGACTCTACGCTCAATCTATCGTAGAGTCTTTGTGATTTATAGCTAGATTTAGCAAAAAAGTGGTCGATTTTTGTTTGATATAGTGTACAATCACACTCATTTTTGTATGCAATGTTTGTAAAATCTTATAATATGCTATATTATCGGAAGTCAGAGGAAAGCAACGCAACGCGTTATTTTCAAATGACTGA
>CAYMVO010000003.1:0-77165 GCA_964393975.1 uncultured Lachnospiraceae bacterium
CGTAAAATTTTAAGCAAGTTAAAATTTTTATTGCTATCGCAATTACACAATAAATTGTGTGCGTCACTGATTGAATAAACATCAGTCATTTGAAAATAACGCGTTGCGTTGCTTTCCTCTGACTTCCGATAATATGATTTTTTGGTAAATATTTGTGGATTTTTAAAGAAAATTTAAAAAAGTCTAAATAAAACAAAAATTTTTTTAAAAAAGTTGTCTATAATAGTTGACAAATGCTAGCAATGAGCATATAATAATGTTAGCACTAAAGATAAGGGAGTGCTAAAAGGTAAGGAGGTGTCGTGTTTGGATGATACAGAGACCTTGAGTGAAAGGAAGCGGAGCATACTGCTAAATAGCGTGGCTGATTATATTCAGTCTGCGGTGCCGATTACTAGTAAAATGGTAAAAGAACAGCATATGGTTGATATTTCTACTGCTACACTGAGAAATGAGTTGAATGCACTTGAGGCTATGGGCTATCTAAAGCAGTTGCACACGAGTTCTGGTCGTGTGCCGACTAGCAAGGCTTATAGGGTGTATGTAGATTCACTTATGAAAGATTTGACTTTTAAGGGAGAGGAGCTAGACATAGTTAAAAAAGGGTTTAACTTAAAAGCTCAAAATCTTGGTTCACTTATAGATAAGGTAGCAAAGACTATTAGTAAGGTTACCGATTTACCTACTGTTGTGGTTATGAATGATTTAAAAATGCTAATAATAGAAGATATAAAGATAATACCTTTGATAGATTATTCAGCGTTGATGCTTATTCAAACTAGTAGTGGGATAATTAATAATACTTTTGAGATAGATGAGGACACAACGGAAGATGATTGTATCGAGTCGGCAAAGGTGCTAAGGCAAAGCTTTACAGGTCACACCATAGAGTATATGATAGAAAACATTGAGTCGGTCGCTAAGAATTATAATAAGAGAATATATGTATTTAAAAAGATTTTTGACTCTATCATAGAATTGTTATCTAGTTCAAAGACTACGGCTAGAGCTGGCGGAACAAAACTACTAAATATGCCCGAGTATAGCGATATTGAAAAAGCACAAAGGTTACTAACGCTTATGGAAGATAACGAGGCACTCAGAGAGGTGGTGCGTGCAGATGATACGCTAACGTTTAAGATAGGTAAAGAAAATGAAAATGAAACATTGAAAGATTGTACAGTAGTGACCGCACCGCTTTCATTCGGTGATGAGACTATTGCGTCGGTAGGCGTGATAGGTCCAGAAAGAATAGATTACGAGTTGGTAGCAGGGAGTTTGCAGTTTGTTGTGAACGAACTAAAGAATATCAAGCGTTTGAAAGGAGATGTTGATGAAGAAAAAACATAAAAATTTTAATGAGCAAGACATAAAAAATTGTGATTGCGGGTGTGATTGCCATTGTGATGACGATTGCGACTGCGGTTGCGGGGAGGGGTGCGATTGCCATTGCGATGACGACTTAGAATGTGGTTGCAATCCTAGTAGTGAGTGCGATTGTGGGAGAGTCAGAGAAGAATGTGATTGCACTTGTGAAAAGGAGACAGAAGCGGACCATTATGAGACTTTGGCGGATGAATATTTGACGCTTGCTAGACAAGTGCAAGCAGATTTTGACAATTATCGCAAACGTAACAAAGAAGCGGTAAATCAAGCCCGTGAAGACGGAAAAGCTAGTGTGATTGTAAAGATACTCCCTTGCGCCGATGTGATTGATAAGGCAATAAATATGACAACCGATACAAACACTCTTGAAGGATTAAAAATGGTGGCAAATAAATTTCAAGATGTATTAGCAGGATTGGGTGTCACAAAATACGAGAGCAAAGGGCAAATGTTTGATGTAAAATTGCACAATGCTATTACCGCTATAGAAAGTGACAAACCTAGCGGGACCGTTGTCGATGAGTACGAATGTGGATATCGTATGGGCGACAAGGTTATAAGGTTTGCACAAGTAATAATAAGTAAATAAAAAATAATTTTAAGGAGATAAATTTATGGGAAAAATTATAGGTATAGACTTAGGAACAACTAACTCATGCGTAGCGGTTATGGAGGGTAACGAACCTGTCGTAATTCCTAACGCTGAAGGTGGGAGAACTACACCATCTGTAGTAGCAATTAATAAAGAAGGCGAGAGACTAGTAGGTCAAGTGGCAAAGCGTCAAGCAGTCGCAAACCCTGAGCATACGGTAAGCAGTATCAAACGTGAAATGGGTACTGATTATAAAGTTAAGATTGAGGATAAAGAGTATTCACCTCAAGAAATCAGTGCTATGATTTTGTCAAAATTAAAACAAGACGCTGAAAATTATTTGGGTAGCAAGGTCACTCAAGCGGTTATCACAGTACCTGCATACTTTAACGATAGCCAAAGACAAGCGACCAAAGATGCCGGCAAGATTGCTGGACTAGAGGTATTGCGTATTATTAACGAACCTACCGCCGCATCACTTGCTTATGGTCTAGATAAAGGCGAAGACAATCACAAGATTTTAGTCTATGACTTAGGTGGTGGTACATTTGATGTATCTGTGCTAGAGATTGGTGATGGCGTGTTTGAAGTCTTGAGTACAAACGGTGATACTAGACTAGGTGGTGATGACTTTGATAACCGTATCGTTACTCTATTGACCGATTATTTCAAGTCTACAACGGGTATTGATTTGACTAGTGATAGAGGTGCAATGCAAAGATTAAAAGAGGCTAGTGAAAAGGCTAAAATTGAGCTTAGCAGTATGTTAAAGACTACAATCAGTCTACCATTTATTACTGCTGACGCTACTGGTCCAAAACATTTGGAGTATGAGTTGACTAGAGCGAAATTTGATAGTATTACCGAAGATTTGGTAAAGAAGACTTTGACCTGTATAGACAAAGCTATGCAAGATGCAAATTTGACATTTAACGATATAGACAAGATTGTATTAGTTGGTGGTAGTACTCGTATACCTTCAGTCGTTGAGGCGTTACAAAAATACACCGGTAAAGTACCTTTCAAGGGTATAAACCCTGATGAGTGTGTCGCTATTGGTGCTGCTATTCAAGCGGGCGTTTTAGGTGGTGAAGTCAAGGATGTTTTACTACTAGATGTTACTCCATTGTCATTAGGTATTGAGACTATGGGTGGCGTATTTACAAAACTCATTGAGAGAAATACGACTATTCCTACTAAGAAGAGTCAAGTGTTCTCGACCGCTGCCGACAACCAAACTGCCGTAGATGTTCACGTATTGCAAGGTGAGAGACAAATGGCTAGTGGAAATAAGACTTTGGGTAGATTTAGTCTAAATGAGATTCCACCTGCTCCTAGAGGTATACCACAAATTGAGGTTACTTTTGATATAGACGCTAATGGTATTGTACACGTAAGCGCTAAGGACTTAGGTACTCAAAAGGAACAAAGTATCACAATTACCGCTACTACAAATCTTAGCGATGATGATATTGATAAGGCTGTCAAAGAGGCTGAGACTTATGCCGAAGAGGATAAAAAGCGTAAAGAATTAGTGGAGACTAAGAATAATGCTGACCAAATGGTATACAGTCTAGAAAAACTTTTAAAAGAAAACGGTGACAAGATTAGCGAAGATGATAAGACAAAATTACAAACCGCTATTGATACTGCAAAGAAAGAGTTTGAAAGTGATGATCCTGAGGTGATTAGAAAGGCAATAGACGAATTGTCAAAGTCAAGCAATGAAATTGTTACTAAATTGTATCAAGCAAGCGCACCAAAGCAAGAAGGTGAGCAAAAGCAAGATGAAGAAATCATTGTAGATGATAAAAAAGAAGAAGAAAATAAATAAGGGGCTTTAGATGGCAAAAGATTTTTATGAAGTGCTAGGTGTTAGTAAGACTGCTAGTTCGGATGAAATAAAGTCTGCATATAGAAAACTAGCAAAAAAATATCACCCAGACTTGAATAAAGATAATCCTGATGCTAGTGCAAAGTTTAAAGAGGTAAATGAGGCTTATGAAGTCCTTTCCGACGAGACTAAGAGGTCAAATTACGACCAATTCGGCAGTGCCGATGGCAACCCTTATGCTGATGCAGGGGCTGGCTTTGGTGGGGCTGGTGGGTTTGGCTTTGAGGATATATTTTCAAACTTGTTTTCGGGGTTTGGTGGCGGGAGAGCGAGAAACTCCGTACCAATCGGTGATGATATAGTCCTCAAAATGCACTTGACCTTTGATGAGGCAGTAAACGGTGTTAGTAAAAATGTATCATTTCAAAGGGTAGAGACTTGTGCCGATTGTAAAGGCACGGGTGCTAAGAATGGTACGGAATTTAGCACTTGTACGGCTTGTAATGGTTTGGGGCGTATACGTTATCAACAAAATATTGGTTTTGGTGTGGTGGTCAACGAGACTAATTGTAAAGTTTGTGGTGGTAGCGGGCGTGTCATAAAAGAGCGTTGTGTTACTTGTTCGGGTAAGGGTATCAAGAAGCAAAATATTAATATAAACATTGATATCCCTGCTGGTATTGATGACGGTCAGACACTCACTATGCGTGGCAAAGGTAATATGGCAAAAGGTGGGAATGGCGACCTTGTTATCAATGTGAAGGTTGATTCGCACCCAATGCTTACTCGTGAAGGTACCGATCTCAAAATGGATATATATATTCCGTATATCGACGCTATTTTGGGTACGACTATTCAAGTACCTATTGTGTCAGGTGTATATGACCTTGTGATTCCTCCGCTTACGCAGTCGGGTTCGGTATTTAGAATAAAAGGTAAAGGCATTAAAAACTTGAAGTCAAAAGATTATGGCGACGTTTTGATTACCATAAAGACCGAAGCACCTAAGACTTTGGATAAAGTGCAGAAAGAAAAACTGCAAGAAATAAAAGAAAGTCAAAATGCAAGTAGTTATGCTAGATATAAGGGTTATTTGGATAAATTAAAGAAATTGTGATTTTAAAAAAGGTTTTGCGGGTAGATTTTACGCAAGACCTTTTTTTTGGTGCATTAGACACAATCAGTATACATCATAGATTAAGATTTTTTAAAAGGTTAAAATTATTTTCTTAATTTGATTGACATTTTACTAGATTTAGATTATTATAATCGTAATCTAGTAAAACAGTGCATACGAACAATAGGTTGCACGAAATTAAATTTTTAAGTGGCGAAAATCAAGACACGAAAGTAAATGCAAATATTTATAAAAAATGAATACAAAAAGATGATGTTTATGATATAATCAAAACATAGGAGAAATGATATGCTAGAAAATGAAATTGTTTCAAGCGAATACAAATCTTTTGAGGATATAAAACGCAAACGAGATGATGGTAGTGAATATTGGCTTGCGAGAGAACTGCAAAAAGCATTAGGATATGCTAAATGGGAAAATTTTAGTAAAGTTATTGATAGAGCGATGCTTGCTTGCGAGAATGCTGGATTTGAGGTGCTTGACCATTTTATTGAGGTCAGTAAAGCGGTCGAAATGCCCACAAAACCAACAAAAAATACAAAGGATTTAGGTTTTCCTGAGGTCGGGAAAACCAAAACAAAATCAATTATTGATTATAAACTTTCTCGTTATGCGTGCTATTTGATTGTTCAAAATGGCGATCCACGAAAAGAGATAATAGCAATTGGTCAAACATATTTTGCTATTCAAATAAGAAGGCAAGAATTAAATGACTACTTTAATTCTCTTGATGAAGATAACAAAAGACTTGTTGTTTGTGGTGATATTAAACAATGGAATCAATTGCTTGCGGAATCTGCACACAATGCCGGAGTTTTAACTGATGAAGAGTTTGCAACATTTCAAAATGCTGGATATATGGGATTGTATGGTGGCGAAACAGTTGCAGATATTCACAAAAGAAAAGGCTTGAAACCTAATGAAAAAATATTAGATTTTATGGCAAGTCCTGAACTTATCGCAAATTTGTTTAGAATTTCTCAAACTGAAGAAAAGATAAAAAACGAGTTTATTCAAGGTGTTGATAATGCAACAAAAGCTCACTACGAAGTAGGTTCGGCTGTTAGAGAAGCAATTAAAAAAGTAAACGGCACACTTCCTGAGAATATGGAAACACCAAAACAAAGCATAAGTGATGTTGAAAAGAAAAAACTTAAAGAGTTGAAAAATAATGCTAAAAAACTTATGTTAGATGAATAAGAGTATCGAATTCGACGCCTTTAAATATAGCGTTTTACATTTTCTACGAAATGTAGAGTTAAAATTAGAATATGAAAATATCTACGATTTGTAGGTAACAATAAGTAGGTTTACTTTTGTAGCATTTTTAATATATAATTTTGATGTGATAAGGAGGAATATTATGTTATTTCAAAAGAAACACAAGATTGGTGACACAATCGCAAAATTAAGAAAGGAAAAGGGGTGGACTCAAAGTGAACTTGCTGATAAATTACATGTAAGTGACAAAGTAATTTCAAAATGGGAATCAAACAAAGGATACCCTAGTATTGAATTTCTGCATGCACTAGCTGAATTATTCGGGGTAACACTAGATTATTTGATGACTGGCAAAGAAGTAGAAGAAAAAATTATAACTATGAGTAAATTGGAATTGTGTGCTAAGATAGGAATGAAAAATTTGATTTAAAAGAGTTTGAAGATTTGATTTGTGCTAGTGAAATATTTAATAATGTTACTGAAAAATATTATTATGTTTTTGTAAAGAGTGGATATACTGATGCCGTTATTGAGAAGGCGAGTAAGTATAATGCAAAACTTCTCACAATAGATGATTTGTTTGTATTGTAGTAGAATGCAAAATCAAACAAAAAAAATGTATTGTTGATTATAGGTCGTAGTCAATCTAAATGGCGAAATGATACACAAAAAAACTTTGTTTTTTGATTTACCCCATTACAAAAAAACGACTTAGGCGGAATGCTTAAGTCGTATTTTTTAGTTTGCTTTTTTAGCGGTCTTCATACATCTAGTGCAAACGTATTTTTTCTCTACCTTGCCGTTTTCATCAGCGACAGCAACTTTTTGAACGTTGGCACTATAGGTCTTGTTAGTCTTTATATTACTATGGCTCACTTGATGACCTGCCATCTTGCCTTTTCCACAAACGGAACAAATTCTGCTCATATATTTTCTCCTTTCTAACCTAAATTACATTTTGTTACTTCAATACTATACCAAAAATATTAAAAAAACGCAAGACTTTTTTGAGTTTTTATAAAAAATTTTCTTGTATCACTTGCAAAATTATAAATTTTATAGTAATATAGGAGGGTAAAGTTTAAATAAAGGAGCTTAGGAAATGGTTAGTAAGACAACCAATGCGTATGGAGATATAACTATTAACGACAAAGCAATTGCTATGGTTACGTATGCTTGTGCGGAAGAGTGTTATGGTGTAGTTAGTCTTGTAAATCGTGATATCTTTGAAAATATTCGTGAGCTTCTGAACAAGTCTTATAAATATGCTAGAGGTGTCAAGATACGTGCCAATCAAAATCGTATCGTGATTGATTTGTTTGTGGTATTCAAATATGGCGTTAGCATAAATGCGGTAGCCAAGAGTCTAAAAGACACAGTTAAGTATAATGTTGAGGACTTTACAGGTATGATAGTTGACAGTGTAAACGTTCACGTTGTCGGTATTCATGTTTGATTAAATTTAGTTGTCTTTTTACTAGGAAGATATTTTCTAGTGTAGACTGCTTTTGAATAAGATTGGAGGAAATGCATTTTTATGCTTAAAAATATAAATGGGGCAACCCTTAAAAGAATGATAATTGCAGGTGCATCTTGCGTAGAGGAAAGTAAAAAGACTATTGATGCACTCAATGTTTTCCCTGTTCCAGATGGTGACACGGGTACAAATATGGCTTTGACCTTAAAGAGCACAGCAAACGAAGTGAATAACTGTGCGTCAAACTCACTTAGCGAGGTGAGTACCGCCATCGCAAAAGGTGCCTTGAAAGGTGCTCGTGGCAATAGCGGTGTTATTTTGTCGCAAATTTTAAAAGGTATTAGCAATGTTACGGGTGTAAATGAAAACATCACTACAAAGGTGTTTGCAAAAGCATTCAAGGAAGGTTGTGAGATAGCGTACAAGGCGGTTACAAAGCCAAAAGAAGGTACAATGCTCACGGTCATTAGAGCGCTTGCGGATAGCGCGAATAACGTATCTAAGAGAGTGAGTGATTTTGAGGAGTTTTTTAGACTAGTGTTAGAGGACGGCGAAGCCACCCTTCAAAAGACTCCAGATATGCTACCAGTGCTAAAGAAAGCGGGCGTTGTCGATTCGGGTGGTCGTGGTCTTATTGTGTTTTTTACAGGGTTTTATAGAGCGCTTACCGAAGACGATACTTTTGAGTATAATTTTGAGGATAGTGTTGCGAAAGATGCCAACGAGCAGTTTCATGCAAATTTGGAAGAGTTAGAGGAGATTGTGTACGGCTATTGTACCGAATTTATGGTCATTCAAATAAAGCCTCAAGCAACAGAGAGTGATATTGACAAGCTAAGAGAAAAGTTATTGGCAATAGGTGACTGCGTGCTTTGTATAGGTGATTTGAGTCTTGTAAAAGTCCACGTTCACACAAACGAACCTAACAAGGCGCTAGGATATGCGCTAGAGCTTGGCGAGTTGTACAACTTAAAGATTGAAAATATGAGAGAGCAAAACCGTGTACTTAGAAATAAGAGTACATTTATGACCGATTTAAAGCCTTATGGTATGGTGGCAGTCAGTCCTGGTGAGGGAATATCTCAAGTATTTAAAGAGCTCTTAGTGGACGGTATCATCACTGGCGGTCAAACTATGAACCCTAGTGCAGAAGATATCGCAAATGCGGTTATGAAAGTCAACGCAAAAGATGTGTTTGTATTGCCTAACAATAAAAACATCATACTCGCTAGCGAGCAAGCGAAAGGTTTGGTAAAAGATAGGACCATTCACGTTATCCCTACTAGGAGTATTCCAGAGGGTGTGTCAGCGTGTCTAGCGTTTAATGCTGATGGCTCGGTCGAGGATAATGATGAGTCTATGACTACCGCTTTTGAGAGCACAAAGAGTGCGTCTGTGACTTATGCAGTTAGAGATACTAATATTGACGGTTTTGATTTGTCAGTAGGCGAGATTATTGGCTTGGATAATAATCATATTTTGGCGAAAGGTACTGATGTAGAGGCGACTACTATAGAGCTCATTGGTAAAATGGTGGATGATGATGTGGTGAATATTACACTATTTTATGGTAGCGATGTGTCTACGGGTGACGCTGAACATTTAAAGAGTGCGTTAGAGGAGATTTACCCTCTTTGCGATATCAATGTTATTGCGGGCGGACAACCTGTATATTACTATCTAGTTAGTTTGGAATAGTCCAAGAAGACGGTGTTGTGCCGTTTTTTTGTTTTTTAAATGTGACCTTTTTAGAGGTGTCGAGCGACAAAGTATGCAGATTGAGACGCGACAAAGCGTAGCGACGGGTGTATGGATACTAGCGATAAGGCTTGCATTTTACGGTATTTTCATCTTATAATGAGGTGTATTGAATGCTTGATTATGTCATATTAGCGTATAGAACCGCAAAGCGTTGCAGTTTGCGTTCGTCAAAAGGCGAAAAGGGCGATGGGGTATGTGATTAGTAGTGAGATGAATAGTTGTGAAAGTTTTGAAGTCAAAAAGAATGAATAACTAACGCCGACTTGCGATAGAAAAAAATAACTTTGTGCGTGGATGCAAAACCCTCCAAAACCGATTAACGCACTGCATAATGTGACTATGATAGCGGGCGGGTAACTAGCGAGCGATATTTCGTAGCAACCTTTGGTGAGTTCTATCAGACCTTGCGTTAGAGGTGGCAAGGTGAAAAACGAATTTAGTACTTCAATGCCGACAAAAAATACAGTGACTAGTCCGCCGATAAGAAGGATAGATTGCACGGATGAATTGATTGAGGATACTAAAAGATTTTCTTTTTTGTTTGTGTGATTAAAATCTGTTTGTTTTGGGCGAGTTTTGGGTGCGTAATTTCTAAATAACACGCCATTTAGTATAGAAGAGATTATTTGTGCTAATAATATAAGGTAACCGATTTTCGAGTCACTGAGCATAGACACACCGACCGTACCTACTATAAAGAGGGGACCTGATATACTGGTGATTGTGGTGAGCCTGTGTAGTTCGGTGTAGTCTATCTGTCCGTTGTTATAGGCGTCGACTATGATTTTACTCCCGATAGGGTATCCGCATAGCAAACTTATTATATATAGATAACCACTATTTTTGCTGGTATTAAATAGTAGCCTCATAGGTCTAGCGAGGATATGAGAAAGCGGTTTTAAAATGTTTGATTCTACAATTATTTTTGTAAATACAAAAAATGGAAATAATGCAGGGAGTAGACTCGTCGCCCACAGGACTAGACCGTTATAGGCGGATGATATATAAAAATCAGGTCTAAATAAGGCAAATAGCATTAAAAATATTATTGCTACACCTATGACTGATTTGAATAAATTTTGAGTGAGTGGTGTTTTTTTGTTTGAACTTGCTTTCATATTATGTTATTATATTCATAAGGAGTTTGATTTTATGATAGGGAAAAAGATTGCTTTAGCGTTAGGTGGTGGGGCGAGCCTTGGGTTTGCACATATAGGGGTTATAAAAGCGTTTGAGGAGAATGGTATATATTTTGATTTGATTACGGGTACTAGTATGGGTGCAGTGGTTGGTGGTGCGTATGCGTATACTCTAGATATAAAACTATTAGAGGAAAAGGCGTTGCGATTTAGTAGGTCAAAAATCACCGATTTTAGACCGTTCCCGCTCTCAAAAAATTCTTTGTGCGTGGGTAAGCGTGCGGATAGATATTTTAAGGTGGTGCTAGGGAGTAAGACACCTATTGAGGCGACAAAAATACCTTTTGGAGCGGTCGCAGTGGATGTGGTTAGCGGTGAGGTCGAATATATGACTACGGGTAAACTATGGGAGGCGGTCAGGGCGAGTATGTCTATTCCTGCAGTCTTTGCACCGGTTGAAAAAGGGGAAAAACGACTAATTGACGGCGGTGTAAAAGAAAATGTGCCGGTGGAACTCGCAAAGAAAATGGGCGCCGATATCGTGATTGCAGTGGATGTAATAGATTATAATGTGATACGGGCAAATAATGATAAAATGCTAGGGATGCTGATAAATTCATATCATTTAGCGCAAATAGAACTATCCAAATACAAGAGTGAAAAAGCGGATATTGTGATTAGACCAGACCTAAAAGGGCGAAATATGCTAGACTTTAAAAAGGAAAGCACGATAAAAACGATTGAGGCGGGTTATAATAAAACTATTGAGATGATGCCGAAAATCAAAAAACTACTTCATATTGTCTAAAATACTTAAATTTTGCAAAAACACATAAAAAAACCTTGACAACGAAAAGATTTTTCGCTATACTATCATAGTATTTAAGAATTTAATTTACAGGTTCAAATTTTACGGAGGTTTATATGATAGAGCCAAAAAAGAAAGTTTCAAAAGCTAGACGTGATAAAAGACGTTTTCAAAATAGTAGAGCTACTGCGCCAAACTTGGTTGAGTGTGATCATTGTCACGCTATGAAAGAGTCTCATAGAGTTTGTGGTGCTTGTGGTTTTTACAATGGCAAGCAAGTAAAAGTAGTTGAAGAAGCTAAAAACTAATAAATAATTATCGCTAGTTTTCTAGCGGTTTTTTTATCGCTACTTATCGTTTGAAAGTGCAAACTATATTAAACGCTTGTTAGTAAGATAATATGTGATTTTTTTGTTGAAATATTATGCCGATTATGGTATAATGTTGTTATTTAAAATATGGATAATTGCAAATAAGAAGATTATACAACGCTTATTTGTTTTAAAGGAGATATGTATGAAAGTTGTAGTAGATGCTTTTGGTGGAGACAAAGCCCCTAAGGAGATTATATTAGGTTGTGTAGACGCTTTAAATGAGCAAGAGGAGTTGGAGCTCATCTTGGTCGGTAAAGAAGATATCATAAGAGAGGAGCTTGCTAGTGCGGGTTATAACGGCGATAGAGTCACTATACTAAATGCGAGCGATGTGATTACTTGCAATGATGCCCCTGTGGAGGCGATAAAGACAAAGACTGATTCTAGTATAGTCGTTGCGCTAAATGAGCTCAAGGCACACCCTGAATACGCAGGATTTGTGTCTGCGGGTAGCACGGGTGCTGTGCTAACGGGCGCCTTTTTAAAGCTCGGTAGGATAAAAGGTGTACTAAGACCTGCGCTAGCACCTGTCTTTCCGACCATTGATAGAGGTAGGGTGCTTATAATTGATTGTGGCGCAAATATGGATAGTCACGAGAAAAATTTGGCACAATTTGCTACAATGGGTGATATCTATATGCGTGAGGTGTACGGGATAAAGTCGCCTAGAATCGGACTACTTAGCGTAGGCGATGAAGATGAAAAAGGTAACGAGATGACTAAGAAAGCTTTTGCGCTTTTAAAGGAGATGGATATAAATTTTGTTGGTAATATTGAGGCGCGATATGCGCTTAGCGGTAAATACGATGTCATTGTGACCGATGGTTTTGCTGGCAACGTGCTCATAAAATCTATTGAAGGCACCGCGTCTATGATGATGAAAATGTTTAAGCAAGCGGTCAATAAAAATGCAAAATCAAAACTGGGTGGTTTGCTATTAAAAGACTCATTCAAAGACATTAAAAACACTATGGACTATCACGCTTACGGCGGTGCGCCACTTTTGGGCGTTAATAATGTGGTCGTAAAGTCTCACGGTAGCAGTAATGCGTATAGCATACAGCAAAGCATCAATCAAGTGATTGCTTTCTATAAAGCGGGTTTGGTGGATAAAATTAGAAGCGCTATGACAAAAGGCGAATAGTATGGATTTTAAAAAAGTAGAGAGAGCTATCGGTTACACTTTTAAGGATAAAGACCTTATTTGTAGAGCATTTACACATAGTTCTGTTAGCGGGGATAACAATGAAAAGTTGGAGTTTTTAGGTGATAGCGTACTAGGGTTTATTGTAGCAGATTATTTGTATGGGCTTGGCGAAGATGAAGGGCAAATGACAAAGAAAAAGGCAGATATTGTGTGTGAAGTCAGTCTTGCGGAGACGATAGACAATTTGGATATAGTGGATAATCTTTACGCTGGAGCACACCTAAAAGCAAACATTACACCCGCTATAAAATGTGACCTTTGTGAAGCTATCATTGGTGCAATGTATATGGATGGCGGGTTACAGCCGTGTAAAGATTTTGTTATGAAATTTGTAAACCTCACAAAACGCATTCACGACGCAAAGAGTGAGTTGCAAGAGTTAATACAAAAAGAAGGCGTAAATTACATACATTACGATACTACAAAGGTGGGTGGTGAGAGTCACAATCCTATTTTTGAGAGTAGACTATATTTGCACGATAGACTAGTGTGCTCAGCGACGGGTGGTAGTAAGCGAGAGGCGGAACAAAAATCCGCTGAAAAAGCACTTGAAATTTTGAAAGGAGAAGAAGGCAAGTGATTTTTAAAGAAATTGATGTCGCAGGATTTAAATCTTTTGCGGATAAATTGGAGATAAAGTTTGATTCGGGTATTACCGCCATTGTGGGACCTAATGGTTGTGGAAAGAGTAATGTCGCGGACGCTATTCGCTGGGTTTTGGGTGAGCAAAGTTCAAAACTATTGCGTGGTTCCTCTATGCAAGATGTCATCTTTAAAGGCACGCAAAAAAGAAAAAGTCTTTCTTACTGCGAGGTTTCACTAGTTTTTGATAACACAACTAAGATATTTAATATTGACTATGACGAAGTCGTTTTGACTCGTAAACTCTATAGGTCGGGTAATAGCGAGTACCTTATCAATAAAAACAATGTTAGACTAAAAGATATCACCGATTTGCTCCACGATAGCGGTATTGGCAAAGAGGGCTATTCTATCATTGGACAGGGTAGGGTGGAGCAGATTATTTCTAGTAAACCCGAAGATAGACGTGGTATATTTGAAGAGGCGGCGGGGATAGCAAAGTTTAAGGCGCGAAAAATAGACGCTGAGAGAAAGCTAGAGCGTACACACGAAAATTTGACTCGTCTAAACGATATTATTGCCGAAATAGAGAGACAAGTAGGACCGTTAAAAACGCAAAGTGAAAACGCAAAAAAGTATCTAGATTTTAAGAGTGAACTAAAAAATCACGAAGTCAATTTGTATATCAATCAATACGACAGTGCGAGTGAATCAAGACAAAAAATCAAAGACGTCATTGCTGGACTAGATCAGGAGCTAGCACTCCGTGAAGGCGAGTTAAATAGCGTTATTAAAAAATACAATGACAATATGGATGCACTAAGAAAGTTTGATGATGATATAAAATCATTAAATGAGCAAATTTTGAATGTATCACTTAAGATACAAAAGTTTTCTAGTGATAATACACTTTTAAAAGAAAGGATAAACTTTTTAAACGAACAAGTAAATAGAAGTGAGAGTCAAGCTAATGCTTTTAGTGAGGAGATAAGTTTTAATGAAAAAGTCGCTAAAGATAATAGCGACAAGATAGCTGAGCTGAAAGTAGAACTAGCACAAATGGAAAATCAAGAAAAAGAATTGACCAATAAATATTTAAAGATTGTTGGTGAGTTGACGCAAAGCGAAGACGCAAACGAAGAAGCAAACAATCAAGTGATTAATGCGCTAGAAAGGTTGACCGATATCAAGGCAAACACTTCAAAACTATCTACCGAAAAAGAGGTATTATTGCGTCTTAATGATGAAAATCAAGGCAAAATAAACGCTCTAAAAGAAAAGATTGTAACCAATGAAGAACAAATCAATATCATAAATAGAGAAAATAGCGATGTGGACGAGAAAAAGTCCGCGCTAGAGGAGTTTACCGCTAACGCAAAAAACACACTAGCAGATTTGGACTTTAAGATACGACTAGCGGAAAGAGACTTGGGGGAGAGTAAGACCAGACTCCAAGTATCCACTAATAGAAAAAATATGATTAGTGACTTGCAAGCAGATTTTGAAGGGTATGCGGGCAGTGTAAAGAGACTTTTGCAAGACGCAAATGCTAATAGCGTGCTTAGTGGAAATATTGTTGGTGTAGTGGCTCAGTGTATAAAAGTGCCAGCTAGACTCGAGACAGCTATGGAGGTGGCGTTAGGGAGTGCTCTACAAAACATCATCACTAAAAATGAAGACGATGCAAAAGTGCTCATAAACTATCTAAAAGAGAAAAAGTACGGTAGAGCGACTTTTTTACCGCTAAATAGTATAAAACCTAGAAATATTGACTCTAAATATATGAGTGCTATAAAGTCAAATGGCATTTTGGGTGTGGCAAATACACTCATTGAGTTTGACACTAGTTTGAGTAGAGTGTTTGAGGGGCTTTTGGGCGCTACTGTTATCGCTGAAGATTTGGACTGTGCGGTAGATTTGAGTAAAAAGTGCAATTATGCTTTTAAGGTGGTGACACTAGAGGGTGATGTCATAAATCCTGCGGGTTCACTCACTGGCGGTAGCAAAAAGAGTGAAGCAACAAACCTACTTTCACGAGACCGAGAGATAGAAAGACTCACAGAAGAGATAGTCGCATTAAATAAGAAGATTGGCGAGTTGCAGTTAAACCTTGACAAATTAAATTATGAAAGGAACAATCTTGCGACCGAATATGAAGCAAAATCTAAAGAGTTAAATAGTATAAAGGTAGATTTTGCGGGCGTATTTGAAAAGCGTGCTAGATTTGAAGATTTTAATAATAGACTAAATGAGGAGATTATTAGTATACAAAATGAGATTGAAAAGTCTATTATTAGGATAAAATACATTGAGGACGAGCTAAAATCAGCTGATGAATTAGAGACCACTCTCACCAACGCGCGTATCAGTGCCGGTGAGACCAACAAGGCTAGACAAGAAGTCTTTGATAGTCTTAAGGAGCAAAAGGAAAATTATAATAAATCTACTACTGATTTACGGATAAAGATTGTGTCACTTGAGAGTGATATTCGTGCTTTGGAGAACGACAACGAGAGACTCGAAGCGGAAAATAAAGAGCTAAGCGACAAGATTACATTTGAGCAAAAAGCGATAGAGACAAACAAAAAAGCGATAAAAGATATGTTTGCTACTAGCGAGGGTGGTGCGAATGCAGAAAAGCAAGAAAAGTACGAGAAGCAGTTAGAGGAAGTCCGCTTTAAGGTGGCAAAACTAGAACAAGGCAAAGTGGATATCCAAGAGGATATGAAGACACTAGACACTAAGAGAAGCGGTTTGACTGATAATATAAACGTTTTGAATAAAAAGCGTATGACTCAAGAAATGAATTTGCAAAGAGTGGATAGTGATTTACAGTCAATGCAAGATAGAATTTATGAGGAATATAGTCTCACTTATGAGACGTGTCTACCTTTGAAACAAGCGGACTATGATGTGTCTAATGGATACAAGATAGTCGCCGAAATCAAGAGAGAAATAAATAAATTAGGTAGTATAAATGTCAATGCTATTGAAGAGTACAAACTCGTTAGCGGTAGATATGAGGAGATGAGCGAACAAGCAAACGACCTTATAAAAGCGGAAGAGGAGTTTAAACAAATCATTAGCGAATTAAGTAATGAAATGACTACTATATTTAATGAAAAGTTTAATATCATAAATCAAAACTTTACTAAGATTTTCTCGCAACTTTTCGGTGGTGGTTCGGCAAGATTAGAGCTATTAGAGAGTGACGATCCGCTAAATGCAGGTGTAGATATTGTAGCGGAGCCACCTGGTAAAAAACTGCAAGCAATGACACTAATGAGCGGTGGAGAAAAGACACTTACCGCTATTGCGATTTTGTTTGCGATACTAAAACTCCGTCCTATGCCATTTTGCCTTTTAGATGAGATAGAGGCGGCACTTGATGACGCTAATATTACTCGTTTTGCGAACTATTTAAAGAAGTTTTCTAATGAGACACAGTTTATCGTGATTACTCACCGTAAACCTACTATGGAGCTAGCCGATAGCCTTTATGGTGTGACAATGGAAGAAAAAGGTGTGTCAAAGATTGTGTCTGTAAAACTAGCAGACGCTATAAAAAATTCAACAGAAGGTTAATTTATGGGATTATTTTCAAAATTGTTTGGCGGTCTTAAAAAGACAAAAGACGCCTTCAAGACTAAATTTGACGATTTATTTAAAAGAGAATTAGATGATGAGTTTTACGATGAATTAGAGGAGATTTTGTATACATCTGATATAGGTGTCACTGCTACGGAGCATATTTTGGACGAGATGAAAGACCGTATCAAAAAAGCACATATAAAGACTGCAGATGAGGCGAGAGAGGTTTTACGCAAAGTGATGCTAGAGATTTTAGATACTGAAAAGCAAGAGTTTGAGTATCCGCTCGTTATTACCGTTGTAGGTGTGAATGGTGTGGGCAAGACTACCACTATCGGCAAAATGGCTAAATATTTTCAATCATTAGGTAAAAACGTCGTTTTGGTGGCGGGAGACACTTTTAGAGCGGCTGCGACCGAGCAATTAATTGAGTGGGGCAAGCGAAATAATGTGCGTGTCATATCTCAAGGCGAGGGTAGTGATCCTAGTGCGGTCGTGTTTGATGGCATAGCGCACGCAAAAGCAAAAGGTGTAGACGTGCTTATCATCGATACCGCAGGTAGACTACACAACAAGACAAATCTAATGGAAGAGTTAAAGAAGATAAATCGTATCAAAGAGCGTGAGTGGGGTGATGCTTTGACGCTCAATCTTTTGGTGCTAGATGCGACCACTGGACAAAATGCTACTGTTCAGGTCGAAGCTTTTAAAGAGGCTATCGGCATAGATGGTATAGTCCTCACAAAACTAGATGGTTCGGCTAAAGGTGGCGTGGTGCTAGCGATAGCGGAGGAAAACGAATTACCTATATATTTTGTCGGTGTTGGCGAAAAAATTGATGATTTGGAAGAGTTTGATGCGGAAACTTTTGTGAATGCTATCATTTAATAAAGAGGTGTTGTAAATGAATAAAAAAGAAAGACCTATCTTTCCTAAAAGGGCAATAGTCACTTGCGGTATGCCGTATGGAAATAAAGACCTACATTTTGGTTTTGTGTTTGGTATGGCGCTTCAAGCGGATATATTTGCTAGATTTTTAAAGTGTAGGATAGGTAAAGATAATGTTATATTTGGCTCGGGTACTGATTGTTATGGTTCACCTTTGCACGAGACCTATAGAAAAAAAGTAGAAAATGAAGGGTACACGGGGACAATCGTTGATTTGGTAAAAGATTTTCATAACAAACAAGAACAATCTTTAAAATTAGCAGAACTCGGACTAGATTATTTTTACGCTTCCGCTTTTGGTGAGGCGGTGGAGGAGCATAGAGCGGTTAGTGCGGAGTTTTTTGAGAAAATGTACGAGTCGGGCAACCTCAAGAAAATGAGTACCGAGCAGTTTTTTGACGAAGAAAAAGGGTGCTTTATCAATGGTAGACAGGTCATCGGCGAGTGCCCTATTGAGGGGTGCAAGTCTACAAAAGCGTACTCTGATGAGTGCGAACTAGGACATCAATATTTGCCAAAAGAATTAAAAAATCCTATCAGTACTCTTTCCAACACTACGCCAGTGCTTAAGAGCATAGATAATTGGTATCTTGATATGTTGGAGTATAAGGATGACATTTTAGAGATTTTGCAGTCGCAAGAAAAAGACAGAAGACACCGCAAGTTTGTTTCTAAGGAGATTAGAGAGTTTTTAAAACTACCTGAGACGTATATAATAAAAAAAGACCAGATAGAAAAGTGGGACAAGATAAAGGGCATTTTGCCACCTTTTAAAGTGATAGATGACGCTGAAAACAAACCTAGTTTTACCATACAATTTGACAGACTAGAAGATAGAGAGTTGGCGTGCAAACTCCTCAGTCAAAACGAAATCCGCTACCGCAACGGTAAGACTTTGGTACCTTTTAGAATAAGTGATAACGGTGAGTGGGGCGTACCTCTACCTAGTAAAGATGGACTAGAGGGTAGGACTTTTTATGTGTGGCCAGAAAGCCTTTGGGCACCTATATCATTCCTTAGAACATACCTAAAAAGTCATCCAAACAAGGCGAATGATTGGCGTGATTGGTGGTGCAGTAAAGACGCTGAGGTTTATCAATTTTTAGCGGAAGACAATATGTATTTTTATGGACCACCACAAGAAGCGATATTTTTATCCACAAGAGGAGCAAACCCTAGCATAGAATATAGAGACGGCGACCTAAAGATGACAAACCTCATAGTAAATAAACATTCATTGCTTTTGGGGGTAAAGGCGAGTAGTAGTGGTGCGGTGAGGGCGCCACTTGGTAGAGAACTTTTAGAGCATTACACTTTAGAACAAATGCGTATGCACTATTTAGCTAAAAATCTTGGAGATACAAACTCAAACTTTTCACCAAAAGCGTTAAATCCTAACGCAAGACCTGAGGATGATGATCCTGCGGTCAAAGAGGGCAATTTACTGATAAATATTTATAATCGTATCTTGAGAAAGTTTAGCTATGCGTGTGTAGATTATTTTGATTCGCTTATACCTTTAGGCACAGCGAGTGAAAAGGCAAAAGTATTAGCGGAAGATGCCATTTTAAATTATGAAGATAGAATGTATACTTATAAATTTCATATCATTTATAACATACTAGATAACTTTTTGCGTAGTATAAATAAATATTATGAAACTAATAAAAATCTTATAGAGGCAAAGGACAGTTCACCTCTTATTGACTTAGCGTATTTGATTAGGATTGCGAACACATTGCTTTATCCTATCATTCCTAGCAAGTCACAAGAGATTGCGGACTTTTTAGGACTAAATGACAAGTGGACTAGTTGGGACTACATTTTTGATGACATTGATACATTTGTCGGTGCTAATCACAAGATTGAAAAATTGATAGATGAAAACCCGTTTTTTAAAAAACATCCATCGCAACAATAATTACTTAAATATTTTTTTAAAAATAGTGTCAATATCTAAAAAAATAAAAAATTAGGTTTATAATGTAGACCTAATTTTTTTCTTAAAAATACCAGCGTGAGGTATCAGTGCTTGCGCTTGACCTAAAAAATATGGTTGCTTTATTGCTATGCTCTTTCAAACCGCTTTTTTGTGTGATTTCTAAGTAGTATTCATATTTTGCGTTTGGCTTTATATCGGTGTCCAAGTATTCTATATATTCCGCGCTTTCGCTTTTTTCAAGTATGATAGATTGTGTGATCAATCTATTATTTACATATTCTTTTTTTATCAGTTTATAAGACTGATGAAGTGCGGTCGTAAAACTTAATTTTACGCTTTGCTCCATTTTTGTAGCACTTAGGACGCTTTGCTCTATATTTGTAAAATTACTACTTATTTTTGTTGGTTTGTGTGCTATATCAAATAATGTGTTTAAGGTGTAACGGTTAGGTGTGTTATTGCTTGCTAGCAAGATATCACCTTTTTCAAAAGACAATCTATCTATTTTGGTCTCAATGACTGAGTTTGGCTTTTTAAATGGCGCAGGAGTGCTCTCTTTATATAGTGCATTTAGTATAGACTTTAGTTTTATAGTAGGGGATATTTCGTTTCTTAGACTAGTATTTAGTAGGTTTTCTTTGTCGTGGCTCATTGCATAGTACCAAACGCAACTAGTATGACTTGTGGTCTGTGCGACACATAACATATCGGTATTTAGTGATTTATCATTGGTGCCGTTGGTACCGCTCTTTGCACGCACTTCAAAATCTAAAGCATTTAACGCCTTGCAAGTACCTTCGGTGACCGCTTTTCGCATCATTTCGCCGACTAAGTATGCGGTGGAGTCTTTCATAACGCTAGTTTGTTTAGGGTGGTGAGTGTAAATCACATTGCCTTTTTGGTCGGTTATTTTTCGTATAAAAGTTGACTTTGTAAATTTGCCACCCTTAGCAAAAGGACTATACGCATTACATAGATCGGTTATACTAACGCCGTTTGTCATAGCGCCGAGTGCTAGCGCTAGTCCGTTATCACTTTTATCAAATTGTATGCCGAGTTTACTAGCAAATGCTTTTGATTTTTCGATGCCGTTTTGCGCTAAAAGGTCTACTGCAGGCACGTTTAAAGATAGCGCAAGTGCTTTGGAGGCGGTGATTTTATCATAATACTTATCATTTATATTGTGAGGGGCATAGCCACCAAAATCTTTTGGTCTATCATCAAGTACACTATCAAAATACAAATCACCACTTTCTATCATTGGCGCATATACAAGAATAGGCTTCAAGCAAGATGCAGGCGTCCTCTTTACGCTAGCGCCACCATACTCTAGACTCGAACAAAACCCAACTATACCGCCCGTTTCATTGTCTATCACTATGCCGTTATACATAGCGTGACTAGTTTTTACATTGGCGGATAGAATATTTTGCGTGTTTTTATCTAAATACGTATATATTTTGTATCCACCTAAGGCAAGCGCACTTTTAGATATATTTAAGATTTCACTAGCTTCAGTAAGTGATGCGGTCAAATATTCCGTGTTTGATGAGTTTGCCCTTGATATTTTCAAATCTAGACCTATTTTTTTAGCGCTTTGATATTTTTCTTCGGTTATTTTACCTAATTTGTACATTTGCGCTAGTACTAGATTTTTTCTATTTAGACAAGCGCTTTCGTGACTTATAGGGGAGAGATAAGTCGGTGATTTTATCACACCCGCTAACACTGCTGACTCATTTAATGTCAAGTCTTTTGCGCTCTTTCCATAATAAAATTGCGATGCACTTTCTATACCATAGCAACCGCTACCAAAATATATAGCGTTTAAATACATCTCTAGTATTTCATCTTTTGAGTAGTTTTGTTCTAGTTTCAATGCCAAAAGCACCTCTTTTATCTTTCGTGAGTATGTTTTTTCATTGCTTAAATGTGTGTTTTTGATGAGTTGTTGACTGATTGTAGAGGCTCCTTCTATTATGTTACCGCTTTTTATATTGTTTAGCATTGCTTTCGCCATTCTTCCTATATTTATACCATTGTGACTATAAAACTTTGAGTCCTCAATGCTAATAAATGCGTTTTTGGTGTCTTCATTCAAATCTTTTACCGTAGCATACGGATAACTAGCAAAATTCATTTCCGCGTTATTTGAGTCAAATATACTTACGGGGGTAGTCAAAGATTGCAGTTTTTCATCATCTAATTGTAACGAACTAGATAACAAAATCAAGTAAAACGCTATAGTACATACTGACAAAACAAAAGTCAAAACTATTATTTTTAATATTTTTTTATTATTAACTTTTTTCTCATTTTGTCGCACTTGCATATTTTTATTTTAAACAAATCTATATTTTTTATGCGACAAAATTTTATCTTTTTTGTGCTTTTTGGTAATGTTTTTTTGGTAAAGGTGTTTCTTTTTAAAAAAGAAAAACAAAGATTTTTAATGGCTTTAAAAGATTTTGTTTGCTTAAATGTTGAAATTTATCAAAAAATTTAGTATAATCATTATAACTTTTTTAAAAGGGGGAAGTTATGATAAAGAGTGACCTTTCGCCGATGATGCAACACTATATGTCTCTAAAGGAGGAGTATCAAGACTGTATCATTATGTATAGACTTGGCGATTTTTACGAGATGTTTTTTGATGATGCAAAGATTGTATCAAAGGAGTTAAATCTTGTGCTGACGGGTAGAGATTGCGGTCTTAGTGAGAGGGCTCCGATGTGTGGCGTTCCGGCGCACGCTATAGATAGTTATTTGTCAGATTTGGTGGCTAAGGGGTACAAGGTAGCGATTTGTGAACAGTTGAGCGCACCACAAAAGGGAGCAATGGTAAAGCGTGATGTCGTACGAGTGGTTACGCCAGGTACGGTCATTGAGACAGAGATTTTAGACGCTAATAAAAATAATTACATAGCGTGTATTGATTGTGAAAAGGGTGAGTGCGGACTAGCGTATCTAGATATTAGTACGGGTGCCTTTTATGCGAAGGAGTTTGTTGGGGAGTACTTAACTGAGCTCAATGATGAACTGCTTAGGATACAACCCGCTGAGGTGATATGCAATCAATACACCGTTGATATATCCGGTAGTTTAGGTGGCGTAGTTTTGGGTAGTTTGCCAAAATTTTTCAAATATTTTGATTGGGCTTTTCAAAATGAGACTGCCATAAATATGATTTTGAAACAATACAATATAAAAGATATAAAAAGTACGGATATTTATGAGAAAAAATGCGTCATAGGTGCGTGCGGTGCCTTGCTTGAGTACATTAAAAATACTCAAAAGCGTGACTTGACACATATAAAACCTATTACGCTTTTGAGAGATGATGCGTTTATGTACTTAGACGCAAACGCTAGGCGAAATCTAGAACTCGTCACCACTATGCGTGACAACAAGAAAAAGGGCTCTCTTTTGGATGTTTTGGATGACACCAAGACAAAAATGGGAGCGAGGTATTTAAGGACGCTTATAGAGCAACCATTAAGGAGTGCTAAAGAAATCAATTTGCGTCTAGATGCGGTAGAGGAACTGATAAAAAACATTATCCAAAAAGAAGCCTTAAAGGAGACTCTTAAGGATATCATTGATATTGAGAGAGTGAGTAGCAAGCTATCTTATAATACGATTTTACCTATTGATTGCGTGAGACTAAAAAAGGCATTATCTAAGATTATGGATTTAAAACTTATACTCACAAAGTTTAAATCACCTCTTTTAGTAGATATAAATAATAATATTGCCGATTTTAACGCTTTGATAAAGATACTAGAAGACTCATTAGATGAGAAAAAGACTATTGATGATTTGGATGACACAAACCTAACAAAGCGAGAAAAAGCTAAGCGTGTGCCACCGCTCATTATAAAGAACGGATACAATTCACAACTAGATGAATATCGCAATATGCGTAATAATAGCTTGAGTTACATTCAAAACCTTGAGGTCGTAGAAAAACAAAAAACGGGACTAGATTTAAAAATCAGTTTTAATAACGTATACGGATATTATATAGAAATAGGTAAGGAATACGCATCAAAAGTGCCGTTTAGATATGTGAGAAAGCAAACCGTTTCAGGCAAAGATAGATATGTGACGGAAGAACTAAGAGAACTAGAAAATAGGCTTGTAGATGCGGAAGATTTGGCTAACGAACTAGAAAAAACACTTTATGAAAACATAAAGAAGATCTTGAGGGAAAACTTTAAAGTGTTTCTAAAGACGGCAGAGCAAGTCGCTCTTTTGGATGTGCTCGTTAGTTTTGCTAGTGTGTCAACAAAATACAATTATTCAAAACCCGAAATCAATGATAGTCTAACCGAATTGGATATAAAAGAGGGTAGGCACCCAGTGGTCGAGTCTTTAAACCGTTCGGATAATTTTGTGCCAAACGATATATTTTTGGATGATAGGGACAATCGTATTATGATAATCACAGGTCCTAATATGGCGGGTAAAAGCACGTATATGAGGCAGACGGCTATTATAGCTCTAATGGCGCATATAGGGTGTTTTGTCCCTGCGAAATCTGCTAAGGTACCTATTTTTGATAGGATATTCACCCGAGTAGGTGCTAGTGATGACCTTGCTTTTGGTCAAAGTACTTTTATGGTGGAAATGAGTGAGGTGAGCAACATTTTAAATAATGCTACAGACAAGAGTCTAGTCATACTAGATGAGGTGGGTAGAGGGACTGCGACTTATGATGGTCTTAGTATAGCGTGGTCAATAATGGAGTATATATCTAAAAACCTCAAGTGCAAGACTCTTTTTGCGACGCATTATCACGAACTCACAGATCTAGAAAATATGCTAGAGGGTGTGAAAAATTACCGTATTAGTGTAAAAGAATTTAATAATAACATCATATTTTTGAGAAAAATTGTGCGTGGTGGTGCAAATCGTAGTTTTGGTATAGAGGTCGCACAACTTGCTGGTTTACCTAATATTGTTATTCAAAGGGCGAAAGAAATCTTGTCGCTTTTGCAAGTAAATGAAAGGACAAATCTCAAAAATGTTTGTGAGAACGCTTTACCTCAAGAGTTTGAGAATGGGAGCAAAGAGGATAATCAAATAAAGCAGATTTTAAAGGATATTGATATAAATAATCTTACACCATTTATGGCAATGGAAGTTTTGAATAATTTGTTAGAAATTATAAATAAAAAATAGGAGGTATTTATGGGTAAAATAAATTTGCTAGATAGTTCAGTGTATAATCATATTTCCGCGGGCGAAGTGGTGACAAACCCTTCTGCCGTCGTAAAGGAACTAGTGGAAAATAGTATCGACGCTGGCGCCGATAAGATTACCATAGAGGTTGAGGGCGGTGGAATAACTAAAATTCGTGTAATAGATAATGGCTCAGGTATGGAAAAAGATGATGTGAAAAAAGCGTTTTTGTCTCATGCGACTAGCAAAATTAGTAATATTGATGATATTTTTCATATTTCTACGCTTGGCTTTAGAGGCGAAGCGCTCGCTAGTATTGGTGCTGTTAGTAAGGCAAATATTGTGACCAAAACGCGCGATACTGATACAGGTGTTTCTTTGTCTGTAGAGGGTGGGGTGTTTGGAGATGTTACGGAATGTGCGAGCACCGATGGTACTTCTGTGACGGTTACTAATTTATTTTACAATACACCTGCGAGGTTAAAGTTTTTGAAAGCTACTAGGTTTGAACAGAGTGATATAAATAAGGTCGTTTCTAGATTTATACTAGGACATCCACAAATAAGTTTTACATATTTAGTAGACGGTGAATTGTTTTATCAATCATCTAGCGGTACTTTGTTCGATGCTATATATTCGGTTTATGGTGCTGAGTTTTTGCAGGAAATGTTTAGTATGGATATTAAAGAGAACGGCATTCATTTGAGCGGGTATATATGTACACCCTTAGGTACAAAAAATAGTAATAGTTGGCAAAATACTTTTGTAAATGGTCGCTGGGTGGAGTCTAAAAGTATAAGTACTGCTTGCTTTAACGCTTATAGTAATTATGTTATGAAAAATAAATATCCATCTTACATATTAAATATAGAAATTGATCCTCGTGATGTTGATATAAACGTGTCTCCGCAAAAGACCGAGGCAAAGTTTGTGCGTGATGTCGATGTGTTAAATTTGACGTATAAGGGCGTGGCGCTTGCTTTGGCAAAGCACGAGAAAGAACAAGAAGAAAAAGAAAACGTTGAAAGATTGGGTGCTACACCGACTATTGATAAGGACGAAAAGGTCGTTATAAATGCAAATAGTTTCAATCCAAATTTGTTTGAGTGCGATAAACCAAGTGAAAAGCCGATAAGTGTAACGGTAGAGGAGCAACCTGAAAGTCATTTAAATGATACAACAGTTCAAATCTTTGAGGGATATAACGAGGTTAAAAAGGTAGAAGATATAAAGCCTGTATCAAAAATTGTCTTTAACTCACCATCAAGCGTAATGAGTGAGGTTATGAAAATGGAGGCGGATAAAATCCATAAAACACTTAGTCAAAGTACATTTTTAGAGGAGGATGAACCTTTTAAAATAGTTGGTGTCGCATTTACTACGTATATAATAGTTGAGTCGGGCGAGCAATTGTATTTTATTGACCAACACGCCGCTCATGAGAGGGTGCTTTATGATAAGTTTGTGGCGGAGGTAAAGTCGGGTGACGTACATTCGCAACCGCTACTGATTCCGTTTACGTTAAATACAAGTTATGCTGAAAGTGAATTTTTAGAAAAATACAAGAGTGAATTGTCATCTATGGGGTTTGAAATTGATGTGTTTGGAAATAATGCTTATAAGATATCCGCTGTTCCAGAGATTTTGAGTGATTTAGATCTAAATATCTTTTTTAGAGATATATTTAGTGAATTGAATTATCTTACAAATCAAAATGAATTGATTAAAGACAAAATAGCGACCAAAGCGTGTAGGAGCGCTATCAAAGCGGGTGATAAAATAGGTGATGATGAGATTGCGTTGTTGATAAAAATGGTAAATAGTAGCGATAGTCCTTTGCAATGCCCACACGGCAGACCTTTTGTCGTGAAAGTCACCAAGACAGAACTAGAAAAGTGGTTTAAAAGGATAGTATGTTAGTAGTGATAGCGGGACCGACTGCGGTCGGAAAATCTGACCTTGCGGTAGAGCTAGCTGAGAAGATAAACGGTGAGATTGTGAGTGCTGACTCTATGCAAATATACAAAGGGTTTGACATAGGGACTGCAAAAATCACGCAAGACGAAATGAAAGGCATTCCTCATTATATGATTGATGTTACGAGCAAAGACGCGCCGTTTAGCGTGAGCGATTATAAAAATATGGCGAAACCAATCATTGATGATATTTTAAAGCGTGGCAAAACGCCGATATTAGTCGGTGGGACAGGGTTATATATTGACGCTATATTACACCCTTTTCAGTTTGGCGGATACGACGAGACAGTAAGACAAAAGTATAATGATATGTTGGCAAGTATTGGAAAGGAGGCACTTTACGAGATTTTAAAGCAAAAAGCACCCGACAAGGCTAATAAAATACATCCCAACAATACTAAAAGAGTGGTGCGAGCGTTAGAGACGGCTGAGGTCGGTGGCGGTAATAGTGATGATAAAGTCAAAAATGAATATGATTATATTTATATAGTGCTAAAAATGGATAGGGAAGCGCTTTACAACCGCGTAAACAAGCGTGTTGATAAAATGATAGATTTAGGGCTTTGTGATGAAGTGGCTAGACTAAAAGATATCTACCCTTGGGAGTGCCAAGCGATGCAAGCGATTGGTTATAAGGAGTGGCGTGAGTATTTTTTGGGGCGCGACACTTTGGAAAATGTAAAGGAAAAAATCAAATTAAACTCAAGACATTATGTAAAAAGGCAACTTACTTGGTTTCGTGCTAAAAGCGAGGCTGTTTGGTTTGACGCATCAAAAAAGGATGAGATTATTGAGTATGTTGCAAATAAGATGAAAGGAAATTAATATGGAAAATATAATTGAAAAATCAGAAGAAGAACTAAAAGATTTATATAAAGAATTAGATAAAATAGCAGAGTACAATCAAGAAAAAGTCTTGAATGCTTTTAGAAAATATAGAATCAGTGAGAGACATTTTGCACCAACAAATGGTTATGGTTATGGTGATGCCGGTAGAGATACGCTGTATAAGGTGGTGGCGGAGATTTTCGGTGCTGAAGACGGTATAATTACACCATATATTGCTTGTGGCTCTCACGCTTTATCGCTTACTTTGTTTGCGCTTTTAAGGCACGCAGGTCAAAAAATGTTATCTATCACAGGTAAACCTTATGATACGCTTTTAGAGGTCATAAACGGCGTTGAGGGTGAGGATATAGGAAGCCTTAAAGATTACGGCATTATCTATGAACAAATCGACTTAAATGATAATAAAATAGATTATGTCGCTATTGAAAACGCTTTGAAAAATGGTAAATACGATTTGATTTATTTGCAAAGGTCTCGTGGCTATGCGTGGCGTGATGCTTTGTCAATAGCGGAGATAAAGAAAGTTTGCGATTTGGTGCGTGAGTATGACAAAGAGGTCGTTATAATGATAGATAATTGCTATGGTGAGTTTTCTGAAATGCTTGAGCCCGTACAAGTCGGCGTAGACGTACAAGTCGGTGCACTCCAAAAAAATTGCGGTGGCGGTATCGCTCAAAATGGCGGATATATTGTCGGTAAACACAAGATTATTGAGGCAGTCGGTAGGAGACTATTTTCTCCTTCACTTGGGCTTGAGGTCGGTTCGTATGCTTATGGATATAGAGATTTTTATCACGGCTTGTTTATGGCTCCTCACACTACAAAGCAGGCGCAAATGGGGTGCTTGCTAATGGCTAAGACTTTTAGTAAATTGGGATACAAAGCTTTTCCAGACTGCACATATACACCTAGAGATATTGTAGCGAGTATAGAATTAGGTTCTCGTGAAAAATTGATAAAGTTGTGTCAAATTTTGCAGTCTTATTCACCTGTAGATAGTTTTGTCACCCCAGAACCTTGCCAAATGCCAGGATATCCTAATGAGGTCATTATGTCGGCGGGTACCTTTATCTCGGGTGCGACTATTGAGCTTAGTTGTGATGCTCCAGTGCGTCCACCGTACATACTATATGTGCAAGGCGGGTTGACTTATGAGCATATCAAAATAGTACTAAGACAATTTATAAAAGCATTGCAAAATGAATAATTATATGCTAAAAAGTCGCGGTTTTACGGGCAAAATTGAGGGTTTTTAAAAAATAAAAAAAATTTTAAAAACTTTGTAAAAGTAGTTGACATTTTATGTTTTTTATATTATTATATAAGAGTCAAAGTAATTAGTGTATTTTATATGCTACTTTGATATCGGGGTGTAGCGCAAGTGGTAGCGCATATGGTTTGGGACCATAGGGTTGGGAGTTCGAGTCTCTTCACCCCGACCAATAAAGAGGTGTTCTCTTTAAGGACCTTTAGCTCAGTTGGTTAGAGCAACTGGCTCATAACCAGTTTGTCCGGGGTTCGAGTCCCTGAAGGTCCACCATTATTTTGGCCTAGTAGCTCAGTTGGTTAGAGCGCCAGCCTGTCACGCTGGAGGTCGAGGGTTCGAGCCCCTTCTGGGTCGCCAATAATTATGCTAGAAGAATTTTTATAAAGTTCTTTTATGGCTCGATAGCTCAGTCGGTAGAGCAGGAGACTGAAAATCTCCGTGTCGGTGGTTCGATTCCGCCTCGAGCCACCAATCCTTTCTTTAAAGGGGTTTAAATATGCTGGTGTGGCTCAATGGCAGAGCAGCTGACTTGTAATCAGCAGGTTGAAGGTTCAACTCCTTTCACCAGCTCCATTATGGAGAAGTACCAAAGCGGCCAACTGGAACAGACTGTAAATCTGTCGGTACTACCTTCGGTGGTTCGAATCCACCCTTCTCCACCATATATTGTATAATTAAGACTTTAATGGTTACTAGATATAGCGTATATAATGTGCGCTATATCTTTTTCTATGAAAATTGCAATAAAAATGAGAGTCAAAATGAGAGTCAAATTTGTGCTTAATTACATTATGTAATTATTTATGATTGTATAATAAATGTTGGGGTGGGTAGATAGTTTAATAAAAAAGGTTCTATGTCAAAGGTTGGGGGGTAAATAAAAAATAAATATTTTTGCTATTATTAGTTTGCTTGTGTGTGGCGAACAAGTTTTTTGTAAATAGAGTAAGTCGTTTTTTATTTTGGTTTTTGTGCTTAAAAAAAAGTATCTTAGGTGAGTACCTAGGATACTTTTCGTATGTAGTGTTTGAAAATTTTATATTTCTGATTGTTTATTTTTTAAAGAATCTTGCCAGTCCTTGATTTGTGATTCGATAAGCTCTTTATCTTTATTGAAGGCATCTTTATGATTCTTTAAGATTTCTTTGCCAGCTTCTTGAGCTTCTTTCATAGTGGTCTTAGCTTTTTCTAAGATTTCTTTGCTCTTTTCTCTGATTTTTTCTACTTCAGCGTCAATCTTTTTCTGTAACTCTGCATTTGCTTTGTTTAGCCCATCTTTTGCGTTGTCTAATTGCTTTTGAATATTAGTTTTGAGTGAATCAACCTCTATTTTATCAAGTTTGTCTTGTAAAGATGTGATTAATTCGTTGAAGTCTGTAATAGTCTTGGAAACACCACTTTTCACCAACTCAATAGCTTTCATTAGCTCCGTTCTAAGAGTCACGGCAGTATCTTTCAATTCATCGGTGGTAGTATTGATAAGACTCAAAATTTCATCGGTAGTCTTATTTGCATATTCTTTTGATGAAACATTTAAATTGTTAAGTGCTACTTTTAAATCACTACTTATATTAGTGATTGCACCAGCGATGATACCATTTTCACTAAAGTATTCGTTGACTTTGTTAGTAACTTTTTCTTTTAATGCTTTGTAATCTTCTGTGTTTTCAGCGTAAATATTTACACTCACGGTAGTACCAGTAGTATCTACATTGATGTGTCCTGCTTCGGTGCTAAGCTCCACAAAAAGTTTTGCTGCCTCTTCAGCTGATTTACCCTCAAAATTTACATTAGCAACAATCTTTTCGCCGTCTTCATTTAAAACATTTACACCTACAACTTTGTTGCTAGAATTTAAAACAAATTGCACGTTAGGGTTTACACTACATTCCATAACTGCTTTCGCATTTTTGTCATTGTTTTTTGCAATGAACATAACACCTACTATCGCAACTACCAAAACTATAGCGATAACGATAGCAAATTTCCAACTTTTTGATTTTGTCATACGACCTCCTAAAAATTCAAATTAATGAAGATTAATTCTTCTGACAAGATTATATAACATTATATTGAAAAAGGCAATTAAAATATTTAAATTTTTTTAAAAAAAACAATTTGAAAGAGTTATAAATCAATCTTATTTATGCTTTTTTATAGCGAACTATTTGAAAATCTTTATATTTTTAATAAAAACTATTGCAATTACTAAATAAATAAGTTATACTACTAATAACAATTAAGCGGTTTTTTAATGGTGGGAGTTATATTGTTAATTTAATAAGAAAGAGATTGTTATGGGGTTAAGAAATACATTTAAGATACTTTCTTCAAATTTTTCATTGACTTGGAAGAGTGGACTATATAAATTAGTTAGTTTTTTTGCAATAATTTTTTTGTGTTACATTTTAGTGTCACCGATTTTTACCGAGCTTCAAAGCGCGGATTTAATGGGTAGATTGTATACTCTTTTTGAGGCGCTATTTACCTTTGACGGGACTATGCTAACGCAGACTGCTACCAGTATCGCTAGCACACTTAATTCTGTGGTGATGAGCGCATACATTGTAAATATTATACTAATGTTTGTATTATTATTTGCGGTGCTACCATTTTTATTTGATTTGTCAAATGTGGCGGAGTGTGATATACTGTACGGGGCAATGAGTTGCAATACAAAGCTAAATTATATTGCGAGCTTTATGGGATGTTTGCGTGCATCTTTTAAGGTCGCGTTACTCAGACTAGCTATCACTTTCCCATATTCGCTTGTTGTGTTATTCGTATTGTATGCAATTATTAATATGATACTCATAGGTGGCTTTGTGACATACTTAGCATTATTTTTAGTGATATTTGTATGTGTAGTCGCTATTGCTTTTGAACGTGCATTAATTGGTTATTTTGCGCCAGCAACTATAATACAAGATATGAAAGCAAAGTGCCTGATAAAGAGAGGATTTTGTCTAAATCTTAGGCAGTTTGGCAAAAATTTCTCTAGTAATTTTATCTTCTCTATTTGTGCGTTTTTTGTGAATGCGCTTGTGGGGATTTACACTATCGGTGTTGGATTACTCGTCACACTACCTAGCAGTCTATTGTGCTATAATATTTTGAGTATGGTGTCATATTGTAACGCTTTTGGTATAAACTATTATGTGTCACCATCCGAGATTGTGTATAGTAAAAAGTTGGATGAACAACTTAGTCTAAAAGATATGCAATATTTATTGTAACATTTTTAAAGTGCGTGAAGTTTTGAGCTATTAAAATATGTATTTGAGTATTTAGCGGAATATTTATGTTGTGCTTTTCTTAACTATGGATAAAAATTGATGTAACATCTAAAAAATAAATCAATAAACATTAAATGCTTATTTATAAGTTTTGATTGTTTTTAAATCTTGCATAAACGAAAAAAGCCTGAAAGGGCGTTAGTATATTAAATTTTTAAAAAAGGAGAGTTTATTTTATGAACGAAAAAGATATGGCAGTTAAAACTGCTAAAAATGAAATTAATAAAAATAATGAAGAAAAATTAAAATCACGACCTCAAAAGGCGCTATTTGAGATTGGCGATAATGGGTTTAAAGAAGTTGAGGCAACTAATAAAAAACCTATGAGGACTAAAAGAGTCTCTAGTGATAAGGTGGAGGAGGTAGACGCTAATATTATTGATTTAGCCAAACAAGTACCTAAAAAGCGAAGAGTAAACGAACTAAAGGTAATAAGCGAATTGGAAGATGAGATTATAGCGAAAAATCATACACAAAAAAATAAAAAGTTAAAAGTCGTGTTTTTAGGTGGCGTTGGCGAAATTGGTAAAAATATGACCGCTTTGGAATACGAAGATGATATCATTGTAATTGATGCGGGGCTTACCTTTCCTGATGTTGAGATGCCTGGTATTGACGTCGTTGTGCCAGATATCACATATTTACTTTGCAACAAAGAAAAAATCAGAGGTTTCTTGATTACTCACGGACACGAGGACCACATAGGCGGGTTGCCTTATGTCTTGAATGAAATCAATGCACCTATGTTTGGTAGTCGTATGACAATGGCTATTGCCGAAAATAAATTAAAAGAGCACCCTAGAATTAAATACAGTGCAAATTCGGTCAAAGCTGGTCAAAAGGTCAAATTGGGTTGTTTTGAGGTGGAGTTTATACACGTAAACCACTCTATAGCAGGTTCTATGGCACTCAGTATAAAGACTCCTGTGGGGCAAGTCGTTCATACGGGTGACTTTAAGATAGACTTTTGTCCTATCAATGATGATGTGACGGATATGACTAGGTTCGCCGAGATAGGTAGAAAGGGCGTGCAATTATTATTATGCGAATCGACTAACGTTGAGCGTAGTGGCTATAGTATGAGTGAGTCTACTGTAAAGGAGACTTTGGATAGACTATATGAGCAATACAAAGACAAGCGATTGATTATTGCGACTTTTGCTTCAAACACTTATAGACTGCAAGAGATATTAGATTTGGCTAAAAAATACAATAGAAAAGTCGCTTTTAGTGGTCGTTCAATGGTGAATATCACCGAAACCGCTATGAAGGTTGGTGAATTGAAGTTTGATAAGGATATCTTTATTGATATAGAAAGGGTGAATAATTACAAATCTAGTGAGGTCGTAATCGTTAGCACGGGTAGTCAGGGCGAACCTATGAGCGCTTTGTCTAGAATGGCGAATGATGATTTTCCTAAAATCACAATCAACGAGAATGACTGCGTGATTTTGTCATCTTCACCTATTCCTGGAAACGAGAGTTTTGTGTATAGGGTAATAAATAAATTGTATCAAAAAGGCGCTATGGTTATTTATCACGAACTTGCATCCGTTCACGTGTCAGGACACGCTTGTCAAGAAGAACTTCGCACTTTGCACGCTTTGATAAAGCCAAAATTCTTTATCCCTGTGCACGGCGAATATAGGCATTTAAAATTGCATCAAAAGCTCGCAATTAGTATGGGTGTCCCTGAAAGAAATACTATGATTGCTGATTTGGGCAATGTTATTGAAATAGGTCCAAATAGTATCACTAAAGCTCCTGATGTCACCTCGGGTAAGAGATTAGTGGACGGTTATGGCGTCGGTGATATGGAGAGTGTCGTTCTTCGTGATAGAAAACAACTTGGCGAAGATGGTGTTTGTGTCGCTATGGTGTATGTGAATAGTATGGGTAAATTGTCTCGCAAACCTGAGCTTATGAGTCGTGGTTTTGTGTATAATGATGAGCAAAACGAAGTGGTGTCTGAGGCAAAATTATTCCTAAAAGAAGCACTAGAAAACACTGATTTGAAAGAAATGGATAAACCTTTAATCAAACAATTAGTCAAAAAGACTCTAACAAACTTTTTCTTTAAAAAGACAAAGAGAAGACCTTTGATATTGACAATTATTCAATAAGACAAACTTTTTTAAAAATTTGAGACTTTGAAATCGTAAAAAATAGTTTACAATTTATCAAAAAAGTTATATAATGATAAAAACTATAGAGGAGATATTGTATGAGTATTAAGAGATTTAATGGCGTTAATATCAATGAACCATATACTGAGTATGAAAGTTTTTCTAATGAGTGTGTAGATGACTTAGCGAGCGTAGCTGAAGATGTTGGTGCTTTATCATCTATATGTTATAAAAATAAATTAGCATACGATAGAGTGTATAAAAAGTTTAAAAAATCACATCCGAAAGAGACTGCGAAATATGATAAGTCTTTTGAGGAGTTGCGTGCCAATATCGCCGATAGAAGTTTGAAGACTAAGAGAAAGATTAAAGTTATTAGTGCAAATAGCGATCTAGGTGCTTTGGTGGAAATATTAAATTCTGCATCAAATTATGTGCTTGAGCTAACAGATAATATTATTACTGATATGTTATCTTTAGGAGGTAGCACCAAAGGCAAAAAGGATGTAAATTCATTTATGACTAATTATTTAAACGCTGTTAAGCATTTTAATACCGCTCGTAATTGGATGAATACATTGACTGCCACGATTGGAAATGCTTATGAATTAAAAAATACAGTCAAAAATACGAAAGTAACTAAAAAGCTTGAAAGACCTACAAAATCAAAATCAAAGTCTTTTAGTCTAATGAGTAGATAGTTTGTGATATAAAAGTTGCATTTATGCGACTTTTTTTGTGTGTTTCTAGCAATTCTTTCAAGTCGATAATTATTATTTACATTATTCGACAAAATTAGCGATAAAAATACAAAATCTTCACTTGAATTGTATCAATTTAATAGCTATAATAAGGGTAATACATAAAAGGAGGAAAGATTTATGAAGTACAAAATTGTGGAAGCACTCGCAGTCGCTTTAAAGTCTGAGGTGCAAAATGAAATCATAGTGCAAGATGATTGCATTGTAGTAAAATTAAGTGGCGATAAACAAGTCGTTATCAAAGTACAAGAATAAAGGAGATGAAAGAATGAAAAACGATTTAAGAAAAGAATTAAAAACAAAAGAAGAAGTAATGGAGTATCTTGTCGATGCAATTGATACTTTTTTGGAGGATGAAATATCCAAAAACATTAAGATAGAAATGTGTGGTGATGACATTTGTATCAGTTTAAATAGAGAGGACTAAAAAATTAAATTTTATCATATTGTTTTTTGATGACGCATAATATATATCAAATTAGATTCGGAGGTTTTATGAAACAGTTTGAAGTTTATGAAGACATCGCCGAGAGAACTAACGGTGATATCTATGTTGGCGTTGTCGGTCCTGTTAGGTGTGGCAAGTCTACATTTATAACAAGGTTTATGAAGTTATTAGTTCTACCTAATATCACTAATAAGTATAGTTTGGAGCGTGCAAAAGATGAGTTGCCTCAAGCGGGAGATGGTAAAACTGTTATGACTACACAACCTAAATTTGTACCTAATGAGTCGGTGAAAATCACCGTCAAAGATAAAGTCTCTCTCAATGTGAGAATGATTGACTGTGTAGGGTATTTGGTGAGTGGGGCGTTAGGACAAAAGGAGGGCGAAAAGCCTAGACTAGTAAAGACTCCGTGGAGTGATACGGAGATGTCTTTTGAGGAGGCGGCGCAAATAGGTACGACAAAGGTTATTGAGGAGCATAGCACAATAGCAGTGCTTATGACTACGGATGGCACTGTTACGGATATCCCGAGAGAGAGCTACATAGAGGCGGAGGAAAAGGTCGCTTGTAGACTCGCAAAAGCAAACAAACCTTTTGTAATTGTACTAAACACAAACGAACCAAATACTAATAAGTGTAAAACGCTGGTAGCAGAACTTGAAGAAAAATACAATGCTCCTGTCATTGCTTTAGATGTGGAGTCAATGAATGAGGATGATATTGATAACATTTTTGAAAAGATGCTTACACAGTTTCCGCTTGTCAGTATAAAGGTAAAATTACCTAGTTGGCTAGAGACGTTACCATTTGATAACGAACTTATCCAAGAGATTACCGCCGAGGTGAGTCGTATGGCGGATGGAGTAAAGAAGATAGGCGAGGTCAAGAGTGATAATGTGCTTTTTATGGATAGTGATAAATTTGAGCCTTTGGTGGTGCAAAATATTGATTTGGGCGAAGGTAAAATAGTATTTGTAGTCACTCCAAAGCCGAACCTATTTTATAGTGTGCTTAGTAATGAGTGCGGAATGGAAATACGAGATGATTCGCATTTGATGGGGTGTTTGAAGCAACTCACTCACGCGAAAAATGAGTACGACAAGCTAAAATTGGCACTAGCTGATGTCGGTGAGACTGGTTACGGTGTGGTTTATCCAAATCTTGATGAGATGAAGTTGGAGGAACCGCAAGTCGTAAAGCAAGGTAACAGATCGGCAATAAGACTCAAAGCTAGTGCGCCGAGTCTACATATCATACGTGTGGATGTCGAGACCGAAATAAATCCTATTGTGGGGAGTGAAGTGCAAAGTGATGAGCTTATGAAAAACTTGCTTAGTGAGTATGAGTCTAACCCTTTGGGGTTATGGCAAACAAATATGTTTGGAAAGTCATTACACGAACTCGTAAAGGAGGGGTTGACCTCAAAACTAAATGCTATGCCTATTGATGTCCAAAAGAAAATGCGAAAGACTTTGTCTCGTGTCGTGAATGAAGGGCGAGGTGGAGTCATTTGTATACTTTTGTGAGTGTATACATAAATAATCTTGAGTGGCATAGCAAATTTAATAGAATATTATCCTTATCGGATAATTTTGCGTGAAACTCGTTAAAAAAATGTGGTTTGATTTTATGTCAAAATTTGATAATACAATCACAATATTTTCTCTTATATTTAAAAAAATAATAAATCTAATCAATTAAAATAGGAACTTTATTGGTAAAATGAAGTCCCTTTTTTTATCCTAAGTCGTAAGGTAAGCGTCATATAAATATCACACTCAAACCGCTTTTACGGCTCTCTAGCACTGGTGTCGACGCATATTTTTGTAAAAAATTTATGGCTCAGGAGGACATAGGGTGAGTATTTGAGGTCGTGCCCTGAGCATTTTTAGTGGTTTTCGGCGTTAGTGCCGACTGCATGCTTATAACATAAGGTGGGCTTTTTTTTATAAATATAGCTCAATAAAAAAGTATATTGATAGAGAGTATGCTATCTTAAAAAGCGTACGCGTAGTGAAGACTAGCGCAAGGCATTGTGTAACAACGCGGTTTGCGGTCCTATGGTCTAATATCTTACTCTAATAAAACATATCCTTTTTATATATGCGTATTTTGCACCTGTGGCATTATAGCTAGGCGGGACCGCTTTTTTCTATCTTTGTAATGGATATTTATCGTTTTAAAGAGTGTTAATCTCAAAGGAGATATTTCTGATATCTTTTTTTAAATAAGTATTGCTTTTTTGTAAAATAATGTTATAATATAAAATGTAAGCAATATAAATGGCTTGCGTTATTTATATTGTAATTTATAAAATGGAGTGTGAAATGGAGAACACTAGAGATGAGCTTTTAAAGTTTGGAATTTATCAACTTAGAACGATTGGTCGTGAGGTCGGTGTAAAATTGCCTACAACATACAATAAAAATGACCTTATTAATGAAATATTGAGCGTAACAAGTGGTGAGAAAGAGCCGTATTTTAAACAAACTAAAAAAGGTAGACCGCCAAAAGAGATAAAGCAAGAAATTTTTGATAAAAGCAATCAAAAATTAAGCGATTATTTGAGAGTTAGTAGAGAGGAACTGTTTTATCTAAATGACAACTCTAGAGACTATGAGTCAAAAGAGGAGATTGATATTAACGGACTACTATTGACTTGTGATGATTACAAGGTCATTGTCCCTTGCAAATGGTCGGGTAATTTTTGTTTTGTTACTGAAAATAGCGTATCAGTTTATAATCTAAAAGAGGGTGATTATATTGTCGGTAAAGCGAAAATCAAACTTTCGTGCAATAGATGTGTCTTGACGCAGGTTATATCGGTAAATGGGCAAAGCTTTGTGGACGAGTCAAAGCAAGACATAGATAATACTTTGAGTGTGATTGAAAGTCCGCTCTTAAGTGACGCCGAAAATGTTTTTATCAAGTCTATTTGTCCTATGGAGCCGAGAGACAGGGTGTTAGCGGTCGCGGAAAATAAAAAATCACTTTTTATAGGTATGTATTCACTTGTCAAAAATTTGGTCGCAAATCCTAATAACAAAGTGGTTTGTATACTGACAAATTGTAATTTTGAAGAGATAAACGTCTTTGGAGCTATCGAGGGACTTACTTTGATAGCGTCCGCTTTTGATGTCGAGGACTCGTGTCAATTAGGTCAGTATGAATTGGCACTAAAACATATAAATAGGTTGTGCGAGGAGTCTGACAAAAATATTATTGAGGTGATTGTAGATTTGGGTGCTGTTATAGGCGTTTATAATCATACTCAAGAGGCAAATCAGACATTTTACAAACTAAAAACAAACTTTTCGTCTGCAAAAAAATTAAAAAATTCATTGACAATTATATATGGTTTGGTGTACAATACTAGTGGTTATAGTGAGCTAGATGGATTGGAAAATCTAAAGATTACTTTTCCTAATGATGAGTATTCTAGAGATTTCAAGTTTAAGATTGATATTCTTCACACTGAGAGGAGTGGATTTTTTGAGGTCAAAGATTTGCTTCGTACTAAAATTGATTCGTTTGTAAAGAGTGGCGAATATGAAGAGCGACATCTAGAGCTGGAAAGACTAGTGGAGTCTTGCAGTGTAGGGCAAGATCTAATAGAAAGACTAAAAATGTAAGGAGTTTAGAGATTATGTTATTTGAGCCACCAGTGGAGAAAATGGTAGAAAAAGTTGGTAATGGTTACTTGCTAGCAAATTTAATGGCAAAAAGAGGTAAGATGTTGTATCAACATCCAACAGATGAGCTATCTTCTGGTAAAAAGACTGAGCTTCAAGTCGCTGCCGAAGAGATTTATTCGGGCAAAGTTTCTATAGAACCAAAAGATTAGATCATATTAGGAGGGTGCAACTATGGACTTTATGAATGATTTTTGCGATGACGCTAAGATTTTGAGAACTAGGAAAAATAAATTGAGTCCTTTTTTGTCAGTATTGCTATATTGTTTTGGACGATTGGGTGCGGGGGTGTTGGTACCTATTGTTATATTTACCTTTATGACTGCGACCGTTGTGTTTTACGGGTTTGATAGTCCTAATCGTTTTGAGTATTGGTATGGTATTATCATTGTGCTAGTGACTGTTGTTTTGAGTTTGCTAGTGATAATTGGTGTGAGGTCTTTGTACAAAAAGAGTAAAGGTACCGCGAGACTTGTTTTTGCGTTGCAATCTGTTTCCGATGCTTTGAGGTTTGAGAGCAAGGAGATAGATAGAGCGTTGAGGCGTTTTGATAGAGCAAAGACTAATATTGATAAGGTCTACGCCCTTAACTATATATATTTGACAAATGAGGAATTACTCGGTGAGATAGATAGTCATTTGAAAGATTTTACACAGTTAAAGGATACACCGAAAAATCGTGAAGTGTATGAGGTCTTGGTTGCGTTAGCTGAAAAAGTTGAGGTGTACAAGGCAAAATGTGAGGCAAATAGAATGGCGTTTATTGATGTAAACAATTTGAACGCGTCAAGTGGGGAGTGAGCCAAATGGCTCGCTTTTTGCTAAAAAATAGAAAAATTAGGACTTTATTTTGATTTGAGTATTGACATATTTGAGTAAATAATATATACTATTTATTAGTTATGTACAAGGTTGGTGAGTGTATGGCTTATAACGATTTAGGTTTTAGAGAATTTGATTTAGATAGGATTATAAGAGCAGTTAATAATGAAAAGAATGAGTATAATTGGTTTCAAAGGGCGTATGACAACTTTGCATATTCGCTTAGGGGCGTTGTAGCAGGTGGTTTGCGTTCTGCTACGGGGTTTATAGTGACTGCGCTTGCGTTGAATTATGTGATACCAGTGTCTGAGCCTGTTGGTATTGCTTTTGGTGTGGGTGTTGCGAGCTCTATTGTTCCGCCAGTTGTTAATACTAAGTTGAATAAACATAGGTCTATAAATTATCACCATATTCTTAGTGCGATTAGGTATTTTAAAGAGGACTTGCAAGCGTCTAAGACTGTTATGAAAAAGCTAGAAAAGAGTCTTATAAATGTCGTCGAAAAAGAAAGGAAAAAAGGTATTGATTTGTCAGAAGAAAAGCTTGATCTAATGCAAAGGTTTGCAGGGTGTCTCGGTGACTCTGTCAAGAAGTTTGACGCAAAATTATTGGAGCTAAATGAGCAATATGATGAGTCAGTCTGCGAAAAAGGTCTAAAAAAGAAGCATAAAAAGATGCACGATATTATAAAGTATATATCTGGTATACGTGACCATATAGATGATTTGTATGATGATGCGTGCTATGTTTGTAATGTGATAAGTGGTGAGTATACATACGATCCTGATTATACACGTGGCAATAAACTATTTCAATATATGGATGAAGAGCTCTATGATGAGCAATTAAGAGAATACATTAGTCAAGGAAAAGATGTGATTACAAATTATGATTTTGATAGATATGACGGCAAGACAGCCGAAAGGAATATCTAATTATAATGCTATACAAGAAAAGATCGTTGGTATAAAAATTTGTACCAACGGTCTTTTGTGTAATGATTATTTAAAAAATATTTGATACACTAAGTTCTGTATAAGTTCTTTCAAAAGCAGATATCATAAGCACTATCATACATACCGATAATAGTACACCAATGATAGCACCTTTAATAGCCATTTTAGAATTTTTAGGTGCATCTTTTCGCCACGCCAAGAAAAGAATAAAACCTATCAATGGAAAAAAGAAACCTAAAAACCCCCAACCGATACTACCCGTGTCCACTGCGTTTTTATCTGGATCGAATGAAGAGTTGCTATCTTCCTTTACCAATCTACCACAATGTAGACAAACATCAGCGTTATCATTTAGTAGACTACCACAATATTTACAATACATACTAACTCCTTTAATAAACTAACATATTTTATGGTACTAATGATATCATAAAAATGACTAAATTGCAATATAATAATTTGTAGTTTTGTATTAAAATCAAAATCTAATAGCAAAAATTTATTTGCGTAATTTTTTTCGTTTGTTTGAGTGACCTATAACAGTACAAAATATGTGTAGTAGTCTAGTGGCGTATGGGACTAAAAAACTACAAGGTAGACAAAAGCCTTGTAGCTTTTTTTTAGATGGTAGGGACAAAGTTTTCAAAAATGATATTGTCGCAACAACCTGCTATCTTTAGGTAATCACTTTGACTATTTACAGTCCAAGCAAGAAGTGGTAACTCTTTATGCTTTTTGACATAGCGATTAGGTAGGTCTTGAGCGTTGTAACTAATAAAATCAGGTCTAGCAATCTTATTGAAAAACATTCTCTTTAAAAAGTATTTTCTAAATATAGACATCTTAGTACCTTTAAAGAAACTAGATAATTGACCACGCAAGACTTGTGGTGCATTATGAGCGAACCACTCTAAGACGTAAGGGTTAAAACTTTGAATAGCGTATTCACCTTTGTAATCTTTTAGTAGTCGTAGTAGCGCGGACTCTAATTCGCCAACCTTACTACCGCTATTTTTTATCTCAATCAAGATTGGCGTCTTGCCGTCAATAGCACTTAGGACTTCCTCTAGTGTAGGAATGGTGTATTTTGTGTTTAAAATATGGCAAGAGGATAAATCTTCCTTTTTAAGGTTTTTCAAATAGCCATCCTTGCCCGTAAGCCTACAAAGTCTATCATCGTGAAAAACGACGATAGTACCATCGGATATTTGCTGAACATCTAGCTCTACAGCAAAACCATTTTCCACCGCAAGATTGAACGCTCCTAAAGTATTTTCAGGGTTTTCATCATTATGAAATCCTCTATGTGCGATATATTTATTAACTAACCAACTATCAAATAAACTCATATTTTATACCTCTTTATGCTAAATTAAAGGTTTATGTGTTTATTATAACATATTTTTTTTAAAATTACTAGCATTTTAAGGTAAAAATAAATTGCCTTTTGATATTTTTATGATATACTAAATAAGAAACAATTAATGGCTTGATGTTTTTAATTATAAGCGTTAAGAAAAATTTATTTAGGGATTTGTATGAGAGATTTGAGCAAGATTAGAAATTTTTGTATAGTAGCACATATAGACCACGGGAAAAGCACACTAGCGGATAGACTCATTGAGTATACTGGGACTGTGTCAAAGCGTGATATGAGCGAGCAACTATTAGATAGTATGGACTTGGAAAAGGAGCACGGCATCACTATAAAACTAACTCCTACTAGAATGAAGTACAACTATAATGGTGAGGAGTATGTTTTAAACCTTATTGATACACCTGGACACGTAGATTTTACTTATGAGGTCAGTCGTTCGCTTGTGGCGTGTGAGGGCGCGATACTGATTGTGGACGCTTCGCAAGGTGTGGAGGCGCAAACGCTCGCAAATGTTTATTTGGCATTAGATAACAATCTAGAAGTCTTGCCAGTGATAAACAAGATAGACTTACCGAGTGCTAGACCTAGTGAGGTCAAAAAAGAGATAGAGGACATCATAGGTATACCTGCAGATGATGCACCGCTAATTAGTGCTAAAACAGGTCTAAATATTGATGATGTTTTGAGGCAAGTCGTAGAAAAAATACCCGCTCCAAAGGGAGAGTTTGATGCACCGCTTAAGGCGCTTATATTTGATAGTTATTATGACAATTATAAAGGCGCTGTGTGTATGGTGCGTGTGTTTGACGGTAGCGTAAAGGTGGGCGACTTAATAAAAATGTGTAGCAGTGGCAAGACATTTGAGGTGACCGAGGTCGGATATTTTGTGCCAAAAGCGAGCGCTGTAGATGTGCTAGAGTGCGGTGATGTTGGGTATATCTGTGCGAGTATAAAAAACGTGAGCGAGTGCAAGGTGGGTGACACTGTGACGCTTGCAAACAATCCGACTGAGCATCCGCTAGCGGGATACAAGCAAGTGCAACCTGTGGTATTTAGTGGTGTGTTTTTGGTGGATGGTAGTAGGTTTAACGATCTAAAAGACGCGCTCGAAAAACTTAGACTAAACGATGCGTCGCTAACCTTTGAACCAGAAGTGAGTACTGCGCTTGGATATGGGTTTAGATGCGGTTTTTTGGGACTACTGCATTTGGAGATTATAACCGAGAGACTAGAGCGAGAGTTTAATTTGGATATTATCACGACTGCACCGAGTGTTAGTTATAGGATACTCACGACCAAAAACGAGGAACTTATGATTAGTAATCCGTGTAGTCTTCCTTCGCCTCAAGAAATCGCCGTTTGGGAGGAACCTATCGTAAAATTAGAGGTCTACACTCCACCTGAATATGTGGGTGCGGTGATGACTCTTTGTCAAGACAAACGTGGCGAATACAAAGATATGCAATATATCGACGCTAGTCGTGTGAGATTAAATTATATTATGCCACTTAACGAGATAGTGTATGACTTTTTTGATAACTTAAAATCTCGCACTCGAGGTTATGCGAGTCTAGACTACGAACTCGCTGGGTACAAGGAGAGCGATTTGGTGAGAATGGATATTTTGCTAAATGGCGAAGTGTGTGATGCGCTTAGTCTCATAGTGCATAGAGACAAGGCATACGCAAGAGGTAGGGGTATTGTAGAGAAACTAAAAGAAATCATACCTCGTCAGTTGTTTGAAGTGCCTATTCAAGCGTCTATTGGCAATAAAGTCATTGCGAGAGAGACGGTAAAAGCGATGCGTAAAGATGTGCTCGCGAAGTGTTATGGCGGTGATATTACTCGTAAGCGTAAATTATTAGAAAAGCAGAAAGAGGGCAAGAAGAGGATGCGTAAGGTGGGTAGTGTGGAACTACCTAGCGAGGCGTTTATCAGTATTCTTAAGATATAATATGGCGTCTATTTATATACATATTCCTTTTTGTGAGAGGAAATGCAAGTATTGTAGTTTTGTTAGTTACGAAAAATGTAATTTATTAGATAGATACATTGAGTCTTTGTTGGATGAGATAAGGTCAACGAAAAGGGTAGAGGTCGATACGATTTATATAGGTGGCGGGACACCTAGTTTGCTTAGCGGAGAGCAGTTGAGTAAGATTTTGAGCGTTATAAGGCAAGAACATAATGTAAGGGGTGACGCGGAAATTAGTATTGAGTGCAATCCTAACTCTATTACAAGAGATAAACTACTTGCGTACAAGTCGTGTGGGGTGAATAGGGTAAGCGTTGGCGTGCAAAGTCTAAATGACAAGGTATTAGATAGTATTGGCAGGTTGCATACGGGAGAAGTGGCTTTAAATACTCTAAGGCTTTTATGTGAAATATTTGATAATGTTAGTGCTGATTTGATCATAGGATTACCATATCAGAGCAAGAGTCAAGTGATAGATGACATTAAAAAGATTGCACCTTTTGTCACGCACTTTAGCGTGTATAGTCTAATGCTGGAGAGCGGAACAAAATTGTTTGATGAGGTAGAAAAAGGTGATTTGAGTCTACCAAACGAGGATGCCGTGGTGGATATGTACGATAGTGCGGTGGCGGTGCTAAAAGATTTAGGGTTTGATAGATACGAGGTGAGCAACTTTGGTCAAAAATGCGAGCATAATTTGGCGTATTGGACTCAAAAAGATTATTACGGGTTTGGCGTGGCGAGTCATAGCTATGTAAAAGGGGTGAGGTATTGCAATACCGAAAGTCTAGAGGCGTATTTGTCGGGGGAGCGTATTTTGGATAGTTACACGGTCGGTGAAAATGAGTCTAGAGAAGAGTACATTATGCTAAGGATGAGGCTGGCGGAAGGGTTTTTGATAAAAGATTATTTTGAAAGGTTTGGCGTTTTGCCACCTATGGACAAAGTAGAGGAGATGAAAAAACAAGGTTTGGTGGTGGAAGCGCGTGGGGCTTTGAGGGCGACTGAGTTGGGCTTTCATTTATTAAATCATATCATTTTAAAGCTATTAGATTGACTTTTTTTGGTAAATAAAAGTTTTTAAGGCGTAAAGTAAATATTTTTAATAGCAATGAATAAACTACCTTATGTATAAAGGAGTAGTTTATGTTGGAATTTACTTTGGTAATGACAGGGGTGGATGATATTACGCTAGAGCAAGAACGTTCATTATTACATAACAAAGTGCGAGATAAAGGTGGCATTTTTTCTACACTCGTTATGGATAAAGACATCTATTTTTTGATAGCGAGTAATAAAAATGAAGATTTGATTTTAGAGGATATTACTCAAACTATTATAAATAGTATCAAGTCTTTCAAGACGAGTTTTGTAAAAGAACATATCAATTTTAAAACTAAAAACAAGATGAAATTATCAGCACTTGTAAAGGCGCTAGTAAATTTTGATATGGGTAGTGACGCGAAGGTGATAAGGTATAAACTACTACTCAAAAACGAACTCAATTTGTATTCGTTTTATAGATTTAGATTGAAAGATTTGGTGGATAAGTGGAGTCAACTCGTAGATATAACAAATCAAAATGTCGGGTTTTTGGGCTTTGATGAGACGTATATTGATATTATTCGGTTTTTAGTGGACGGTATATCGGTAGGTGAAGAACTTAAAGCGTTTATGCAAGATAAGGTGGTAAGCTTTTATAATAAAAACGACGAACTATTAAAAGAATACAGTTTTGATATGGAGCGATTTTTTGATGAACTCATATCGCATAATCCTAGCAAACTCACTATACACGGGTTTAGTGGAGATGTGAACGAGTTTTTGATGCAATTATTTGCGGATAGAGTAAAAATTTCTTAAAAAATCATTGGCAACATATTAGCGTGGTAGTATAATGGTATTAGAAACATATTGGCATTTGCTATTAAGCATAAGCAAGATCCAAGTAGTCTATAACAATCTTTTGAACTAGAGATGCGCGTTCGTGGGCTGAAAGACTCGCACAAAAGGTTATAGGTGAAACCACTTTTTGCCAGCCAACGCCCGAACTGTTTAGCGTTATAGACACAAATAAGGCTCGCTATTTAGCGAGTGAAATAAGGTGGAACCACGGTTATATATCGTCCTTAAAGTAGAATATACTTTTTGGGCGTTTTTTGTTTCTATAAAAATAATAAGGAGATTTATATTATGGATGAAAAAGAATTGCAAAAATTAGAAGAAAAGAAGCAAAAAGAGATGACCGCTCGCCATACTATGAGTCACGTGCTTGCGGGTGCTATCAAGTCTATCTTTGGCGATGTCAAGTTTGGTATCGGTCCTGCTATTGAGGATGGTTTTTACTATGACTTTGATATGGAACACGCCTTAAATGAGGAAGATTTTGACGCTATTGATAAAAAAATGCGTGAATTGGTCGAACAAAATTTGGATATGGTGCGTGAGGAGGTCTCTAGAGAAAAGGCGCTTATGATGTTTAGTGACCAACCGTACAAGGTGGAGTTGATTAAAGATTTGCCAGAAGATGAAGTTATTTCCGTTTATCATTTGGGAGATGTGTTTACCGATTTGTGTCGTGGTCCGCTTAGAGCAAAAGGTTATAGAGTAGAAAAAGATTTTAGAAATGAAAAGATTGGATACAAAATCCGTGAAGCAGTCAAAATGAAAATACCTTATATGGTAATTATTGGCGATAATGAAATGAATAATAATACCATTAGCATTAGAAAGCGTGGAAACGAAAGTATTAACGATATTACTTTTGATGACTTGTGCTTAAGTATAGATAAAGACATAGAGAATAAGATATAATCTATTATGGCATTAGACTTTTTAGTCTAGTGCTTTTTTGCTATTTAAATGAGAAAATCACCTTAAACGATTAAATAGTGTAATCTTGTGTATCATTTTTAGAGGGGCATCTTGAGTATGCGATTAGTACTGCTAAAAAACATAATGTAAATTTAACTTATTTAAATGAGTCGTTTGAAGTCTGATTGTTGTATTATTTGACTAGTATGGCGAGTGAAAATCTAACTAGAAAAACTTTTATAAAGAAATCAATTATTGAATGAAAATGTAGAAAATTTTTGATATTTGCTTGCGTAATTGTAAATAATAAGATATAATCAAATAGTAAGAAAGAGTACGTGGTATTTGCGGGCTTTTTATCAGAGTTCTAGCGGTGGGAAAAATGATAATCTTTAGGCGAAATTATTTAATTTTTACATATTTTAAATTCAAATAATTTTCTATATGACATGTAAAATGTCATTACATTAATAAATCTATCTAAAATCTTTTTGAGGTGAATGTATGCGATTTCAAAGAATAATAAAAACTATTATCGGTATCATTATTATTATCGGTATATTAGTGGGAATGGGGTACGGCGTCAGCACGCTACTCAATAACGATAAATCGGCGTTTTATTTTGAGGTAAACCCTAATGGCGAAGTTATGGAAGAAGTCGTTGTAGATGATATTATTGTCGACAAGGGGACCAAGATTATTTTACCTACTCCAGAGAGAGTTGGATATACTTTTGATGGTTGGTATTTTGATAGAGATTACTCAGGCGGGTATTATAGAGGCGGAGAAGAGATTTCCTCAGATAGTAGCAAGACGCAACTCTATGCAAAGTGGAGTGTAAAAAAGTTTACGGTCGTGATTTATAACGAGTTTAATGATAGCCAAACTAAGTACACTGAAAATGTTAGTTATCAAAAAAGCATTTACTTAGACCGCTACATATCTCAAAACGAAGAGCTAGGATATACTTATAGTTGGAAAGATGCAAGTGGTGTGATTATTAGTGAGGCGAATGTCGTTATTACGGGCGATTGTACATTTACCCGTGTGAGAGAAGTGAAAGTGTACAATCTTAGGTATATTTACGAAGCAGATAACGAAGACGTCGTCTTGGGCGAGGACAGGTTGTCGTTTGGTAAATCATTTGATTTTAGCAATATCGATATGCAAAGAGTGGGATATTCATTTAAGGATAAATGCACACTCAAAAATGGTACCGAGATAGCTAGTGGTACTTTGCTAGATAAGAGCATTATTAAAGGTGTTTATAACGATACTATAGTATTGTATCCTGTGTATGAGATTATGAAGTTTAGTGTAAAATTTTACACTTATGATGACGCTCTTTTGAGTACATTGAGTTATGATTACAATTCGTTATTGGCGCAAGATGATTTAAGCCGTATTGAGTCAAATGCGACTTTGACTCGTGACCATTATGTATTTAAAGGGTGGTCGTACAAAGGTCAATTATTAGAAGATATTAGCACTTTTAGGATACCGACGGAAGATGTCGATTTGGTAGCGACTTATGAAAAGGAAAAATACGAGATAAAGTATTTTATTAGTGTAGGTGAGACAAAATATTTTGATACTATTACAAAGGAGTATGGAGATAGTCTAGTAGGTACTATTCCGACCGATGAACAAATTGCGACTTTGATAGGTGATGATAGCAAGGCGTATGAGTTTTATGGGCTAAAGTATAATAATGTGACCTACGATAAAGAGACTTTTGAGCAAACATTTACTTCGGCAAATAATATGGAAATAGAAGTCTTACTCAATCAGACAAAATTAATTATCAAATATTTTGCCGGCGATGGTGAGACGATTTACAAAAAGTCATTTTTGGATATAGACTCACAAATAATTCTTCCAGATACCCCTACTAGCGAGTATGCCCCTAAGACCTCTGATACGGACACCTCGTACGTGTTTGGTGGTTGGATACTCAAAGATGGAACGGCTTTTGATGAAAGCTTTGATTTGAGTACTATAAACGGCAGTTTAGATGTATATAGCGAATGGTTTGAGTATAATCAAAATAAATGGAAAGCAGGTCTAAATAGCGATGGTGTTACCGCTTATGTAGTGGAGTATTTAGGTGATTATAAGAATGTTTGCGTGCCTAGTCAAGTGTTATTAAATTTTAATCCTTACAAGGTAACGACGATTGGCGACGAAAGTATCAATGGTGCGGTAGGTAACATTGAAGGTAGAAAAATATTAATCAGATCTAATATAACAACTATTGCTTATCGTGCTTTCTTTAACATAGAAAATACGAGCATTATATTTGACGATGACGACTCAAATAATAGTCTCAGTATCGGCGAGATGGCGTTTGGTAGTTTGACCGAAGCTGGAACGCAAAAATCAATCAAATCTATCACATTACCTAAGAGGACTACTAGCGTAGATTCACTTGCGTTTGGTTCGGCGATTAGTCTTGAACGAGTTGATGTGGTGAGTGGGTGTGAAAATTACAAGTCGGTCGACGGTGTACTCTATGAGGTTAATGGAAAAGATGTGATTCTTCACACCTATCCTCACGCTAAAAGTGGGACAGAGTTTGTAGTACCTAGTGACGTCACTAAGATTGGCGATAATGGATTTTATTATTATAATGGCACAAACGCTATAGAAAGTACTTTAGAGGTGGTAAAGACTAGCAAAACTACCGCACTCAAGACTATCGGTGAAAATTCGTTTAAAAACGCTACAAACCTCACTCGTGTAGACTTTTCTACCGCACCGATAGATACGATTGGGGCATCTGCTTTTGAGGGGTGTTTTAATGATTGCTCTTCGCACGAATTATTGTTTAATCCTACCTGTAAAATACTAAGAGTCGGCGCAAGTGCATTTAAAAATTGTTATTTTGTCACTAAGATTAGTATCGATTTGTCTAATCTACAAGAAATTGGCGAGAGCGCGTTTTATTTTCTTGCGGGGAAGGTCGCAGTCAATAACACTCTTGAATTAGTAGAGGAAGATCTAAGCGTCACACTAAAAGATTTGACTAATATTCCAAATTATGCTTTTTGTAATAGTCAGTTATTCCTTACCATAATTGACACTAAAGATGTGACTATAGGTGAGAGCGCGTTTGGTAAAAGTATTATCAAAAGTGCTGTGTTTAATGGCAAGCTCACTTTGGGCGATTATGCTTTTAGTGAGGCGAGGATTGATTATATTCAGTTTGACCACGTTGAAGACATAAAAATTAATATGTTTGAGTATACGAGTGTAACCTCTATAAAGGTTGACTATCTAAAGAATGTGGAATATGTAAACGGTAAGCTTAGTGTGTTTTATAATAATAAGTCTTTGAAGACGTTTGTTTTTGGAGAGAATTGTTCTGTAGATGCTTTGACTCCGCTTTTGTTTTCAGGATGTATAAGTCTTGAAAGTGTAACGCTACCTAAAGATATTGAAGTGATACCAGCTTACGTTTTTTATGGTTGTGAAAGTTTGATTATAGATATACCTGAGAGCGTGAAAGCTATCGAGGGAGGTGCGTTTTATGGTTGTAAAAAAATAGAACGTCTAGACCTTACTCTTACGAGTTTATCAAGTGATGCGTTTAATGAGACGGGTTTGAAATATGTTTACATCAAATTTGTCGGGGATAATTGTAGTATGTCAGGAGCGTTTGTCGGTTGTACTAGTCTTAAGACTATTATTTTGGATGGAAAGGTGCCAGTGTTTGAATGTAAAAGTAGCGTGAGTTTGTATCTATTTTATAAGATAACTCCTATGAAGATTTACATTCCTCAAGGCACAAAGGCGGAGTATTTGGCTATAGATAAATGGGTAGAGTACGAGGAGTATTTGACCGAGGTGGATCTATCAAGTGGTATGGTAAAAGATAACGGCAAACTACTAAAAGTCATTTCAAACATAGACACTATTACTGTACCAAATGATGTGACAGCGTTAAGTGATTATGCGTTTAGTGGGTTGAGTAATTTAAAGGTCTTAAATCTAAATACGACTAGCGTGCTAACTGCAAGCGATATAACATATTTATTTGACGATGTAAATACTGATACTCTAGTCATCAAGGTACCTAATGATTTACTAGACGCTTATAAATCATCGACCTTTTGGGCGTCTTATATAAATAACTTTGTAGGAGTAGATTTTTAGTGCGAACTGTTAGCAAAAATGGTGAATCTAGCATCACTGTAGAAAGGTCAAAGTTTTTAGGTCACTGCATAAGTGTATCTAGTGAGACGGAGGCGGAAAAGTTTATTATAGACCTAAAGCGTAAAAATCCGCAAGCAAGACATATAGTCTATGTATACAAGATAGAACCAAACATAATAAAAAAATACAATAGCACCGAACCTAGCGGTACGGGTGCACCACCTATTTTAGGACTGATTGAGCGTAAAGGACTCACTAATATACTAGTCGCGGTGGTGAGGTATTTTGGTGGAGTGTTACTCGGTACGGGTGGGTTGGTTCGCGCGTATAGCGAGGCTAGCGAACTAGCGATACAAAGCGCAGGCGAAAAAGAATTGACTAAGTACTACAAGTTTGAAGTGACCGTACCTTATAATAGAGTGAGTGAAGTAGAGGATAGTGATGTGATGATTTTGGATAGAGTCTATGCGGAAAATGTCATTTATAAGATAGCTAGCATTAGTAAAAACATACCTTTTGATGATGCAATAAATGAAGGTGAAATATGGCTGTAGTAACAAGATTAGAAAAGACAAATAAAAACAAAGGTAGTATGTACAAACTATTTGTAGATGAAAATGAGATTGCACTAGTGCATATTGAAGTGATTGTCAAAAACGGAATGTTTGTCGGTAAAGAGGTCGATGTCGACACTTTAAAAGAGCTTGTTTTTGAGTCAAACAAAGTGGTTGCTTTTGAGCTGGCGTTAAAGTATTTGTCCAAGTCTATGAAAACGGAAAAGGATATTTATACAAACCTCAAACAAAAGGGTTTTGATGATAGGACTACTAAAAGCGCTATCCTAAAACTAAAAGAGTATGGTTATATAAATGATTATAATTATGCAAAATATTATATCAATAGTACCAAAACAAAAGGTCAATATAGGCTAAAGGCAGAGCTAAAACTCAAAGGTGTCGATGAGACAATTATTCAAGATTTGCTAGATGATATCGATGAGAATGAGACCATTGAAAATATAGAAAAGCTTGCGGATAGATATATGAAAAGTAAAGAGACTAATCAAAAAAATTTGCAAAAACTATATCAATTTCTCGCTAGGCGTGGATATGGAAACGAAGATATTATGAGAGTGATAAATAAATTCCGGGAGGATGAATAATGCTTGGGTGTGATATTATAGAAGTGGATAGGGTGAGAAAACTAAAAAACTTGAGCAAGGTTTTTACATTAGATGAGCTAGAGTATGCGAGAAAATTTAGCGATCCTTATGTGCATTTGGCGGGCTTTTTCGCACTCAAGGAGGCTGTCGTAAAGGCTATGGATATACCTCTTACTGTTTCTCAAATAGAGGTGCTACATAACGAAAACGGAGCGCCACGTGTAAATATATTAGTAAAGCTAAAAGATAAATACAAAATAGAATGTTCTATTTCAAACCTGCAAAAACTCGCTATGGCTGTAGCATATATTGAAAGGAACTAAATCAAAAGAGATGTCATAAATTTACTCTACGGGTTTATATTTGACATTTCTTTTGTTCTTTTTTGACAAAATCTCTCAATATTTTTGAGCATTTTTCATATAAAATATATATATAAATTTCTTTTAGGAGGAAGTATGTATTTAAAGCGAACTTTGATACTAAGTGGGGTAGATGACAAATGTATTTTGAGCATTGAAAAGAGTGGTGAACCGACCGCCCATTTCAAGACGAAAAAGGGCGATTTTGCGGTGTTTCAGTTTAACGAAGCACCTATGGAGCTTTACAAATTAAATGATGAGATGTGTGAAAAGACTTGCTTATTGCCAAATTACATAGACCTTAGTGGCGATATTTCGTGTGCAGTGCTAGATGATAGAGCGGAGGTTTTGATGCTGGGAGCGACGAGCGGAAAAGAGCTTTTTAGAGTGAGTGTACAAAAAAATTACAATCATTTTTTAGCGCAAATAAAGTCTTTAAGTGTGACCGAACCTAGCGGTGATGGAGATCAAAAGGTAGAGGTGGAACAGTTGTTTGAGCAAACCGATGATGATATTGATAACGCTATAACCGATTCGTTATTGACCGAATGTTTAAACCGCGATAGCGTGTGTGAAGGGTGCATTTACAAAAAAGCATTTTACGAGACCAAACCGCAAGAGGATGTGCCATTAATAGAGGAGGAAACAGAGGAGGACACACCATTTTTTGACCAAGTAAAAAATAGCATAGAAAACCTTTTTGAGACCTATCCAGTCAATCAAGAACTCGTCGACGCTATTGACAATAGTCAGTTTGTAAAGGTCGATTATGAAGGTGACGGCAATTTTTATAGCGTGGGGTTGATATTTGATGAGGATGATTTAAAATATATTTGTTATGCAATACCTAGTAGTGAAGGCGAGTCGCCACCAAAAGAACTAGAAGAGTTTTCTCAGTGGTTAAAAATACGGGACGGATATGGGTATTGGCTGACTTATCAAGACGGCAAGACTGGTGAAAGCGTCACATTAAATTAAATTAGTTGCTCTAAATAGTGATTAGAGCAATTTTTTTTGGCAAAAATCACTAAAAAATACTTTTAATTGATTGACTTATTGAGGTATTTTTGCTATTATATAATAGTCTAATCGCTTTATGCGTTTTATATAGCGAAACTGTATTTTAAGGAGTAATATGAAAAAGAAATCTATTCTTATGGTAGCGTGTCTACTTGTGGTTAGTTTGGCTTTTGCGGGCTGTGGTTTTCAAAAGCTTTCAAAAATGCCTAGTTTGGAGGCGGAGGTCTTAGGTAATGGCGGTTTGTCCGTTACAAAAGGTGAATATGTATATTATGTTGATAGTTTTGTCGAGTCATCTAGTATTGCTAAGGATGGCAATACTTATAATAAGATAAAAAATGCTAGTATTTATCGTGCTAAAATGGTAGATAATAAGCTCGTCTATAACGAGGACGGCGTATTGCAAAATGTGGAGTTGGTCGTTCCTAAAATCGTAGGTTTTGAAAATACTAATTTGTTCATTTTTGATGATTATATTTACTATGGCACACCTAACACTCAATATGACAAATCTGGCACACTTCGTAATGATTTGATTGATTTTTGTCGTGCGAAATTAGACGGTAGCAATGTGCAAATCATCTATACGACTGATGAATATTCAGACAATGCGACACATTCCTTTTACAAAGTAAATGACAAGGTATATTTGGTTGTCTTTGAGGGGAGTGACCTTGTAAAAGTGGAGATAGGTACACATATCAAAAAAGCGGTGGTACTAGCAGAAGATTTGAGTAGTGTTATGTTGCCTAGTGTGAATAATTACACTTACGCTCAAAGCGTTACCGCTAGCGGTACTTTGGGGTATGCCTATTATACAAGAGATTTGACCGAAGATGACGGATTTTTGTCTACGAGTAGCAAAGGTAATGTGTTGGGTAGAGTGGATATCGTGACAGATGAAAAGACCGAGATAAAAGACGGTGAGACCACTCACGAGCTTTGTAGCGTTCAGTCAAACTATGTTTATGATTATAAGACTAAAAACGGCAACAAGTGCTTGTACGCTACTAGTGATATGAAGTCATTTATACAGGTGACCACCACCGATGCTTATAGTGATGTTGTTGTGCTTACCAATGTAAACGGGGAAAATAGAGGTATCATCGCTACATTTGATGATAAGACTGTTTGGATAAAGGACGGCACAAATGTAAAAGAGTCTAGCGAATTAGTATTGGATAGCAGTATTACTGTAAAATATGTGGATAATGACTATATATATTATTTGGACGGGACAAAGATTTATAGAGTTAGTCTAGCAGATTTTACAAAAGAATTAGTAGTCAGTGATAGCACTATGAATACTAGCTACTTTGATTTTACTGAGAGTGGATATGTATACTATTTTGCGACCTATACGGGTGATAAAGACGAGTCAGGCGTATATCTAAATAGGGTAAATTTGAGTCAAAAAGTTGAACCTGAAGAGGGCGAAGAAGAGACCGATTTGGGTTATGAGATAGAACTAGTTGGTGTTTTAGCTGAAAATCATACCACTACTGAGGATGAAGAATAACAATCGGTTTATCTAAAAAGAGTCTATAAGTGACTCTTTTTGCTTAATTTATCTCTAAATGGGCTCTATGTCAAATGTTGGTGTCAAATAAATAATAAATATTTTTGTTATTATTAGTTTGATTTTTGTATCTAGTGATTTCAACTAGTTGGATACACTAGATTTTTCGTTTATTAATAATATTCTTTTTCTTAGGTTTTTAATGGTTCTGTGTCCATAACTTATTCGTTTTAGCACTTTTATTTTGTTATTCTTTCCTTCGGTGTATCCGTTATTATATGGGTACACTATTTGATTGTAAATAAAGTAAACCTAATTAACTTGTTTTTTGTGTTTTATATTGACTTTATAACTTTTTTTTGATATTATACAATAAAAGGATGTTAAAATGGAATTATTTAATAAAAAGCGGTTTATACATCAATATTTTTAGCACTAATTCTTTGTATTTCATTTGTATTAATCAATTTTATAAATACAAAAAATTATATACTTACTAGAACTGTAGATGTTAGTGAGATAGGGGTGTTATCTTATGATGAAGAGGTTGATAAGTTACTAAATATATTTGATGATTATTCTTTAAGTAGTAATAATTCAAATTTTAAATTTGAGGCTTATAAGGATATTTCAGATTATAATTTTTCGGGTATCCAATATTTATCCACATCTTCTGATACTACATGTGTTCTATGGAACACCTAAAAATTAGGAGTCGTTTATGAAAATTAAAGATTGGGAAAAATATATTATAAAAAAATACGATGCAATAAAGATAAATGATTTTGTAGATTTGAAAAAATATTTAACTAACCAAGAAAACTATGCGCATAATTTTACTCCTGAGGAAATTACTGAAACTGTAATAATGAATGATGAGTACTACTCGGCATATGTTTTTGATGAATCTAAAATTGCACATAGACAAGTTCAATCTACGGATAACTCAGGATGGAGTACAACCGTTGTTTTTATAGCATCATATGATAAAGTCAATATATCAGATTATTATATTCACGGATCAAACGGCTTGACTAGACATGAGATGGATGAGTTTTGTCGTGATATCTACCCATTAGCAGATTGAGGATTTATGTTTAATAAAGATTTTTTAAATATTACATTAGTGTTTTCTGGGATATTATTTATTTTTATTAGTTTTCTTTATGTAAATCATTTAAACATACATAGCACTCAGTTTATTTTTAATAATAATATTGAGAAGGTTGTTGAAATTAAAACTTCAAATGATGAAATTATTTAAAATTATGCTACTGGATTTTTTGTAAATAAAAATGGCGTTATACTAACTAACAAACATGTTGTAAATAGTTCAGAAGACAATAATAATTTTAAAATAGTTAAAGTAAGATTATCAGACATGAATGAATGGCAAAATGCTGAAATAATAAATGTTAGTAATAAAAGTGATTTGGCATTAGTAAAAATTGATAAAACAAACACAAAATATTTTGACTTTAGCAATAATGTTAAAAATGGTGAAACTGTATATACATTAGGCAATCCAAATGGACTAGGATTATCTTTCAGTAGTGGCGTGGTTTCAAGTAATGAAAGAAACATATTATACAATGATAAAACAATAACAACAATACAAACAAGTCTTGTTGTTAATGAGGGAAATAGTGGTGGACCTGTTTTTAACAGCTCCAGCAAACTTGTTGGAATAATTAGTTTTAGATTAAAAGATAAATATGATAATGTAATTCAAGGTGTTTCATTTATTTTGCCTGTTTCTACTATTCAAATGTTTATAATAGAGTCTACAGTTGAGTAATACTCATGATTGGACTCTTTTTTTGTGGTTTGGTGTATTTTTGAACATAATAGTCAAAAGTCAGACAAAATATTTGTTTGCTATATGCGTTTTATTTGGTGTAAGATATGGTATATAAGACTTAGGAGGATATATGGCGAGAAAAATTGTTATCACTTCGGGTAAAGGTGGTGTCGGAAAGACCACGACCGTTGCAAACCTTGGGTGCTTCTTGGCTAAATTTAACTATCGTGTAGCACTTATGGATTTGGATATTGGGTTAAATAATCTTGATGTGGTTATGGGACTAGAAAACAAAATTGTTTACGATATAGTAGACGTTATAAATAATAGATGTAGAGCAAGGCAAGCACTCATTCAAGACGCGACTTTGCCATCGCTCTACGTGATGCCGTCTAGTCATATAAACGTAAAAATCACAAAAGAACAACTAAAGTCCGTGGTGGACAATTTGGATCCATATTTTGATTTTATTTTGTTTGATTGTCCAGCGGGGATAGAGGAAGGGTTTCATAGGGCGGTGACCTTTAGTGATGAGGCAATAGTGGTAGTCACACCACATATTAGCAGTATAAGAGATGCGGATAAAGTGTTATCTATCCTAAGTAGCTACGGACTAGCGGAGGTGAATGTGCTAGTCAATCGTGTGCGTGGTGATTTGATAGTAAATAAGGAGGTGCTGTCCGTGGAGGATATACGCTGTTTATTAAAAAATAAAGTCATTGGAGCAATACCTGAAGATGATAACATAGGGACTTTGGCTAGCTTTTCGGGTAATCTCACGGGTAAAGGCGATGCGACTAGAGCGTTTTATTTGCTCGCGACAAATGTAATTGACGGCACACATAAAATATTTGATTGCACTATGAATTATCGTGGCATTATGGGAAGTATTAGAAGAAAATTGAAAAAGAAGGTGTAAAATGGTAGGTAGTAGCGAAAGATTTAGTCGGGCAAATAACATTTTGCTTTTAGACAAAAAAAGAAGCGCCGACTCTTTACTAAACGATGTGATAAAATGCGATATCCTAAGCGTGCTACGGTGCTATTTTGAGCTGGAAAACAACGCTTGCATTTTGTCGGTGGATACTTTGGAGGACGGCAAACTGAGTATAAATATGTCGGTCATAGCGACTAGAGGTAAAGATTTTTGGAAGGTGTGAGGATAAATATTTTCTTTTACGACAAAAAACCAAAATATTTGCTTTGGGCGTTTCATTATATATACTAAAAACTTTTTAAGGTGTATATATGAAGTATGAAGAATTAAATATTACCAATCTAAATAATAGTTATGTCTCACCGCTAGAGGTGAAGTATATTAATCGCAATAGACACAAGGCGTTAAAAAACTCTATTTTTGGAATGGTTTTTTTGTGCCTTTTATCGTTTAATGTTTTGTTTATTATGGACGCAATCGATACGCCGTTTACAAACAAAGTTTTGCATACCGTAAAATCTATTTTCGCAAAACCGACCGACGAACTCTTTGATGATGATAGCGAGGTGTTTTTTGTGGCGTGGCTTTTGGGCGTGCAAAGTAGTGATGAACCTTTAGAGTTTGTGTCACCGGTCAAGCATTCTATGTCTTCCAAAGAGGGTAAAGATTTACTGATACAAAACTTAGGTAATGTCGTCTATGCGACCGAAGCGGGCAAGGTCAGTAAACTAGAGTACAATGATAGCGGTCTAAAATATATGGAAATCACTCACGCTAGTGGTGTGGTTAGCGTTTATGACAATCTTGATTTTGTCGGGGTTGTGGTGGGGGATACCGTGACAAAAGGTCAACTCATCGCTAGTAGTAAAAATCTGACTTTTAGCATAATAAAAGGCAATGATAAGGTGGATATTGAGATTAGCGACGGACGGGTAGTATTAGGTGCGTAAGTCGTTTTCATTTTTGATACATCCTTTATTTTTGATTTTTGCGTGCGTGATGATTTATTTTGGGAATGCGGTTGTGTTTTTTGAGTTTATGCTAGCGGTCATTTTGCACGAACTCGGTCATAGTTTGGTCGCTAAAAGGTTAGGATACAAACTGAAAAGTCTTTGCCTTATGCCGTATGGAGCGCAACTAAACCTACAAAGTAACGCCCTAAGATGTAGTGATGAGGTACTAATTGCCCTAGCAGGACCTTTTGTGAATGTCCTTTGCTTTTGTGTAGGAGTAGCTCTTTGGTGGCTCTTTCCGCTGATGTACCCGTACACCGAAGCTTTTGTAATGTCTTCTTTTGTAATGGCGATATTCAACCTTTTACCGCTAGTACCGCTAGACGGTAGCCGTGTAATATTGGCGTTTATGGGAGCAAAAAACAAACGCCGACTTGGGTATAAAATACTATCAATCATAAATTGCGCTATAAGTGGGGTGCTATTTATACTTTTTGCGGTTAGTTGTTTTTATGAGGTAAACTTTACTTTTGGAATAATATCAATATTTTTGATGATGGGCGCTTTTGAGAGGGACACCGATTTTGACTACTGTTATCTATTTCAGTTTGAAAAGTTCGAGCTAAATAAAAAGCGAAGTTTACCTATCAAATTTTTTGTCGTGCATAAAGATTTTAAAGCGTTAGACCTTTTTCGCCTCGCTAGTCCAAACTTTTACGCTGTCGCAGTGGTGGTGGATGATGATTACAAGCCGATAAAAACGATTTATGAGTCAGATTTTCATAAGCTAGTGGGGTAAATATGCGGTTGAAAGTGGTTTATCTTCTTGTCCTAATATGCGGTTGCGTTATGGGTGCGGGGTTTGTCAGTGGTAGCGAATTATGGCTATTTTTTGGGCGGTACGGGTGGTTTGCCTTGCCGTTATTACTACTATTTGCGTGTGTGTTTGGTAGCGGTGTGTACAAGGTGATGATGTTAAAGGAAAAGTACAAAATAGGTAATATAGAGGAATTAAGCGTCTTGCTTATGCCAAAAATAGGACGATACATTGACTATGTGCTAAAGTTTAGCTACCTCGTCTTTGCCTCCGCAATGCTCGCGTGTATACGCACCCTTGCGGGCGAGTGGGTTTGCGTTGGCGTGCTAATCGTGTCATTTGTCATTGTGTATTTAAACAAAAAAACTCTTATGCGACTAAATCTATTTTTGGTGCCGATAGTGATAGGTTTTGTGGTGAGTCTAATAGTGGTTAATCAAAATAGTATTGAAATAGCGAGTCTATTGCGACCTACTACTAGCGTGTTTTTTGCTAGCGTGGGCGTGGTCTTCTATGCGACTGTAAATCTGCTATTGTGCTTTGGCGCACTCTTAAAGTCGTATAAATCTCTCACAAAAAAAGAGACCTATCTAGTCGCTTTGGTCTCTAGCGTTATACTATGCGTGCTAGCGTGGTGCGTGCTATTACTTGTTTGCTCTACTGATTTTAATCTTATTGATTTACCCCTAAGCGGTGTCGCAAGTAGTAGTGGTGCTATGTTTGGTGTGCTAGGTGATATTGTCATAGTCGCGAGCATTTTTACCACGTTTATTGCCTGCGTTTTTGGTGTGCATACCGACAAGACTAGTGCGCATAGACTCGTTTTTTTATTTTGCGCCATATACATTTTGAGTTTGGTCGGATTTTATCATATATTAGAAATAGGATATTTTGCAGTGGGCGTCTTTTCGTTTACGTATTTTGTCTTACTTATGCGAAAGACTTAATTACCGCTTTTGCGTACTCGTTTTTCTAGTGCCATTACGCCAAAATACATTGCCGTAGCGAGTATGCACAAGATAAGCGTGCTAGACATTACAAGGTCTAGATTGAATACCGTTCCGCCGTAGACTATTAGGTACCCGAGTCCCGCTTTGCTCACCAAATATTCGCCCATAATCGTACCTACCCAAGTAAGCCCGACGTTGATTTTGAGAATGGAAACGAGTTCGCCAAGTGCGTTTGGAAATACGAGTTTTGTAAATAATTGCCACTTGCTAGCACCCATTGCTTGCATTAGGAGTATTTTGTCTTTGTCGCACGACATAAACGCACTTAGCATTGACAATATTGTCACTATGATGAGGATAAGTATTGCCATTACGACAATAGCTTTTGTGCCACTGCCAAACCATATTATGATGAGTGGACCGAGTGCTATTTTTGGTAGCGCGTTTAGTACCACAATGTAAGGATCTAGTACGCGCCTAAGAGACTCGCTCCACCATAACGCTATCGCTATAACAAGTCCCAAACCCGTCGCTATCACAAACCCTAAAATCGCCTCATATAGCGTGACGTATATATGTGTAAATAGTTCACCCGAGATAGCAAGTTTGACTATGCAGTTAAACATTCTACTCGGACTACTCATAAAGAATGAGTCAATCACACCTAAAAAAGCAAAGAGCTCCCAAAACCCTATTATCCCCACTATCAAAGATATTTGTAAGGTGATGATTATCCATTTTTTGCGGTTTACTTTTTTAATAAAATCAGTGTGTTCTTTTGTAAAATTGTTTTCTTTTTTATTTTTCATATTGAAGTTCCTTCCAGATTGTATCAAAATATTTTTTAAACTCTTTTTGCCCTCTCCGCTCAAAAGGTGTCAAGTCTTTATCTAGTCTTATCGTAACTATTTTCTTTACTACGGCTGGTCGTTTTGATAGTATTATCACTCTGTCCGCCATTGATATTGCCTCGTGTATGTCGTGCGTCACAAGGATAGCGGTCTTTTCTTCCGACTTTATTATCCGCCACACATCATCGCACACATCTAAGCGGGTTTGAAAGTCTAGCGCCGAAAACGGCTCATCCAAAAGCAGTATATCTGGCATCAAAGCGAGTGTCCTTATCAGTGCGACACGCTGTCGCATTCCTCCGCTGAGTTGATTAGGGTAGTGGTCTAAAAAATCACCTATGCCGTATTTTTCGCTCAAATCTTTTATATATGATATGCTCTTTGGGGTATCTTTTTTTTGCAGTTCTAGTCCTAGTGTTATGTTTTTATAAATGGTACGCCAGTTAAACAAATGGTCTTTTTGAAACATATATCCGCTCTTGAGTCCGTCCGCCATAACTATTTGCCCGCTAGACGGCTTTAAAATGCCTGCTATCAGTGACAAAATGGTCGTCTTACCGCAACCGCTAGGTCCTACTATCGCTACAAATTCACCCTTTTTTATCTCAAAATCTAGACTCTTTATTGCTAGCGTCTCATTGCTTAATGTATGGTATATCAAACTAACATTGTCAAATTTTAAAATGCTCATTTTCCCTCGTTTTTTAAATAAAATATCAAAAGGTTTTTCCCCTTTTAATTCATTATATGTTTTGCTTTATAATTTGTTATTATATGATATCATCTCGCACAAAACATTGCGTTACATAATGTTTGCGTTGTACTTTTACTAGTTTGTATAAATGAAGTGACTTTGTGTGTTAGGATTGATAGATTTAAAGCAGATATGCAAATAGAAAGCGACTATAAATATGAGGGCAATCTTATTTAAAAACACACCTCTAAAAGATGATAATTGGTTATTTGTATGTTAATTAAAATTTGATAAAATAATTTAAAAAGTTATAAAAAAAGAAGCATTGCGTTTTATACACCTATATAGGTGAGTCGCATTGCTCCTTTTTTGTAATGTCAGCGATAAAAATAACGATTGGTTTTTTTGGTTTAACTATTTAGTTTTTCCATTACTTTTAGGGCGATTGAGTTGTCGACGAGTTTAGAAAACTCTACCTTTTGGTCTAGATATCCTGCGTCTATCATAATGGTTTGGAGTTTGTCTAGTGCGTTTGCGTTCATTACGGGCGTATTGTTCCAAGCGTCAATATTTTTGTAGCTTTGAATTGCTTTTTTGATAGACTCTAGACTAGTACCCGCAAACGAGTCTTTTAAGGCGTTAGCAACGGTGTCAAGGTCGTTATTTATTATAAAATAATAACCTTTCATCACTGCGGTCAAAAACTTTTCTATTTTTTCGCTATTCTTTTTTGCATAATCTTTTTTTGATATAAAGGCGGTGTATGGTATTTCTCCGCTTTCTTGACCAACACTTGCGATATTATAACCTTTACCCGCCATTTCATAGTCGCTAGCGGTCGGCTCAAACATAGTGCAGTATGCGTTGGTGCTTGCCTCAAATGCTGGCGCCACCATATTAAACGAGTAATCAAGGTTTAGTATCGTGTCAACATCTGCGCTTATCTGGTCACCTACCTTTAGACCATTCTTTTTGAGTACATATTCTAGTACCATAGCAGGGACGCCACCCTTACGCCCACCGATAATCTCTTTGCCTTTTAGGTCGGACCAACTAAAATCTGTATCGTTTGTCTTGCTCATTAGGAACGAACCGTCACGCTTTGTGAGTTGCCCAAAAATAACCGGCGCGTTCTTTGCGCCCTCTTTCACTACATAGATGCACGCTTCAGGTCCCATAAGACCGATATCCGCGTCACCACTTAGTACTGATGCCATAGATTTATCCGCGCCACCGCCATTAGTGAGCTCTATTTTTAGACCTTCATCTTCAAAATATTTATTGTTGATTGCCACATACAAAGGTGCGTAAAAAATACTATGAGTCACTTCATTTAGTCTAATTGTGTTATTATCACTATTGGTGCAACCAGCAAATAAAAAAGTCACCGATAATATAGTAGCGCAAATAAATATGCTTAATTTTTTCATAAAATCTCCTTTTTTTAGTTTGTAATATACTATTCAAAGCGGATTATAAATGTTAATATTTTAAATATTTACTTTTTTTTGAAAATACTTGAAAAGTTGCACTAAGTTTGTTATAATGATAAAGAAATATTTTATAAAGGGTTGGCTCGTTATGAATTTTAATAACATTTATTTACTGGCAAGTTTGATGGAGTGGCTTGAAAACCCACTAGCAATAGTAGGTGTGGTTTTGGCGGCGGTAGGTCTTGCGATGGCGTTTATAGCTAAGCGTATCACTAAGGCAGTTAGACATAAGAGTGATATTGATTCTAATGATAAGGTTTATGTTTCTTTGTGTTTGACTGGCTTGATTTTGGTCATAGTGGCGCTAATATTAGTCGCGGTCGCATCATCAAAGTTACCTCAATAAATTTTTTGTGAAAAACGCCAATATTTTTTGGTGTTTTTTTGATTTTTGGTGTATAATAAAGATATGAATGAGAAAATAAAAGAAAAATTAAATAATATGCCTATGAAATCTGGCGTTTATATAATGAAAGACTCTTCAAATAATGTTATCTACGTCGGCAAGGCTAAGCGCTTAAAAAATCGTGTGAGTAGTTACTTTAACGGTAGCGCAAAACACACCAAAGTGTTAGCACTCGTGGAGCATATCACAGATTTAGATTATATCATTTGCGATAGCGAATACGATGCACTAGCGCTCGAGAGTAATCTCATAAAAAAATATATGCCTTTTTATAACATTCTTCTAAAGGACGGCAAGGCATATCCGTACATTAGGGTAGGTGTCAACGAACCTTACGGAAAGGTAGAGATTGTGAGAAAGATTGATAGTGACGGCGCAAAATATTTTGGTCCTTATGTGGAGGGCGTGAGGGCAAAGGAATTGATAGAACTAATCAATAATACCTTTTTATTGCCAAATTGCGGACACAAATTAAAGCTGGACAAACCTATAAAGCCGTGTATAAACTATAGTATGGGACTTTGCGTGGCACCTTGTGCGCATTACGTCACACCAAAGGACTACAAGGCGCGACTAGACAAAGTCATAGACTTTTTGAGCGGAAATGATAGCGCTGTGGAGGGCGAGCTAAAGTCGCAAATGCAAATTGCGGTAGAAAAAGAGGACTTTGAAAGGGCTATAAAACTAAGAGATTATCTAAAAGTCGTAAGTAAATTAAAGAGCAAGGTCATTGCACAATTACCTAAGACGCTAAACGCCGATTTGATAGCGTATATCTCTAATGGTATAAATAATAGTATTGCGATAGGTTCTGTTAGGGCGGGTAAATTGCTAGGTATTTTCACCGAATCTACCGATTTGATGGACGATAATATGCTAGAAGATTTTATCGTGCATTATTATACAGATAGACTAATACCGAGTGAGATTTATATAAATAGACCTATGTCTAGTGAGGTTTCTAAGTTTTTAGGTACGCTAGCACATCACAAAGTGCGATGCTTTACGCCACTAAAAGGTGTAAAAAAATCATTACTAGATATGGCGATAAAGAATGCTAATCAGCACTTTATAAAAGAAAACGACCGAAGTACCATAGTCTACAACAAGACTCTTGGCGCGGTGTATAGCCTACAGAAAGAGCTTAGACTAGATAGACCACCTATGCGGATAGAATGCTATGATATTTCGCATATTAGCGGTACTTTTAAGGTGGGTTCAATGGTTGTCTTTATAGGCGGTCAACCCGCTAAAAATCATTATAGAAAGTTTAAAATAAAAGAGGTAGAGGGTAATAATGATTTTGAGAGTCTAAAGGAGGTCATAAGGCGTAGACTTGGTAACATACTTGAGGGGGCGGAGGATGTGAGTCTAGGTAGCGTACCTGATTTGATGGTGATTGACGGCGGTAAAGGACAACTCAGTAGCGTTATGGAGATCTTTAAAGAGGTGGATAAAGGCGTGACAAACTCTATAAATGTCGTGTCACTTGCTAAGCGTATTGAGGAGGTGTTTGTACCTAATACTAGCGAACCTATTATACTAGACCACCACCATTACTCGCTAAAGTTACTACAAAAAATCCGTGATGAAGCGCATAGGTTTGCTATCACTTTCCATAGAGATTTGCGGGGTAAAGGGATGATTGTCAGCGTGCTAGACGGCATAAAGGGAGTCGGGCAAAAAAGAAAATTGAGCTTGCTACGAACCTTTAAGACTGTAGAAAATTTAAAAAACGCTACCTTAGATGAGATAGAAGCAGTGGATGGAATGAGTAAAAATACCGCGTTAAATATTTTTAGGGCATTGCATTAAATTGTTTGACAAAAGATTACAAAAGTTTTAAAATATACAAGGAGGTAAAGAGTATGAAAGAGTATTTTAAAAATTTAAAGTTTACTTCGCTAGCGTTCGGGCTATTGTATTTACTTTTTGGTTTGTCTTTGCTAATTTGGCAAGACACCGCAAAAGCGACTATGCTCGTTTTGTTTGGCGTGGCAATAATCGTGTTTGGTGGCGTTAGCATATTAAACTATTTTATTTATCGGACGGAACCTTTTGGCTTGTTTATTGGTGTCATAAATATTGTCTTAGGTGCGCTAACTATTGTGTACGCTGGCGACTTGTCAAATGCGGGAATTTTTGCGGGCGTGTTTGCTTTTATATTTATGTTTAGTGCGGTTTTCAAATTTCAAAATGCACTTATACATAGACGTTTTGGTGTGAAAAATTGGTGGCTTGAGGCTATTTTTGGCACAATAATGCTAGTAGTTAGTATAGTGATTATATGTAGTCCGTTTGCGGAAAATGTTTTACTGACGCTCTTAGGACTGTGTATAATTATAGATGCCATTATGCAAATAATAACGACATTTATTGTCGCTAATAAATTAAAGAAAATCAAACATTCATTTAAAGAGTTTTTTACCGTCAAAGATGAAGATGATGTTATAGAACTTTGATAATGTTTGATATAGAAAAAACTGCTATCTAAGGGCTAGCACTTTTGAAACTAGCAGAATAAAAAGAAAGGAACAATGTAAAATAAATACAATGTTCCTTTTTGTATTAGTTTCAAAAGCAATTGACTAAGGTCAAAATATATGTCAAATCTTGGATTTCATAACATATTATCCAAATAAAATGATAATTATTTGTTTATCATTTTATTTATTCCCCTATGATTGACTTGTATTGAAAATATATTTAGTATTGAATTCAAATTCAAATTTATTATCTGGAAATTGAAAATTATTTAGATTGTAAGAGATTTCTTGATATATATCATTTGTACCATCTTCTGAAGCCTTAAAAATTGACCAAAATTTATAAAATTCTATTTGTCCACACGCATTAGATTTTATAAAGTCAATAAATTTTATAAATTTCTTTTTATTTTCATCCTTGTAAAAATCTTCAAAATTTGTTATGTCGTAGCCAAGTTCATTTACAATAGGGTCAGAAATGTAATAAAATTTTTTATCAAATGTATAATTTTTTATATACTTATTTAACGATTTAGTTTCTTCAAAACCTAAATTCAACTTTTTAATGTTTTTAATTTTAGTATCACTACCTATAACATAATATGCACTCATAAGACCTCACAATTGTATATATGGCACACCAAATAAACAGTGTCCTTGATGATTATAAGTATGCCAATGATTAAAGAATATACCTTTCTTTAAAACTCCATCTTTTTCAATATGGGCTTCATCTAAATTAGGAGTTTGACCATTGCCCGCATCTTTAGCTATTTGATAAGCATTTTCCGAATAAAATGTATAAATAGGTATATTTAATCTAGTCGCCCAAGTCGCTAAAGTTCTATCTATTGGTGTCAATGAAATATACGCAACACCATCATTTGAAAATAACGCGTTGCGTTGCTTTCCTCTGACTTTCGATAATATAAACTATGTGATGTTGATTTTCTCACTTATGTTCGTAAATCAATTTTGCTAACGCAAATCCGTTATAAATAACGGCATCACTGTTTGAATAAACATCAGTCATTTGAAAATAACGCGTTGCGTTGCTTTCCTCTGACTTTCGATAATATAAACTAAAAATTTTTTCATATAATCTCCTATGATAAAAAGATTATACAACATTCAATCCCAAATTTCAATACTTAAATTAAAAATCTTTGCATTAGCAAATCAAAATTATGACAAGCAATTGAATCTTATTTGATTTTTTAATTTACAAAAAGTATATTCTAGGGAAACTCCTAAAATATACTCTTTATTTCTTAGAAAATACCGCTAGTTTCAAACAACATTGACTAAGGGATAGCGGTTTTTGCTTTTAATCTTCTTTTTTATATATTCTATAGATTGAGTATTTATATAGCGGGATATTGTCCATTATTTGATACAAATTTCTCTTAAAGTTTATATCGTCCACATTTACTTGTATATTGTGTTTTTTACTCTCAGCGTTTATATCTTTCGTTATATCGTCCAAACCTTTAAAGGTCGTCAAGGTCAACAATTCTCTTGTCGTCGTGTTTAGCGTGCTTAGGTGGTTTGCGGTGATATAATTTTTCTTTTTCATAGGGATAAACCCTTTTATAAACCAAAACGCATTAGAGCGTAATTGTTCCTGATAGGCGAGCATATTACGAGTGGACAAAGTATCAGGGTATGGATAGGTGTAGACTTTTTCTCTTTTGTTGTATATGATTTCTTTCAAAGGATCGTATACTTTGTAAAATTCCTTATTGCTGACTTCTTCAGTACCTATTAAATCAAATCCACAAAGGTTGAGCTTTGTCCTAATATTTATACTGCTAAATATATCAAAATCTTTCAAGTTTACATCTTGCGAGTTCCAAAGATTTAATTTCAATTTATCTAGTGCGCGTTGTTGTTGATTTATGCGAGATATTTTGTTGATAGACTCTAATTGTTCCACAACTTCCGCATTTTTGAGTTCCTCTTGAAAGTTTCTTTCAATGGATAGTTTGTTTAATTTTTCGCAAATAATTGTGTCATAGTTCATTATATCGTATTCGCCGTAAGGTTCTACGCCCGCATCTAGTAAAACATTTTTATATATAGCGTTTGTTATCCTACAAAAATATTTAATATTTAGCATATTGTATTGTTTGAAATATTGTTTTAGTCGTATCACTTCGTCAATATTATCTAGGTCGCTACCAAAGCTCACTATTACATAAGTAAGCGAGTCGTTTTTATCCTTTAACGAATTTACAAATTCATCCAAATCTACTTGAAATTCTTTTTTGTAAAAATCTTTCTTGTGATATGTTAGATTCATGGGTTTTGTAGGTAGGTCAAAATACTCAGTTTGGTTAAACTTGCCGTCACAAAATCTACCAAAGTTAGAGTTGTAGTTTTTATCCGCAAAATCGTTTTTATCAAATATATGATAGTCTACTATCTTTGGCGTAGGTGTGCCGTTTATTAGTGTAGGAAATTGATTGTCCGCGATGAGATAGTTGAATAGGTTTTTATTAGGGTTGCCGTGTCCTATAAGTAAAACGCTTAATGAAGTATCACTACTTACGCTAGCGGTGGAGTAGTCTATTTGTGAATGAGATAAAAACCTTGTCATAGGGTAGTCGGTGATAAATTTTTGAGATATAAGGCTGTACTTATTGAAAAAACTAATATTTTCGTTGCCGTAATTAAACTTGAACGCCTCCTCATATTGATTGTCTATTGAGATATAAAGATTGAATAAATGATTGTCAATTTCTTTGTAAGAGTTTATAATCTTTAAAATATTTTCACTATTTGTGTCAAAACTTATAAATGTTACCCTTTTATTTTTAAATTGAGAAAATCCTTTTGCGTTGATTTTGTCAAATTTTAGGTTTAAAAACTTTTTAGACAAAAGTTCCTTTTTAAAGTCTTTTGCGACGTCACCTATCCAAAAAATCACATTTTTTGACGGGATAGTTTGAGCGAACTTTTTTGCGTCCTCATTGTATCCTAAAATGACAAAAATCTCTTTTTTACCAAATAGTATACGTTTTGTTTTGAAAAAGTTGGAAAAATAACGACCTATTATACCTAGCAAAGCAAATAACAATGCAAATAGATTTAAGAAAAACGATATGTTAAACGCTACCTCAAATAAGACATTTTGTGATATGGCAGGTGAGAGGACGCCCAAATCTACCTTTAGCACGCAAGCACCTATTGCTTGTGATATGCAGTCGGATAAATTTAATATAAAATCATTCTTTGCGACCTCGCCGTATCCAAATATTGCTATTGCGTAGACGCAAAAGTTTACTATCAGCGTCGGGATAAAGTATTTTGCGTTTTTGATATCTACTATTTCTTTTTGCGTGAGTAACTTTATACCCATAAAAATTAGTACTAAAATCTCAAATATAATTAGACCTATTATAACTGTGTTTATCATACAAACCTCCATTCAAAGAGTATAATACACTATTTGTCTTTTGTCAATTTGTTTGTTGGTCCAAATTATTTAATTCAAATGGTTGACAAATTGCGCTTTCGCTAGTATAATATCTACAATTATGTGTTGGAGTAAGAGTATGGAAAAGTTAAAGGCAAATAGTTTACCGAGCGTCTATGTCTTTGATATTGAGGGGACTTTGCTAGATGGTTACGGCAAGATTAGAGCTGGCGCAAAGGAAATGTTTACCGCGATCAAGACAAAGACCGATAGAAAGGTGTTGTTTGAGTCGGGTATGAATGAGAAAGAAGTCCTTTCTATTATCGATAAGATCAATGCGGAGTTGGATGAAGATTGCAAGTTGACTCCTTGCGTTGCTAGTTGTTGCGGTAGTCGTATCATTAATGAAAAGGGCGAGCCTATTTTTTGCGATATTATTAGTTTTGAGGATATCCAGACTATAAACCGTATCTTGCTAAAGTATAGTCCTTCCACGGCGATTGTTTATAGGACAAAGACGGAAAACGTGATTTGCAAGATTGAGGAGTTGTATACGGGGTTTGGTAAAAAGCTCACTACTGAGGAGCAAGACAAACTGGATAACATTTATCAGATTTTGTACACGACTCATAATGTACCGTTGCTTTGTAGAGAGGTGGGGCATAAGGAGTTAGAGCAAATGCTCAATAATGGCGAGGTGTTTTCGTTAGAGATTGCTGGTGTTGACCTCAATAACGATCCCGCTTTAAATGCAAAAGTCGCTAAAGAAATCGCAAAAGCGACTGGTCTAAAGTATAGTCTCAGTGTCACTATGCAACTCGCTAGACAAGATAAATATACTGCGCTAGTTAATTTTATAGGCGTCAAAGAGGCGAGAAACGCTTGCTATATGGGTGACGGCGCAAATGATATTCCGTGTCTAAAAAGATGTGGACATAGCGTGTCCGCTTTTGCAAAATTAAAAGATGTGGTAAGGGCGAGCAAGTTTGCGGTAAATACCACACTAGTAGAGGTGATACCTTATATAATAGGCGAACCTTATGATGCAAAGCGTCTGAAAGGACTTAGCAATATGTGTCTAAAACAAGCATTAGCGAGAAGGAAAAAATGATATCTTTTATAATTTTTTGTAGCCGACTATCTTAGTCGGTCTTATGGAGAGGTGTCTGAGTGGTCTAAAGTGCTGTCTTGGAAAGGCAGTGTTGGGAAATCAACCGCAGGTTCAAATCCTGTCCTCTCTGCCAAGTTATTCGCGCGTAAATCTTATATACTAAGGTTTGCGTTGTTTTTTATTTAAAAAGCAAAAAGTCTTAAAGATATTAGAAACTATGTGTCGTAAATTTTAAATCAAATTTAAAATTTTTATTGCTATCGCAATTACACAATAAATTGTGTGCGTCACTGATTGAATAAACATCAGTCATTTGAAAATAACGCGTTACGTTGCTTTCCTCTGACTTCCGATAATTTTAATTAACAAGTTGCATAAGCCTTTTGATAGCTGAAAAATTTGACCATATTGAAGTCTTGGTTATAAAAAATCTTTTATGCGCTATAACTTCTAATCTAATAGCGTATCGCAGTCAATAAACAACCTGTGAAGATGAAAATTTATAATAATTCGTTCATCCCATTTTGACCTTATTTATTTTTTATCACGCTAAAGTAAGCTAGTAGTTTAGGTATAAAAACACAAACAAAACCCCAACTAAATAATTACACTAAATTGTAAAGTTTTTCAAAATGATGTTGACAAAAAAAAATAAATTTGATATCATAATACTAAGTTTATATGCTTAAATTATAGGGAGGGTAAAGATGTTTTATCTAAATGAAACTTTGAAAGAAAAAATTTATTCAAAAATTAACAACAAATTTGAATTTTGCGACATTACTGAAAAATCTTATACAGAAAACTGTTCGTGTAAGGGTGGTTGTGGTACTTATACACCGCCATGTTCATGCTGTGCTTATAATTAATACTGAAGATTGAAATAATACGGGCAAAACCTTGTTCCGTTATTTTTTAAGGAGAAAATTATGCCAAATAAATTAAATGGAAATAACAATATGAGATATGTAACATTTATAGTTACTCAAAATTGCAATTTGAATTGTACATATTGTTATGAACATAATAAAACTAAAAGTTCATTTGATGTTGAACTTGTAAAACAAATAATTTTAAAAGAGTTAAGCGCAAAAGATAGATATACTGAAATATGCTTTGATTTTTTTGGTGGAGAGCCTTTTTTGGAATTTCAGAAAATTAAGGAAATAGTTGAGTATTTTAAGGGGAAAAAGTTTGATAAAAAAGTTTATTTTTTTGCTGGTACTAATGGAACTTTAATTACTAAAGAAATACAGGATTGGTTATTGGAAAATAGAGATATCTTTCAAATAGCATTAAGTTTGGATGGAACTAAAGAAATGCATGATTTAAATAGAAGCAATTCTTATGATTTAATTCCTATACATTTTTTTGCAAATAAATTTCAATATTTAAGTGTAAAAGCAACTATTTCTCCGAAAACGATATATTCCCTAGCGGACGGGGTTATAAATTTACACAATTTAGGTTTTAAAAATATTTCTTGCAATTTAGCAGTAGGGGTTGATTGGTCATCTGAGGAATATACTAAAATTTTAAATAGAGAGTTATACAAGTTGATAGAATATTATTTAGAAAACCCAACATTAAAACCTTGTAATTTATTAGAATATCAAATTGAAAATGCTGTGCATCCAAACAACGGTAAAGCAATAAAGTTTTGTGGAGCTGGTACTCGTACTAAAGTTTATGATATAGATGGAAAAGTATATCCTTGTCAGTATTTTTTACCGTTAACAATAGGTGATAAAGCTAAAGAGCCTATTAACATCAAATTTTCAGATGTTATGAATATAGAAGAAATGGATCCAATTTGTCAAAAATGTATAGCAGTTAATATTTGTCCTTCTTGTTATGGCTCAAATTATCAAGAAACAGGAGATATACATAAAAAAGACAAAGACTTTTGTAGATTACAAAAAGTAATAATTTTGGCTAATACATACTTTAAAGCAAAATTATGGGAGATGGGGAGGCTTAATTTAGACGAATATGCCGAGCAAGAATTGCTAAATAGTATTATAAAAATTCAAAATGAAATAAAGATTTAATGAGGGGAAAATGAAAGTAATTAGTGTTGGTAAAGATAATGCAATATTTCAACAAATTTATGCATTAAAAGAAAATCGTAATAAAAGAGCTCAAACAAAAATGTTTTTTGTTGAGGGCATACAAAACATTAAAGATGCTATGACTTTCGGTTGGCAAATTGAGGCTTTTATTTATTCAAAGAACACAAATTTGTCTAATTGGGCAAAAAGCGTGTTAAATAAAGCTAGTTATAATTATATTTTATCACCTGATTTAATGAATAAATTGAGCGATAAAGATGAGGTAAGTGAAATTTTGGCAATTATAAAAATGAGAGATTTACAACAACCTAAATATTCAAAAAATCCTATAATAGTTTTAGTCGATAGACCTTCTAAAAAAGGGAATTTAGGTACAATTATTAGAAGTTGTGACGCATTAAACGTTGAACAAATATATTTTTCTGGGCATAGTGTAGATATATATGACCACACAGTTATAACTGCATCAATGGGCTCATTTTTTAAAGTGCCAATTACTTTTATTCCTAGCAACAACGATTTTTTAAAATTAGTAAATGATTTAAAGTCAAAATTTAGTGATTTAAAAGTTGTTGCGACATCGCTTCAAACTAATAATAGACTACAAGATTACGATTTTACAAGACCAGTTTTGTTGCTAATAGGAAATGAAACTGAGGGGCTTTGCAAGTTTTACAATGACAATGCCGATGATTTTGTAAAGATTTCAATGAGACCAAATATTGACTCTTTAAATATAGCTTGTGCAACAACTGCTTGCTTGTATGAAATAAACAGACAAAGGAATTTTTAATTTTTAACAATATACAAAACTGGTGCTTCAAACCTAAATTAATCGCTTTGTTAATAATTTTTGAAAATAATTTAAAAAGGAACATTGCATTTATTTTGCATTGTTCCTTGTTTTTTTTATTCTGCTAGTTTTAAAAGTGTTAGTCCTTTGACCACTTTTTTTATTTTGCCTAGTATCTTTAATAATAAGTAGAACTCTATCTTTATCACTTTTATTTATTTTAAATACTCGTAAAAGAAACAAAGGTTTTGATATGTTTAAAAATACAGATTTATAAAAAAATAGTCAACTTTTTACGGTTGACTACTTTTTGTTTGATTATTTAGTTAAAAGTAAAGATAAAGTGTAGTTTGTTGTAAATTGATTTTAGTGTAGACAATGAGGTATGTCTATTTTTTTACTAGTCATTTACTATGCAAATTTTTAAAATTACCTTTAGACATTACACCAATTCAAATGTAACATTCGTCGTTTCTCCTTGCGCTGGGCGAGTAGGTCTATACTCGTTCCAATTTTCCTCGTTAAAAGCGTAAGCCGTTTTTTCGTTATTCTCAGTGACTGTAAATTGCCAAGTCTTTCCCGAATCAGCATTAGTCAAGTAATCACCACTAGGTAAAAGCGTATTCAAATCGCTAAATTCTATATCATATATAACGCTCAATAATAGCTTGGAATAAAAACTCCCACTAGTATCTAATGTTATATATTCACCAACGCCAATAGTACCAAAGGAATAATCGCTATTATGCGCGTGACCAGTTACGTTAGTCGCGTAAGCAGATTTGATATAGACACCACCTTTATTCATATCTAATGTAATTGTAAGAGAAGGTTTGTCTTGCAAATCGCTAGGTCTTAGTAGGACGTATGAAACATTTTCATCCGCTAAGAAAGCGTTGATTTTCTCTGTGTTGAATGTCCCATAGTTTACATTTGAGCAATACTTGTTCGTCGCGGTTGTGTCGTACTTATGAGTGGTAAAGTCGTAGTAATGTCCATTGCATTCAATTTTCCAACTGCTAAATTCTTGTTTGCCAGCGGTCTTGATGTTTTGAGTGACTGGCAATTCGCTCTCTATGCTAGCGAAAGTGTCTTTTGTGCAAGTAAAACGCACAATCTTTGAAGTCGTCGAATTGAAACTCATAGTCTCATCATTTAGTTCGTAAATAAAGTCTTTTTGTCCTACATCTATCCACCTTGCATAGATAGTGCCACCTTTCTTTGCACGTATATTGTCTGCAAGGACTTTGTATGTTTGGGATGTCAAATAATTTTCCGCAGTGCATTCTTTATCAAGATACCAACCTGCAAAGACTTTTCCCTCAGGTGCCTCTAAATCTTTTTCATCTAGCATACCGTCTGAAAACCCGCCGTAATAGTCCAAGTTTGCCATAGTCGCATATTTGTCAGATGTGATATTTTCTTTTGTCTTAAACTCCTCAGAAAGTTTTCCGCCGTTAAAATTGTAACTAACGATAGCAGTGTCTATATTACCACAGGCGGAAAAAATTAGCGCGCAAGGAAGTATTACAAACATAAGTGCAATCATCCATTTAAAATTCTTTTTCATAAAAAAATCTCCTTTTTTTTTAAAAGTATATCACCGTACAAAGAGATTGTCAAATATAAAAGCTTAAAAAAAAGATATATTTTTTTTATTAGTATACAAATGTGATAAAAAAAGCCAAAGACCGACTGTTATTAGCAATAAATTAAGCATTTCGCCTAAGGTGATACGTTTATGAAAATGGTGTATATAAATGTAAAAACGCTTAGTGTATTTTAAAATATTACATATTATTTAGCGTAAAATAAAAATCAAATTTATCAAAAAGAATACCACAAGTATAGCTTTCAAGTCGGTTTTTGTCTTTTTCTTTGACTAGTGCTTTTAGGCTAAAAGAATGTCTTTTTTTACTGTGTTTTTTTTAAAAAAAATCACGCTAAACATACCTTTTGTGAGGACAAATATTCCTTTGGTGTGCTAACGCGATTTGATTGGCAGAGAGTTAGGGATTCGAACCCCAGATAGCTTTCACTATAACGGTTTTCAAGACCGCCGCTTTCAACCGCTCAGCCAACTCTCCATAAGTGATTTATAATGAGAGTATAACAAATATGTAGAGTGTTGTCAAGTAAATTTTTTAAATTTTTTATTTTTTCCTTTTGAAAAATTAACAAAAGTAAACTTTAAAACGTTATAAAAAATGTTGATACAATTTAAATAAAACTATGCGATATAAATTTTAGCGTATAGACAATTTATCATTTTTAGATTGATGTACATAAAAATAAATATTCCACAAATGTATTGATTTTAATATCTAAATGTGTTTGTATTTAATGTTTAAAAGAGTCTAGACCTTATGACTTCAAATAAAATTATTTTAAAATTAGAAAAGTTGCTCTAGACTCTACGCTCAATCTATCGTAGAGTCTTTGTGATTTATAGCTAGATTTAGCAAAAAAGTGGTCGATTTTTGTTTGATATAGTGTACAATCACACTCATTTTTGTATGCAATGTTTGTAAAATCTTATAATATGCTATATTATCGGAAGTCAGATGAAAGCAACGCAACGCGTTATTTTCAAATGACTGATGTTTATTCAAACTGTGTCG
>CAYMVO010000004.1:0-71345 GCA_964393975.1 uncultured Lachnospiraceae bacterium
ATAGGACTCGAACCTATGACCGCCTGCTTGTAAGGCAGATGCTCTACCAACTGAGCTAAACTTCCATAACAATCTTATTTCGATTACTCTAATAATATATCAAATAAAAATTTAATTGTCAACACTTTTTTAAAAAATTTTAAATTTTTTTTTAGATTTTTTTAAAAGATATCAAACAGTTAGTAAAATCAAGATTTTTTGTACAAAAGCATTCATCAAAAGCGATCAAAATGTTTGATTTAGACAAAGTATTTTTAGCAATAATTAACAATAATAAAAATGTATTATATTTATATTTTAACAAATACTATTAATAGCAAGTAAAACCTTGCTAAAATTTATGGAGGTGAAACATGTCTACAAATTCACAATCAAAAAACTCTACAAGGAGTACAAAGCGCACTACTTCGCGCCCTACAAAATCATGTAGCGAAAGAAATTCAAAAGCGTGCAGTAACAAGGCGTGCGGTTCTCGCTGTGCGACCTCAAGAGCTTGCTCACGCGCAAAGACACAATCTTGTACAACTAAATAGTTATTGATTTGAAGTTTCACAAAAAAAGCACCTATTTAATGAGTATTAGACACAATAATAGGTGCTTTTTCTTATACAATAAAGAACACAATAATCAAAATAATAAATAAAGCACAAAAACCATATATAAAGTAATTTAGTAAAACCAAGTCTTTCGGCTTTTTCGTCTCAATGACGCACTCAAATTTATCATCACTGCAAGTATTTTGCTCATTTAAAGATTTAGATTTACACAAAGATTTGATTTTATCAAAAAAATCTTTAAAAATATGCCTCTCATCCTCTTTGCTATCCGATGTTGACTCAGTATACTTATAATCACCAAACTCTCTATCTAAAACCTTTCGCTGTTCCTCATCACGCAAAACTTGATAAGCTTGATTTAACTCTTCAGTGATTTTCTTACAAACCTCCTCATCCCCTTGAAACACATCGGGATGGTACATTTTCAATTTTTTATAATAAGCTTTTCTTATTTGGTCCTTAGTCGCATTGGCGCTAATACCAATTACTTCATAATAGTTCTTCATATTTATAATATAACAAAAAAGCCCAAATAAATCAAGGGGCTTTTATTTGTTTATTAAAATTTTTTTCAAAAATTTACCAGTATACGACTTCTCACATTCGGCAATCTTTTCAGGGGTACCCGTGCAAACGACTTGCCCACCGCCATCACCACCTTCTGGTCCCAAATCAACAATATAATCTGCGACTTTTATAACATCCAAATTGTGCTCAATGACAACGACCGTATTGCCACCATCCACTAGTCTATTTAATATGGTAATCAATTTATCAACATCATAGGTGTGAAGACCAGTTGTAGGTTCATCCAAGACATATATAGTCTTGCCGGTACTGCGTTTTGCTAGTTCTGTAGCGAGTTTAACTCTTTGAGCTTCACCACCACTTAGCGTAGGTGCAGGTTGACCTAATTTGACATAACCTAGACCAACATCCAAAATTGTTTTTAATTTTGAATAAATAGAAGGGATATTCTCAAAAAACGCACACGCCTCTTCTATAGTCATTTCTAGTACATCGTAGATACTCTTGCCCTTATACTTGACTTCGAGCGTCTCAGTGTTATATCGCTTGCCGTGACACACGCTACAAGGCACATAAATATCAGGTAAAAAATACATCTCAATCTTTTTAACCCCATCGCCATCACATTTATCGCATCTACCACCTTTCACATTAAAACTAAATCTACTAGCAGTATACCCTCTCTCTTTCGCGTCTTTTGTGCCGGCAAAAAGCTCTCTAATATTTGTAAAAACGCCCGTATAAGTCGCAGGATTACTCCTAGGTGTACGTCCTATAGGTGACTGGTCTATCTCAATGACTTTGTCAAAATTTTCTAGTCCAACAAACCCTTTACACTTGCCTAATGGCAAATTTGCGTGGTTTAAATTGTTAGCTAAAATAGGATACAAGACATCGGTCACAAGACTACTTTTACCACTCCCGCTAACGCCCGTAACAACATTTAGCGCACCTATAGCAAAATCAACATCAACACTCTTTAAATTGTTTTGATACGCACCTAAAATCTTGAAAAAACCCTTTGGCGCACGCCTTTTAGTAGGGACATTTATTTTTCTTGCGCCACTAAGATATTGACCTGTGAGTGATTTTTCTTCTTTTATAATATCTTGCAAAGAACCACACGCCACCACTTCACCGCCGTGCTTACCCGCTTTTGGTCCTATATCAACGATAAAATCAGCTTCTCTTATGGTATCCTCATCATGCTCAACAACTATCAACGTATTGCCAATATCTCTAAGTCTTTTCATAGTGTTTAGTAACTTTTCATTGTCTCTTTGGTGCAACCCAATACTAGGTTCGTCCAAAATGTAAATGACACCAGTAAGCCCGCTACCTATTTGCGTCGCAAGCCTAATTCGCTGTGACTCGCCACCACTAAGCGTTCCCGCTGTTCTAGAAAGTGTCAAGTATCCGAGTCCGACATCGGTCAAAAATTTTAATCTAGCAAAAATCTCGTGCAAAATAGGTTCCGCAATAGAGCGTTTGTCATCCTCAATCACCAAATCTTCAAAAAATTTATTTAGGTCAGTAACACTAAGGTCACAAACTTCAGATATATTTTTATCACCGACTCGCACCGCCAGTGCCGTATCATTAAGCCTTCTTCCACCGCAGACTTCGCAATTAGATTCGGTCATATAACGAGACAATTCTTCTTTTACGTACTCGCTCTTTGTTTCTCTATAACGCCTCTCAATATTTGGGATAATTCCCTCATAAGCACCATTATAAACCCCGCTAAACTTTGCTCTACTATACTCCAAATCAAGCACTTCACCACCATTACCATACAGTAAAATATCTATAATATTTTTTGGTAAATCTTTTACTGGTGTATCCAAACTAAAATCATATTTTTTAGCGAGTGCCTTAAAATACATATCCGATATACTACCGACATCTATATTCCACCCAGATAACGTAAAAGCACCTTGATTGATACTGAGATCGCTTTTTGCTAGTAGTAAACGAGGATCTACCCTAAGCGTAAAACCCAACCCCAAACATTTAGAGCACGCACCAAAAGGATTATTAAAACTAAATAACCTTGGAGCCATTTCCTCTATACCAAACCCGCAATCAGGACAAGTAAAAATGGTAGAATATCTATTTATCTCACCTTCACATTCCACATCCACAATGCCCTTTGCTAGTTCGAGTGCGGTCTCAACACTGTTTGCTAGTCTTGAGCGATCATCATTTATCACAATACGATCAACAATCACGCTAATAGAAGATTTTTTATTTTTATCCAATTCAATTTCCTCATCAAGCGTATAAATGTTATCGTTTATTTTCACCCTAACAAAGCCGTCTTTTTGGAGTTCTTCAAGTAATTTTTTATGGGTACCTTTTTCCCCTCTAACAATCGGTGATTCTATCATAATTTTGCTACCAGTCGGCATTTTCATCACCCTATTCACTATATCATCTAAAGTTTGTTGCGTGATAGGTTTGTGACATTTTGGACAATATGGGACGCCTATCCTCGCATACAAAAGTCTCAAATAATCATATATTTCGGTCACAGTACCTACTGTGGAACGAGGATTATTGTTTGTGGTCTTTTGGTCAATGCTAATTGCAGGTGACAACCCCTCTATACTCTCAACATCTGGCTTTTGCGCTTGTCCTAAAAACTGTCTAGCATAAGACGATAAACTCTCTATATATCTCCTCTGCCCCTCCGCAAAAATGGTGTCAAAAGCAAGCGTACTCTTTCCGCTACCACTAACCCCGCTAAAAACTACAAGCTTATTTCTAGGAATGGTCAAGTCTATATTTTTAAGATTGTTCTCTTTTGCACCTTTAATAACTATTTTATCTAGCATACACTCACCTCTTAAGATTATTATATCACTAAAAAAATAATTTAACAATTAATTTTACAAAAAACACCCTATAAAAAGGGCATTGATTTAGTAATTATTAAATTGTTCTTGTAAATCCTCAATTTCTAATATGCTTATATCACTTGCTATCTTATTAATACTGATTTCGTAAGCAACCTTAGTGACATCTTCACCATCATCAAGTCGTTTTTGATATTCACGACTTTGTATACGACCTGTAATCACAATTTTTTCACCCACATTTATATTTTTTAGATATCTAGCATTTCTACCCCACGCTATGCAGGGTAAATAATCGCTTTTATTGTACGCTCTATTGACCGCTAAAAGCAAGTCACATATCTCTCTATTAAATGGCGTCACTCTAAAAATTGGTGGCTTGCATACGTAACCTATCAATTCTATAACGTTAGGGTTATTACTATCGCTAGGTTCTACCAATTCTCTAACAAATACGGTCAACATCAATTTAGATTTATTTTCAAAAATTTTGTTATAACTTCTAAACTGACCTTTTATCGCAATAGTGTTACCAATGGCAAGGTCCTTCTCGGTCAATAGTCTTTCACTTATTGTTATAGGAATCACATCCCTATGGCTACTGAGTCTAGGAACGGATAGCATAAGCTCATAAAACCCCTCACCGTAGACCTCGTGACTAAATACAGGTTCGGAAATAACTTCTCCGCTAATATATACTTTGTTATTGCTTAAAAAATCGTAATTCATAATATCTTCTCCTAAAATGTTTTTAATTGTACCCAACACCAATTTTTACTTCTTTGACATCTTTAACTAATTCACTCACTTTTACAAAATTATAACCTTTATTTATAAGTGTAGTCAATATCAAACGAGTATTTTCCACTACGTGGTCGGCGTTGTTGTGGCATAAAATTATTGAGCCACAACCTACATTATTATTTACTCTTTGTATGACTTGCGAAGGCGAATATCCTTTCCAATCTAGAGTATCAACATCCCATTGTATACCTTTCATATTGAGTTTGTTCAACTCCTCAATTAGTTTGTTATCATAGGCTCCATAAGGCGGTCTAAAAAGCAATGGTGACTCACCGGTTAATTCTTTTATCTTGTCATTAGTAGAAGTAAGTTCTTGATTGATTTGGGCATTAGTTAATTTGGTCATATCGGGATGATTGTACGAATGAGAACCTATTTCAAATCCACGCTCGTGAATGCTTTTAGTCACCTCGGGGTACTTATCCATCCAAAATCCTACCAAAAAGAAAGTCGCTTTTACATTGTACTCATCTAAAACATCCATTATTTGCTCAGTTTTATCAGCACCCCACGCTGCATCAAAAGTAATTGCTACGTCCTTTTTATCAGTATCCACTTTGTATATAGGATATAGTTTAGGGCTGTTTCCAAAATAGACTTGCGCCAAAGCACCCGTACCGTCAAATCGTATAGCTAGCATTGATCCGACTAGTAACATTAACACTAAAACTAGCACATAACTCTTTTTACAAACAACAAATTTCATTTTAGCGACTCCTTTAGTTTAATACGCAAGCGTGCATAATGATATCACTATTTTTAGGTTTAAATATACATTATTGTCAACTACTGTCATATTAAAGATTTATTATATTTTAAATTATGTTTATATCTTTATAGTTATGACTATTTATAACAAAAAATTCTTTTTTGCATTTTATTAAGTATACTATTTAGATTTATTATAAAATTTTTCGGTTCTTTCCGCGAACGTAACATCCTCTTTTTCGGTTCTTTTATAGATTTCAAAAATCCATTTTTGTTCCAAAAACGCTTCAAAAAAATCTATCTGCTTCAACCCTCTCATTTCTATCGCTTTACTAAACTCATTTATTGCCACTTGTGAATGCCTAAGTATTGTCCTTATGCTTATATTTAAAAGATGACTCAATTGCTCATTTGATATATTATTTATGTATTTTAATACCAAAAGTTTAGCGTAATATTTATCAATTTGAGCTAAAATATCATCTACCAATTTTTGCGTCCTCACTAAAACTTTTTTCTTTTCTATAAGACTAAGCAGTTTATCCGCTATCATTTTTGTGTTATTAAACAATGTATCATACGAACTAGCACAATAGCTAGAATTTATTATTTTATCAAAAGCTCTATCAATTGAGCCTATTGCTTTATCCAACATACCGTAACTTTTGAGTAAAGTTTTACTCCACAAATCAAACTTCATTAATCCTCCAAAGATTTTCAAAACCAACAAAACATAACTAAAAAACATTATGCCATCATAAAATTTATGGTATTATTTTTGAACCTAGTTTACAATATAAAAAAACTAAGTGTCAAGAAAGATGGTCAAACTTTAAAAAGTAAAAATTCATCTTTGCTTGATTTTTTTCATTTTTTAATGTAGAATATATATATTTGAGGAAATACGGAGTTTTTTATGAAGAAATTAGCGATTATTTTTTTGCTTTTTGCGAGCATTTTGATATGTCCAATTAAGGTTGATAGCATATATGCGGATACTGTTTGCGATGTCTTTTACAATATCCAATCACCAAAATTTTTATGCGGAAATGAAAATGAGTACTTTGTCTATCAAGATAATGGCGATTTGGTGCGTTATTCTAATGAACAATTCACCTCGTCGCATATAGAAAATATTTTAGATATGTGCTACTTTAACAACAAACTTTATTATCTAAGTAGCAATACTGTTTACGACCTATCAGGCGTGGTAAAATCGTTTGATATAACTGTTTTAGGTTTTACAGTGTCTAACGAAACAATTTTTGCTTTTAGCAAGACTGAAGTCTCAAATGGTGAATTAAAAAGAACTTTTACAAACATAAAGGATATTTGTGTATATGAAAACTACCTTTATGTAATAGACGGCAATACACTCAAAAAAGTAAGCTTGGACTTAACTAGCAGTAGTGATTTAAAGACTATTAGTCACAAAACCGACTCATCTTTTAAATTGATGATAAAGGATAACAACTTTTATATATTAGAAGATGACACAATAAAAGTAATCAATACTGAAAGCACAAATCAAACCGTCTTATTGTCACCTAGTCTTGTATTTGACCGTTCATTTATTAGCGGTGAAGTGTTTTTGATAGCTGATGCAACGCTAAATGATGACTATATGCTCGTTGCCGACAAAAAGACGGGTTCAATACAAAAATTTAAAATAAGTGGAAACGAATTAGTTTTTGATAAATTACTTGTAGCGAGTCAAGGCGCCGACAATAATAGACTTTACTATCCTCAGTCATTTTGTATGAGTAGCAAGGGCGTAATTGTCGCCGATACGGGTAACAATAGAATAATGCTAAAATCTAACAATACAAAGTTGATTGACGCCACCGCCCCTACCATAGTAACTTCAGACAACAACAACTCGGTCTTTGCGCTCACTAGTAATGAGATTGTAAACATAGACCTAAATAATAATAAAACAACTACTATCACAAAACCCGAAAATGTGATGGACCTTAAAAGTAATCAAGTAAACGACTTATATGCTTTGACTGAAACTGGTTTGTTGCAATATGTGGAGGACAACTGGACATTAATCTTTGAAACGACAAATGCGTTATCACTGCAATGTGATGCTAGCGGGCAATATATTTATTTACAATACGCTAATGGGATAAAGAGTCTCAACTTGAGTACAAAACAATTAGAAGATTGTTATACTAGTGACAAGATTATAGATTTTGCACTTGATTACAAAAATAACATATATACGCTAGAAGATATGTGTATAAACAAAATAAACGAACAAGCCATTACAAAATCTATCACACTAGACAAAAACTATTCAAAAATGTTAATATGTTTAAATAACGGCGATATTGATTTACTAGACACTGAGATTTGCACAATAAAACACATACAAAACAATGACTTTGCGGATAATTTATCAAATTTCAAAAATGATTTAAGCTATTTTAGTGACACGCGCCTCACCACTCCATGCGAGGTCGCCGTATTAAAATCTACTAATCAAGTTTATAAATATCCATTTAATATTTCGCCACTATTTAGTCTTAACAAAAATGATAAAGTCATCGTGTTAAACAAAGAATGTGCGGAAAACTCTAAATTTGCTTATTGTATTATAAATTCTTTTGGAGGAAAAAACACATTAGGGTACATAGAGACGACCGCACTAGATTTCACTCTTGAAGATATCATACCTTCTTTTGCAAAAGTGAAAGTTATCACCGCTTTGGCATACATATACAAATATCCCACCTCGTTAGAAACAGACGGTGTAAGCAATACATATCAAACGCTAGGATTTAACGATGTTGTAGATATATTGAGTTATAGCTACAATATAAAAGATAGTAATGGTACTAGTTTTTATTGTGTGAGACTAAATGACAACACTATAGGCTACATAAACACTCGTACCGCTATGAATAGCGAATTAGATGTCTATCAAAAATCTTTTCAACCAAATGGTAAAGTAGAAAAATCTTTAGAAGAAGATAAAATTTATTGTTTTGATTATATTGACGGCGAATACATCAAGACCGAAAAACAACTCGCAAACGGACAAAATATTTTTCTAAATGGCGAACCTAACACAGATAGTCAATATACAAAAGTAGTTTACTTAAACGATAAAAACGAACAAATAAGCACATATATAGAGACAAAATATATATACTTAAATGATCTCACAAAGCACAAATTTATAGGTCTAATGCTACTCTTAGTTGCGTTAATAATGGGTGGAATAATAACCGCATTGATACTAACATTAAAAAAGAAAAAGTCATTATCTTAATCAAAAAACCCCAAGTTTTTGGTTTAAAAAACCATCACTTGGAGTTTTTTATTTGTAATTTATTTTATTTGTGGTCGTTTATCCTTAACTAATAACAACTCTTTGTTATCTGAGTTTTGCAAACTAATAACCTTTCTAGTTTTACCAGTGAACCCGACCATTTCTACATGGGTACAATTTGTACCTATGTAGGTATTCAATTCATTGTCACGACTCCTTAAACGCTTAAGATATTGAGTTGGCTCCGAACTATCTGTCAATACTTCAATAACATCAACTAGACAAAATAGCCAGTCCTCTTCCTATTCATTCCAAAGCGTTCGTACCTTTTTATTTTCAAAAATTTTAATATTAGACAGTAAACTAAATCAGTTTATGCGTTATTTTACAAATCAAACAAACAATTACATATATAACGAAGTTTTAAAAAATCTTATATAATGACATTAAATTTAGCGTAACTTATTCGGTCGTTTTATCAAACTTCATAGTAAGAGATATTCTCTTTTTCGCCACGTCAACAGCTATCACTTTTACCTCTACCACATCACCAACTTTTAATACGTCGCTAGGATGTTTGATGTAGTTTTTTGAGATTTGTGAGATATGCACAAGTCCGTCTTGGTGGACACCTATATCCACAAATGCACCAAAATCAATAACATTTCTAACCGTACCCGTCAAAATCATACCTTCTTTTAAATCCTCAAGACTAAGTAAATCGCTTCTCAAAATAGGTTTAGGTAAGTTGTCACGAATATCACGACCTGGCTTTAAAAGTTCCTCCACCATATCTTTTAGGGTAGGTTCACCGACACCAATGACTTCAGCGACCTTATCCCACCCTTCACGCTCAATCTTTATAGGTAGAGTGATAAGGTTATCATTTTTTATATCGTCCATACTCATTCCAAAATGACTAAGTAGTTTATTCACAGAGATATAGCTCTCAGGATGCACTGCAGTATTATCTAAGATATTAGCACCATTAGGTATTCGTAGGAAACCAGCGCATTGTTCGTATGCTTTGGCACCGAGTTTTGGTACGTTTAAAAGTTCTTCACGGGCGGTAAATTCGCCGTTTTTACTCCTATAATCAACAATACTCTTGGCGATGCCTTTATTGAGACCACTAACATAAGAAAGCAAACTATATGATGACGTGTTTAAATCTACGCCAACACTATTCACACAATCTTCCACTACCCAACCCAACACTTCACCAAGTCTATTTTGAGGCATATCGTGTTGATATTGACCGACACCAATACTCTTTACATCTATCTTGATTAGCTCTGCAAGCGGATCTTGTATCCTTCTAGCGATACTAACCGCGCTACGTTGCGCCACATCAAAATCAGGAAACTCCTCCGCTCCAAGTTTTGATGCGGAATACACACTCGCGCCCGCTTCATTTACGACTGCATACTCCACCTTATGAGACTGATTTTTCACCAAATCAGCTACAAAAATCTCCGACTCTTTTGAAGCGGTTCCGTTACCTATTGATATAACGTCAACATTGTATTTATCTATCAAAGTAGTCAATTTTTCCATAGACTCAGCGGTCTTATTTTGCGGTGGTGTAGGATAAACGACACAAGTATCTAGTACCTTACCGGTCTTATCCACGACGGCGATTTTGCACCCCGTTCTATATGCAGGATCCAATCCTAAAACAGTCTTATTTTTTAGCGGTGGTTGCAAAAGTAAAGGTTTTAGATTGCTCTCAAACATCTTTATGGCTTGCTCGTTAGCGTTAGTAGTAAGCGTAGCACGTGTCTCACGCTCAAGGCTCGGCATCAAAAGCCTTTCGTAACCATCTTCCACTGCCTCAGATATTAGGTTTTTACAAATCTCAGTTGGCTTTTTGATAAGCATAGCATCCAAAATGGTTTGTTTGAATAATTCATCATTGTTTTTAATGCTAACCTTTAGACAACCTTCTTTTTCACCACGATTAATAGCAAGTATTCTATGGCTAGGAAGAGTGTTGATATTTTGCGTAAAACTAGCATAAGTCTCATAAGTCTTATAATCTCCCTCTTCTACAAGTTCACAAGTAATAGTAGATTTTTTATCTATCAACTCTTTTAAAACTTTTCTAATCTCAGGGTTATCAGACACCATTTCGGCAATGATATCTTTTGCGCCCGCTATTGCGTCTTGACTGGTCAAAACCTCATCGTTTAAATACCCACTTGCAAGGCTTTCAATATCCTCAGCTTTTTGCGACATAATCATATCCGCAAGACCTTGTAAACCTTTTCTAATTGCTTCGCTAGCTCTAGTCTTTCTCTTAGGTTTGTATGGTCTATAAATATCTTCTAGTTCGGCTTGAGTCAAAGCGCTATCAATAGACTTTTGTAGTTCCTCCGTCATCTTTCCTTGCTCCGTAATAGAACCAATGACTTCCTCTTTTCGCTTCTCTAAATTTCTTAGATACTGCAATCTATCCGCAAAGCTTCTAAGCACTTGGTCATCACAACTACCGGTCATTTCTTTTCTATAACGAGCAATAAAAGGTACCGTATTGCCCTCATCTAATAAATCAATTATATTTTTTGAATGATTATTTTTAAGTGAAAATTCATCCGCTAACACTTGTACAAAATCCATAAGTAAAATCCTTTATTTTAAAATATTAATAGATTAATTATACCAAAATAAAGTGTAATTGACAATCAAATTATAAAGATTTTTATATTTATTTAAGGAAAAATCACCTTTAAATATATGCACGAGCGAGGATCACCGAAATACTAGAATATTTTATATTGATAGAAAAATTTTCTTCTAACGCCATAGGATCAGCAAGTTTGTCGAGTTCGTCTTGCATAACACTGAGTTTAAATGTTAATGAAGCTATCCGCACATCTCTACTATTACTAAACACACTGGAATATGGTATATATACTGATTCAAATTCTTTTTGGAGTTCTACCATACTAAGTTTTGCCATAGCAAAAGTTGTGTCCCCTAAATCATAGCTAACACTTACGGAATAAAGTTTTGTAAAAACGCTATGAAATAAATTTAACGCATCTTGCAAACACTTTTTATCGGCGTCGTCTAAGTTGTACTCCATTACGATTTTAGGTGATTTTAAAACGATGACTTCAGCGTTAGGTAGCGAGGATGAGATTTTTCCCAAAACACTCTTTGCGTCTTTCTCATTCTCATAAGCCGACACCAAGACCTTATATGTGAGGTCCTTTTTGTAGACATATCCAGCACCGCCGAGTTCCCTAACACGTTGAGAATACATAGTTGCTTCTTCTATAGTATCATACTCACCTGATTGTACTGCGTAATAATTTATATTAGGGACGGAAATAACACCTTGAGACGTTGCATTAAAAACAGTTTTCACCACAAAATCTCCCGAAAAATACACGGCAACCGACACAAGCGCTAGTAAAATTGCTAATGCAAGTATGTTTCTACTTTTCTTCAACTTGACACTTGATTTACGAAATTTATACGCAACGCCATACTCGTTAGCTTGCCCTGTAAAGATTTGCTCTTGTTCCCACTTATCTTGTGTCCATTCAGCTTGAAAATTACTATTTTTTTTGTTTATACTCATAGTACAATATATGTCTATGCTATTTTAAAAATAACTTTTGAATAATTTTAAAATAAGGGGCAAATATTGATAAATAATTATAAGGAGAATATGAAATGAAATTAGTACCTTTGTTTGATAAAATCGTTTTAAAACATATCAAACCAAAAGAAAACGTCGACCTCATTTTACCTGAGAGTATTAGCGAAAGTCCTAGTCTTGGCGAGGTGGTTTGTGTCGGGATAGGTGGCAAAGTTGATGGGAATGAAATTGAAATAGTCTTAAAAGAAAAAGACAAAGTTCTTTTCCATAAGTATGTAGCTAGCGAATTCACCTATCAAGGTGAAACGCTCTACATTATAAAGCAAGGTGACATACTTTGCATTTTGGAGGATAAAGATGAGTAAAGTTATTATCGGTATTGACAGTCTAAAAGAATTGGAAAAAGGCATTGATACGCTAGCGGAAGCGGTTAAATGCACACTTGGACCAAAAGGCAAAAATGTTGTTATAAAGACTCTAGGCACCCCTCTCATCACAAATGATGGTGTAACTATCGCAAAATCTATCACGCTAGATAGTGACTTGCAAAATATAGGTGCAATGCTTATAAAAGAAGCAAGTATAAAAACAAATGAACTCGCTGGAGACGGTACAACCACCGCTTGCGTCTTAGCACAAAGTATAATAAAAGAGGGTATAAAAAATATAATTGCAGGGGCAAACCCTATTGAATTAAATTTGGGTATAAACACCGCTCTTAATCTTGCACTGAAAGAATTACAAAACATATCAAGACCACTAAACGCAGATAAGGACATTGAGCAAATTGCAAATATTAGTTGCGCCGATACTAATATTGGTAAACTAATTAGCGAGGCATACAAGACAATCGGTCGTGATGGAGTCATCACACTCACCGAAGGTCAACAACTCAAAACCACTTTAGATATAGTAAATGGTATCAAGATAGATAGAGGTTTTACGAGTACATATTTTTGCACAGATATGACAAAGGAGGTCGCTGAATACTCAAACCCACTCATACTGCTTGTAGATGATAAACTAGATAATTTTAATGCACTAGTCTCCGTAATACAATACTCTATCTCAGTAAATCAACCACTTGTAATACTCGCAAATGATTATAGCGAGGATGTTTTAAGTGCGATTTTAATTAATAAATTAAAGTCAAATTTGAAATGTTTACCGCTAAAATCTCCCGCTTATGGCACACAGAGAAAAGATATTTTATCAGATCTAGCGTTAATATTTGAAACAAAAGTATTTACCAATGACCTAATGTCAAATTTAGATTTTAATCAATTAGGAAATTTAGAAAAAGTTATAACCACAAAATACGAAACTACTTTTATAAAGACAAAAACAAATGATTTAGTAGAGGATAGATTATATAGTTTACAAAAACAGTTTGCCGAAACAAGCGACCAAAATATCAAAAATCTTTTGCAAGATAGAATATCAAAATTAAAAGGTAAAGTCGCCGTTATAAAGGTCGGCGGAGCGAGTGATATTGAGGTGAACGAACGCAAACTAAGAGTGGAGGACGCTATATTTGCGTGTAAATCAGCGGTAACTGAAGGCATCGTTATAGGTGGCGGAAGCGTGCTACTCAAAATCAAAAAAATAGTAGAAAGTAAATTGAATGATTTATGTGGTGATAAAAAGTTAGGTGCCCACATTTTATTAAAAACTCTTGAAGCGCCTCTAAGACAAATAGCAAAAAATGCTGGACTAGATGATGGTGTCATAGTGCAAAAGGTTGCGGACTCTAATGATACAAATTATGGTTATGACGCACAAAATAATGTGTTTGGCGATCTAAAAAAGCTAGGTATAATAGATCCTACAAAAGTCATAAGGTGCGGACTGCAAAATGCAGTTTCGGTAGCGACCACCATTCTCACGACTAACGCAATTATATGTGATTAACAAAAAATCTTGCTTTAAAACCACAAAGCAAGATTTTTTATATACAAATTATCTATTTTTTGCGTGGAAAATCAAACCAATAGTACCAGGTCCTGCGTGTGCACCTATTACTGGACCTATAGGTTGCATCCAAATATCAGCATCATCACCTATAGCCTGCTTGATTAAATCACGAGTATACTCAGCATACTCAACGTTATCAGCGTGAATGATGACTATAGGATAATCTTTTACATTATCACCTAATTGCACCAAATAATCGACCAATGTCCTCACACCTTTTTTGAAACCGCGAGCGGTATTAACCTTTTCAATTTTACCATTTGATTTAATGCTCAAAATAGGCTTCATAGCCAAACAGTTACCAATGAGCGCGACTGTCGGACTCACCCTACCGCCTTGTTTTAGATATTTCAAATCTTCCACAACAAAATATGTAGCGTACTTGTCCCTATTATCCTCTACCCATTTTATAATCTCGTCATCACTTGCGCCGTTTTTCCAAAGCAACGCGGACATATAGACAATGATTCCCGCTCCCATACAAATAGATTTCGTATCAACGGTCTTTATAGTCCTATCAGGGTATTTTTCTTTTAGCGACTTAATCGCCTTATTCATTGAGGCAAAAGTACCGCTCATCTCACTGCTAAAATGCACATATATAATATCATCACCATTCTTTAAATGTGGCTCAAAATAATTAATATAATCGTATTCGTTTAATGCGTGAGTCTTTACACTTGCCCCATTACGCATACCCTCAAAAAACTTAGCAAAATCTGTACTACGACCAAAATCGTAACCAATCTCATCTCCACCATTTATACTATAAGGCATCTCAATAGTTTGTATACCCAACTCATCTATTTTATCATACCATAATTCGCAATCGCTATCGCAAAAGAAAACACTCATTTTTTCCTCCGTAAAAATCTTATAATATTCTCACTCTAAAACTATAAAGCGATGAAAAATTCACATAGTATTTTATAAATACTATTGACAAATTTCTACTTTACTATAGCACATAATTTAATAAATGTCAAAGTGTTACACAATGTTTTCATAAATATTTTTTGCAAACTTTACTTTTTCATAATAAATTTTTGTTTCTTTGTATGGTTTGTCCTCTAACAATATGTCTGTTTTTAACCACTCGGTCACACGCCCCTCACCAGCATTGTATGCCATAATCACTTGTTTAAATTCGCCAAACCTATTGTATAAATAACTCAGATACGCACATCCAAGCATTATATTGACCTTGTAGTCGTATAAATTGATTTCATTATTGTAACATATTTTTGTAGCAATGTACTTAGCAGTCTCGGGCATTAGTTGCATCACACCTATTGCACCAGCTTTAGAGACGGCGTTTGTATCAAAATCACTTTCACATTTTGCGACCGCCAACGCCACCGCATACGGCACATCATACTCTTCACAATACATTTTAAACGTATCTTTATATAAAATAGGATATAAAACTCCCCTCAAAAAATACACACTCATAAATATCATAATAGTGAAAACGCACACAACAAAAAAAGATTTTGATTTACTCATACTAATATTTTAATCAAAACCTTTTTCAATTATTCTTTATGGCTCAATATTAGCGATGTTTTTAGCGCAAGTCTTTTTGTAGTAGACATACATAACGCTAGCAAAAGTCACCGCCAAAACACCGATAAACACTGTAACGCTTATGTATGTTTGACTTACTGAAAACTTGAACACCATAATGTTTAATAGATAACACCCACTGCAAGTCAAATCTTTCACTAACGTAGTTGTATCATATTGAAAATTAAATTGCAAGCGCTTGCAAAATTTATTTTTTAGTAGTATTATATATTTATGGAAATAATTAATTTAAAAGAGACATTACCAAAATTAGATGTCGCAATAGCACAAGTAGAGATTGAAATAGACCGATATAAAAAAATACCTAGCACCGTACTAAAAGTTATTCACGGTCACGGTTCGCACGGCGTAGGCGGAGTCATTAGAATAGACTTACGCAAAAGATTGTACGAACTAAAAAGAATGCACAAAATAGTAGATTACATAGAGGGCGAATTACTAACACCAACACGGCTAAATGAAAAAGGCTATCCTACAAAGATTTACAACCAAATTTATTTAGATGAAGATATGCTAAGGTTAAACCCCGGAGTGACCTTTATCATAGTAAACTAAATCATAAAGTTTGTAAAATAAGTTTATTGGTTACAATAAATTATGGTGTAAATAAAAAACTACAAAAATAAAATTGACAATTAAATACAAATTTGATAAACTAATACTATCAAATAATTTTTTGGAGGCTTTTTTGTTATGGAAAGAACATATATTATGCTTAAACCAGACAGCATAAAAAGAAAATTGGCTGGTAAAATTATCTCTCGTATAGAGGAAAAAGGTTACAATATCACTAATATGAAAATGATGATGCTAGATGAAAAGGTTTTGAAAGAGCATTATTCTCACATTGCCGACCAACCTTTCTTCCCTGAGATTGTCAAGTTTATGACTAGTGGTCCTGTAATTGGTATGATTGTAGAAGGACCTAGCGTAGTACAAGGTATGAGAAATATTATCGGTGCTACGAGATGTTTGGATGCGGATCCCGGCTCTATCCGTGGTGACTTTGCATTCACCAATGGTGAAAATTTGATTCACGGCTCAGATACGATTGAGAACGCTGAGGCAGAGATAAGAAGATTTTTCGGTAAAAACGCATAAATCGTCAAATTTAAAATTGATTTATTTAAATAAATTGTACAAGATTTACGACTATTAAATATATTGCCAATAATTATCCCGCACTATAAAAAAGTGAGACGATATGTAGATGTAAAATGTGCCACATTGTTGACACATTTTTTTTACACTAAAAAAAACTAGAAAGCTTTTTCGCTCTCTAGTCTCTTATCTATTAAACTAATCAGCTCTAAAAGGCAACAAAGCAGCGCATCTAGCTCTCTTGATTGCTTTAGCCAATTCTCTTTGGTGTTTAGCACAAACATTTGTTTGTCTAGCTGGCAAGATTTTACCCTTTTCAGTGATAAATCTCTTAAGTTTGTTTACATCTTTATAATCAATAGATGTCGCTTTTTCCATACAGAAAGCACAAACTTTTTTCTTGGTAACACGCTTTACATAGTGTCTACCATCTTGTCTCTCGCCATCTTGATCAATCATTTCGTTAGCTTCAAATTCCGCATCATTAGCGACAACTTGCTCAACATCCACAATCTCTCTCTCTTCCATTGAACTCTCTCCTCATATTATTTTTTTAAAAAGGCAAACCATCATCTTCTATAGGTTGCAAATTACCAACTACTTCGTTCCTTTCTTCACCAGAGTTTTTGCTTGACAAAAATTCCACTTCCTCAGCGGTTATGTCAGTAACTGTACGCTTTGTACCATCTTGCGCATCGTAAGTACGATTATTGATACTACCAACAATAGCGACCTTGGAACCCTTATGCAAATATTTACCACAATGGTCAGCTAACGCTCTCCACGCTACAACGTTAAAGAAATCGGTCTCTCTCTCACCTTCGGCGTTAGCAAATCTTCTAGTCACAGCAATAGAAAATTTGCATAGTGAAACACCACTATTAGTAATTGAAACTTCTGGATCTCTAGTTAGATTTCCAATCAAAAAACATTTATTCATAATTAATTCTTCCTTTAATTATTTTGCCGTTATAACGCAACGGAAAACGTTCTCTAGCAGGTTTGCTTGGTTAGTAATCTCTTTGACAACGCTAGTAGGCGCCGTGAAAGTAACCAAAGCAAAGTAGCCATCGTGCTTGAACTTAATAGTATAAGCGAGCTTCTTAACGCCCCACTTATCTACGCCGTCAATAGTACCTTGTGCCGACTCAACAGGAGCAAAAATCTTCTTTATAATAGCTTCTTTTTGCTCATCAGCCAAATCTGGATTGAGGATAACCAATGCTTCGTATTTTTTCATACTTTTACCTCCTTTTGGACTTAGGCATTTTATCAAAAAATGCAAGGATATTTTAAACTCAATTAAAATATGTCATTATTATACACTAAGAAAAGCAAAAAATCAAGTGTTTTGCTAAAAATTTAGTTAAATATATCACTTGATTTAATCAATATTGGATACACTGACCTAAAAAAGCATTTACCACATAATAGCAAATGCTTTTTGTCTCAAACGCTATCGCATATTGAGATGTATTTTATTCATTTTTATAATTTTTACTCTTGCTCGCTTTTAATATCATCTGAAATATTTTCAGCGACCACGACACCATTGATTTCATCGTTTGCATTTTCGCTTGTCTCTTCAAGCTCTTCGTGTTCTACCACTGCCACTGACACAATTTTAGCACCATTAGCGAGTTTCATTATCCTAACGCCCTTAGTGACTCTACCAATCTTTCTAATATCAGTAATAGGTGTCCTTATAATAGTACCATTATCAGTAATCATAATGACGTCTTGAGTCTCATCCACTGTCATAAATGCCACTAGTCCACCGGTGAGTTCGTTAAACACCCCCGCCTTAGTACCTTTACCGCCACGACCTTGCTCTCTGTACTCAGCGATATCCGTTCTCTTGCCGTAGCCGTTTTCCGTGATAGTCAAAATCTCGGTACCCTCACTCACAATAGTCATACCAACAACGGTCTCGCCGTTAGATAGATTTATACTCTTGACACCTTGCGCACTACGAGAGGTGTTTCTTATTATGCCCTCATTAAAGTTTATACACTTACCGCTAGAAGATCCCAATAAAATGTTATTTTCACCGTTAGTCAAATGTACACCAATGAGTTCATCACCCTCACGTAAAGTGATAGCAATTTTACCGTTCTTTCTAATTTTATCAAATTCTTTAGACTCAGTCTTTTTGATAAGTCCGAGTTTTGTAGCCATAATAAAGTTGCCCGCATCACCCTCTTTTCTTCTAACCACAGCAGACACTCGCTCGGTCGCATCCAAAGGTAATAGGTTTATAATAGCCCTACCCTTAGCGGTCCTTTGCGCCTCAGGTATCTCGTATGCCTTGATTACATACACTTTGCCTTTATTAGTAAAGAATAACAAATCATCGTGTGTATTAGTGGTGAATAGTCTCTCCACAAAATCTTCATCTTTAGTCTTATGCGCGGTCACACCGACACCACCTCTATGTTGCGCACGATATTCACTGACAGGCAAACGTTTTACATAACCTAAATGTGTCATACTAATAACAACGTCCTCTCTAGGTATCAAATCAGCAATATCAATATCATCATAATTGATACATATCTCACTTAGTCTAGGAGTGTTGTATTTATCTTTTATCTCTAAAATTTCTTTCTTAATGATTTCTAGTATTCTAGTTGGAGTGTTCAAAATATCGGTCAATTCAACAATCAATTTTTCTAGTTCGACTAGTTCCTCTTGTAGTTTGTGTACCTCAAGACCTGTCAATCTTTGAAGTTTCATATCAAGAATAGCGATTGATTGTTTTTCACTGAGCTCAAATCTCTCGCAAAGTTTTACAATAGCCTCATTTTTCTCGCTACTAGCCTTTATAATAGCAATAACTTCATCAATATTCGCTAGTGCTATCACTAGACCTTTTATGATGTGCTCTCTCTCTTTTGCTTTTTCCAAATCAAACTTTGTTCTACGATATATAACTTCTTTTTGATGCTCTAGATAATAGTAAATAATCTCTCTAAGATTTAAAATCCTAGGTTGTCCATTGACCAATGCCAAGAAAATGATACCGCTCTTGATTTGTAGTTGGGTGTGTTTAAACAACTGATTAAGCACGACATTAGGTTGATAATCTTTCTTGATATCAATAACGACTCGCATACCGTGTCTATCAGATTCTTCTCTTAGGTCACTAATACCCTCTATTCTCTTATCTTTTACAAGATTAGCGATTTGCTCTACTAGTTTTGCCTTGTTTACTTGATAAGGTATTTCGGTGACAATGATTCTACTCTTGCCGTTTTCTAGTTCCTCTATCTCGGTCCTCGCTCTCAAAACGACACCGCCACGACCAGTCTTGTACGCTTGTATGATAGGTGTTCTGCCCATAATAAGCGCACCCGTAGGATAATCTGGTGCAGGAATGATATCAATCAGTTCGTCAACAGTGATATCAGGGTTGTCAATCATTGCTACAACGCCATCAATCACCTCTCCCAAGTTGTGCGGAGGAATATTTGTCGCCATACCCACAGCAATACCGTCACTACCATTGACAAGCAGGTTAGGAAATCTACTAGGTAATACGGTTGGTTGCATCAAAGTATCATCAAAGTTAGGATAAAAATCTACCGTTTCTTTGTCAATATCCCTTAGCAATTCATCGGTGATTTTGCTAAGTCTCGCCTCAGTATAACGATAAGCAGCTGCGCCGTCACCGTCTACAGAACCAAAATTCCCGTGTCCATCAACGAGTGGACAACGAATACTAAAGTCTTGCGCAAGTCTTACTAGTGCATCGTACACGGAACTATCGCCGTGAGGGTGATATTTACCCAAAACATCACCGACAATTTTAGCACATTTTCTAAAAGGTTTGTCACTAGTGAGTCCCATTTCACCCATACCATAAAGTATACGTCTATGTACAGGCTTTAGACCGTCTCGCACATCAGGAATAGCACGACTGACATTTACCGCCATAGCATAGGCAATAAACGAATTTTTCAATTCATTAGCAACATCTATCTCAATATATTTAGTTTTATCAACTATTTTTTCTAGTTCGGTTGAATAATCTTTTTTCTTCATATCGTAACCCTTTTATATATCCAAATCTTTTACTAAAGTAGCATTTTCTTCAATAAACTGCCTACGAAGTTCTGGTTCTTCACCCATTAGTTTATTAAATAGTTCTGACGCCTCTTTAGCATCTTCCATTTTCACTTGAAGGAGTGTCCTATTTTCAGGACTCATAGTGGTATCCCAAAGTTGCTCTTTGTTCATCTCACCTAGACCTTTATAACGCTGTACGGTACAGCCTTTACGTCCCATTTCCTCCAAAACTTGATTTAACTCTTCATCACTATAAGCGTATTTTATGACCTTATTCTTTTCTACCTTGTACAAAGGTGGTTGTGCAATATATACGTGACCTTTTTCAATGAGCGGTCTCATAAACTTGTAGAAGAAAGTAAGTAGCAAAATTCTAATATGGCTACCATCAACATCGGCATCGGTCATAGTAATAATCTTGTGATATCTAAGCTTGCTCTCATCAAAACTTTCATTTATACCGCAACCAAAAGCAGTAATCATACTCTTTATTTCTTGATTTTCCAATATCCTACCGAGTCTTGCTTTTTCCACATTCAAAATCTTACCCCTTAGTGGTAAAATCGCTTGAAAACGCCTATCACGACCTTGTTTTGCAGTACCACCCGCACTATCTCCCTCTACAATGTAAATCTCGCAAAGTTCCGCATTTTTCTCGGAACAATCGGCTAGTTTACCTGGGAGCGAATTGCTCTCTAGTACACCCTTACGTCTAGTCAAATCTCTAGCACTTCTAGCGGCGTCTCTCGCCCTTTGAGCGTTCACACATTTAAAGACCAAATCTTTAGCTTGCTTAGGGTTTTCCTCTAGATAAGAACCAAACCCTTCTATCATCGCCTTTTCCACAATGCCACGCATCTCAGAATTGCCCAATTTTGTCTTAGTCTGCCCTTCAAATTGCGGTTCGGTAAGTTTTACAGAAATAACCGCCGTAATCCCCTCACGCACATCATCACCTGTGAGCTTTTCACTCTCTTTAATGATTTTATTATTTTGCGCGTAATCATTGATTATTTTAGTCAATGCGTTTTTGAAGCCTTGAAGGTGTGTACCGCCCTCCTCGGTATTAATATTATTCGCGAAAGACTCAACCATCTCGCTATAACTATCGTTATACTGAATAGCGACCTCGACCTCATTAGTAGGATTGATTTTGCTCATATAGATAGGTTCTTCAAAAAGACAAGATTTGCCTTTATTTAAAAACTTAACAAACTCAATGATACCACCCTTAAACTCAAAGGTCTCATGTCTCTCTCGCCCTTCTCTTTTGTCTTCTAATTTTATAATCAAACCTTTATTCAAAAAAGCGATCTCTCTAAATCTATTCTTTAGCCTATCGTAATCAAACTCAACCGTCTCAAAAATCTCAGGATCAGGTAAGAAAGTGACCTTTGTACCAGTCTTATCGGTATCACCCAAAATCTTTAAATCATACTGCGGAATACCTCTACTATACTCTTGTATATAGTAGTGACCATTTTGCCACACCTCGACAATAAGCGTACTAGAAAGTGCGTTCACAACCGACAAACCAACGCCGTGTAGACCACCCGAAATCTTGTATCCACCACCACCAAACTTGCCACCAGCGTGAAGCTTTGTCAAAACGACCTCAACGGCACTCTTTCCTTCGCCTTTGTGGATACCTGTAGGAATACCACGACCATCATCGGTCACCGATACACTACCATCGTCATTTATACAAACCTCAATGTGTGAGGCGTATCCATTCAAGCACTCGTCCACGCTATTATCCACTATCTCAATCACGCAGTGGTGTAAACCTCTCTCATCTGTAGAACCGATATACATACCAGGACGTTTACGGACAGGATCTAACCCTTCCAAGACCTTTATATCATCTTCACAATAATGTAAACATTTTTCTTCAGCCATATAAAACCTCTTTAATAAATTTTAAATAAGATATAATCTTATTTAGCTAAGTAAATTATAGCACATTTTGCGTGAAAATGAAAGTGTTTTAAGGTTTTTTATATCAAAAAAATTTATCAATTTTCACATTTCATAAATATTTGTATTCTAAAACACAAAAATATAGCCCTATTTTCAATATTTTTTTGTTTTACGACTCCCTATACAGCGGAAAATTATTTAAAAAGCAAAATTTTATGTCAAAATTCAAGCATTTCTCACTCATAAAAACGCTTTTTTATGTTTTACTTAAAAATTAAAACCGCATAAAAAATCTTTATGCGGTCATAATGGATATCTTACAATGATTTTTCAAAATTGTCTATAATGACTTTAGGTCGTATTATGTTTTTCTTATAACAATTCACTAAATCTTTTCTATATTCAAAAATCTTTTGGCAGTTTTGCAAATATACCTCATCAAACTCTTTTGCCGAGCGATTGTATAAAGTCGTCAAAATCTCGCCAATTTTCAAATCGTTAATGTCTGATACAAACTTTTTAATTTCTTTATTATTTTTCATTTCCACCACTATTTGCTTAGCCAAATTGTCCACTTCATCATAGTCATACATTTCGTTAGTAATAGATAATAATTGATAATCGCCCTTTTCGTATTGATTTAGACTGACAGTAATATATCCGCCTACTTGATGACTGCTCAAGTTAAAACAAGCGCCATTATCAAACATAGGAGCCATCTTCAGTCCCTTATCACTTATCAAAAACTCAATATTTCCACGGTGCCTATCTGTTTGTGAAAAATAATAATCTAATATAGCCATTTTGACCAAATCAGACCGTAGTCTTTGACTATCCACAGACAATCCATGTAGACTAGCAAACCGACCTACCGCATTAACGACGTCATCTACACTGGTTTTCATACACATTGAGCACTCATTATTAACGCTACGAATTATTCTACCTAGATTTATTGCTTCTTTTGTATCTTCCTCCCAAAAATGCTCTATCAAAACCCCGTGACTCGACTTATTATTTATATCCAAGCACGCAAAGAACGCATTTACACAATTACAACCAAGTATTTTACAAACATAACTATAAAGGACCTCACCAAAACTAGTAGGCGTCTCATCATTACGAGCAAACCCCATATTCGCTTTGTAAATAAATTTTTTTCCAGTCGGTGTGGTTATTAGCTTTTTTGCCATAATACCTGCTGTCATTTCCGAGATTTTAAACTCATATTCGTTTAAATTAATCATTTAATCACCTCTTAAAAAAATAATTAATTAGACATACTCATATAAAAACCTTTTAGCATTTTTGCTATTCGTTAAATAGGTAGTTATTCGTTTAATCTAATAGTATTATATCATACTATTATTTTTTTAAAAAGGGGGTATTCAAAATTTATTATACAATTTTTATATGTCTAATTTTTTTATTATAAGCATATATTGAATTAAGATTTAGACCACCTAAGGAGTAACAATGAAAGATAATAAAAAAGTTGTTTTAGCTATCATTTTTATAACAATTTTCTCTATTATAGGTTGTTTTGTTTTGAACGCTTTAGGTCTAGACGATATAAGCAAAATCAAAAATATTATAAGTGATAGCGCTTTAGGATATGTGATATACACACTCCTTCTCACCTTGCAAATAATCTTTATCCCTATAAACTCTATGGTGCTTATAGTCCCTGCTATGCTAATTTTTGGCGCTGTTAAGGCATTTATCCTTAGTCTAATTGGATTGGTCATAGGCTCTATAATAACCTTTTATTTAGGTAGGATTTTTGGTAATCAATTAGTGTCGTGGATGGTTGGATACGAAAAAAGCGAAGAATTAAAGAAAAAGTTAGGAGCAGGTGGCAAACTAATGCTCCCGATACTCTTTCTTATTCCTATATTTCCCGATGAACTTATTTGTCTAGTCGCTGGAATAAGCAATATAAAAATCGGTTACTTCACACTAGTCACAATAACGACTAGAGCAATTGATTTAGCGTTTACTTGTTTTATTGGTGCTATTATACCTTTTCACGGTTGGTGGTTACTACTTTGGGGGATACTATTAATATTATCATTCATAGCATCATATCTATTAGCAAAATATCAAATATTATTAAAACAGTGGGTAGAAAATCTTTACACAAAGAAAAAGAGGTAATTACAAACTACCTCGTAAACGCCATATCTTCATCAACATCAAAATTTTTAGAATCTTCAGTGTATTTCTCTTTGTAATAATTTTTTAATAAATTTTTTCTATAATTAAATACATCAGCGCAATTTGTCACATATTTATAATTAAAATCTTTTTCAGACTCATCATAAATTTTTTTCAATAGACTATCAATATCTAGTCTATAAATATCCTCAACAAAGTGTCTCATCTCTTTATCATTTTTTACCACCTTGCTAATCTGGTCCACCAAATCAATAATGCAACACTCACCCGTCCCCGTCAAACTTTGCCTATTAATTCTCAAATACTGAGCACTACCAATATTGCGTAAACCTTTTGGCATATCTATTTCATTTCCGCTCATTGAACGCCACAAATTAAAACAATAACCATTATCAAATATAGGTGCGAGCTTCATTTCCTTTTCACTCACCAAAAACTCTATATTGTCAAAATGTCTATCCGCTTGCGCAAAAAAATAATCTAAAATAGTAAGTTTTATCAAGGATGCGCGACTCTCTTCCTCGTTATATTTCAATCCATTATTTTTAGCAAATGACTTTGTCAAAGTGAGTATTTTATCTACGACCATCTCATCACCGTCCATCTCACCAAACAAATTACATCTTAGAGCAATCTCACCATAACTAAGCGACTCCAATGTATCCTCTTCCCAAAAATAATCTATGAGGGTACCGCTCCTGAGTCTTTCGCCAAGCTCCATTTTTGCAAACTCCACATTGACACAATTACACCCTAGAGTTTTACAAACTTCGCTATAAAACACTTCGCCAAAACTAGTCGGCAAATCACCTTTATCTCGATATCCAAAATTTGCCTTAAAGACATATTTCCCATTATCAGTTATAACAATGCTTTTAGGTGTAGAACCTTCCAAAAGTTGCATCGTTTTATATTGTATCCTTCTCAAATCGACCATAAAATCACTCCTAACCAATAGCTATAGAGACTAAGATTAATACAAACACGCGCTCACACGCTTTATAAAATCTTAATAAACTCATCAAACTAAAATCTTAGATTTTTATTTTTTAGCTATTTAAACCACCCACAAACCCATTAAAGTAAACTCATACAAAGTAATCTAAAAATGACAAGTCTCTCTCGCATTATTCTTATATTTTTTAATAGTTTAGTAAATAGTTTCTATAAATAGCCTTGCAAAACTAAATAAACCTTTCCTGCGCGCACGCATTGTTATTTATCGTATGAGGAATGTTTTTAGTCTTCATACTCTTAATATCTTTCATCATTTGTGTATGTTCAACGGCATCCATTCTTCTAGCAAAATTTTTAAGCAACTGCTTTCTATACTCAAAAATTGCTCGACAATTTTCCACGTAGTCAATATCAATCTGCTTGTCCGATTCGATATAGACATCTTTTAAAATCTCATCCATATCCAAATTGTAAATATTAGATACGAGTTCTCTTATTTCAGGGGACTTTTTCGCAGTAACATAAATTTGCTTTGCTAAATCTTTCGTCTTATCGTCAGCACTATCAGTATTAGCCATTCGCAAAAATTGTGGATACCCGCGCTCTATATACTCACTTCTGGATACGATATCGCCGTTTTCCTTTTCGCGCCACAAGTTAAAGCAAAAACCATTATCAAATATAGGTGCAAGCTTCATCTCTTTTTTGCTTATCAAAAACTCTATATTATCAAAATGTCTATCCGCTTGCGCAAAAAAATAATCTAAAACCGCCATTTTTGTGAGACATTTTTTAGCGTTTTTAGCGTCAAATTTCAGTCCCATATTCTTCGCAAAAAAACTAGACAAATCAATCACATCATCTATAACCACATCATCACCAAAAGAAAGGTCTAGCAAATCACTTTTTTGCATAATATCGCCAAAACTAATCGTCTCTAACGTATCTTTTTCCCAAAAATAATCAATGAGTGTACCGTGACTTAAATTTTTATCAATAAACATTTGCGCAAAGACCGCATTTACACAATTACAATTAAGTCTTTTACAAACTTTACTATAAAACACTTCACCAAAACTAGTCGGTACTTCTTTTTTCTCTACAAACCCGCAATTCGCTTTAAAGACATATTTACCACTATCAGTCACAATGAGTCTTTTAGCATTGATGCCATATACCATATTTACGCTTTTGTGTCTTATTTTGCATAAGTCAATCATACAGCTACTTCCACCCAATATTTATCTTGATTTTGCGACAAGAAAGCAAACTTTTTGAGCATGGTAAAATCGTCATCTTTTTTAGATATTTTAGCGGATAGCATAATATCCATTCTCATACGCACACTCTCTACAATCTTACCAAACTCACTAAAAAGCTCTTTACTTCTCAAATTGTTTGAGCCACTCAAACTATAAAAATTACTAGTAACGTATTTTTTAAACGCACTTTCACCTTCTATATTTGAATTGTAGACATATTCATCGCCGTCTTTGGTCAATTCACCTAAAGTAATTTCTTTAAAATGTAGTATAATTTTCATAAACACCTCTACCTAAAGTATAACATTAACGTCAAAATATGTCAATAGTGATATCATAAAACATTGTGTCGCTTCGTCTAGCAACTAGACCTATAAACGACACAATATCACATAGTTTCTATTAATACTTAACGCTAAAATCAATATTATAATTTATATCATTATATGTATAAGTAAACTCAGCATTTTTCATAGTGCTATCTTGATTTAAGGCAATAGTAATATTTAAATCTTTTACACCCTCAAACAAAAACACACTATAAAAATCATTCTTTACGCTAGCAGAAAATGTATCCTTTTCTTTATTTATAGTAAAATTTTCAAAATAATTTGTTTTTATAGGATTTTTAACACTACTCCACTCGCCAGTGACTTCTGTCACCAGTCCTTCACGCCATATTATTTCACCATTTACGGTTTCTCCAACCTGCCCGTCAAAATAATACTTTGTACTTTCGGTGATTTTATACAAATCGGTACTATCAAGTGATAATTCATTTAGCTTTTTAGTAATAGTCTTTAAAGTTAGCATTTTCTTGCCGTCTTTTTCACTGACTACAAGCGTTTGACTATCATACAATTCGTGCTCTCCCGCCATAAAAGAAACGACTTTTGTAAATTCGGTTCCAACACTAGCGTTGTTATACGCATTTATAAAATCGTCCTCATTCAACTCTTTTGCGCATCCCGCAATCAAAAAACACATACATATCACGCACGCAAAAGACGCTAAAATCTTACCTCTCATACAAACCTCCTATTCACAAAAGCAAGTGGCAACACACTCACCACCGAGCCCACCGAAACAAGTACATTACGCCAAATATTTTTGCTCTTGTCGGCACTAATACTCAAATCGTCATTTATGCTTTTGCACAAATCGTTGTATTGAGTGATTTTTTGACTCAAAGTCTCGTAATCTACAAGTGTTTTATCCGCATCACTTAGTGTATTATACATTTTTATAGCGGACGCTATCACCTCATATTTACCAATATCAACATCACCAACAATTTCAATTGCTTGATTAACGCTAGACACTAAAAAACTTGTCTTGAAATAAATTGAAACAACATTAGAGTCAAAATAATTCTCATCACCTTTCAAATAAACGGTTATATCATAATCTTCGTTTTCATTTAATCCGCAAAGTTCACTCCCCTCGCTCAATTCATCATTTAGGCTTATCACAAAAGACCTATCAAAAATAATCTTATCACCACCAACGATATAATTTACTTTATCTAACACTTGTGGCGCTTTTTCTATAATAAAATCTACGCTTTTGGTAGGCAATGTATAATTTTGATTGTTTATGCTAGCAGTTACGGTATAAGTACCAGCATTTATAGCGTTGCCACTATAAGAAAGTTTTACTTGCACCGCACCTGTGTCAAAGTCCAATACACCACCAATAGTAGCGGTGACATTGTTTTGTTTTAATCCATTATAAACGACTCTATCATAGTTATCAAATTCAAGCGACAACACTTTTGGTTCCACGACTATATTTATAACTTTTTGTTCTATATTATAGTTCACCGTATCATAAGGTATGAGCTTCATTACATAACCCGAATTATTTACAATAGGATACAGCATTTCATTTTCCCACTTAAACTCGCCTAATTTATGATAATTATTAAATGTAGCATTTTTCAACTGCTCTCCATACACCACACTAGACACGCTAGGAAAATCGGCATTAATACTCGCTTTCTTTATATCAACATATAGCGTTATAGTCAAATCGTTATAGTTTGCACTATCAAGGTTGTAAATCGCACTAAAACTTTTATTCGCGCAAGAGATTTCTTGCTCGGCGTCTACCCAGCTAAACCCATTTTTTAGACCGACATCTTTTAATCTTATCCCTTCAAAATATGTGATGGAAAGCGTAGGCTTTGATATATCATCTTCGCTCACGGTTGCTTTATTTACCACCACCATATACTGACCACTAAGAGAATAATTTGTATTTAAAGCGGTCGCCGTTATCGTGTAATTTCCCGCGCTAAACACCGTATCTTGACTTAGCTCAATATTTGCATCGTCGCCACTTATCACGCCATTAAGCGTATACTTAAGATTTTGATATGTCCTATCAAAAGTCAACTCCTCAAACTCAATAGTCAATGCTTTTGGCGTTATATAAAACTCGCTTGAAAGGTTAAGCGTCTCATAAAACGAATGCGACACCGTTGCAGTCACGACATACGCTTTACTACTAGCATTCACTTGCCCGTTGCCACTATATTCCACAGTAGCAGTCTCGCCGTAAGGAAGAATGAGCGTATTTACGCTAAGACTCTTTTTTGTGCCGTCATATACAAAAGATGCAGTCGGCAAAGTAATATTATCAATAATTGCAGGTTTTATTATCAAGGTTGCAGTAAGCTCTTGTGTCTCGCCGTTTAGCTCAAAAGTTGCGGTCGCATTGTAGGTATTTGGCTCTGTCCCAACATTATTTTCATACATCACCACAATAGAAGAGTCCAACCCAACGACGTATATACCTTGCTCGTTACCGTTATAGTAGACTGTTTTATCCTCAAAAATGATTTCGCTAGTACCCTCGCTAGCAAAAAGCGTCTCAATATTTACATTTACTAGCAAAGCACATAGCATAAAACAAAATAAAAATATGTGTCTTTTCATTTATTTCTCCTATTAAATGTTTGTATAACTAATCACCGTAGTAGGTGTCATATCCAAATCGCAAAGTCCTTTCCCAGCGAGTAAGTCGTAGTACCCTGCCGAGCCTATCATTGCGCCGTTATCCGTGCAAAGTGAAACGGGTGGAACAAATACTTTCACATTATATTTTGCGCCACATTCAATACATTTATTAGCAATAAATCTATTAGCAGATACACCCCCCGCTAGCACTAACTTATTTAGCCCATATTCGTTGCATAGTCTTATTGCTTTTGTGCTAAGTTCTTTTGCGACGAGCGACTGAAAACTACAACAAACATCCGCCACATTAATCTCTTCGCCTCGCTCCTTATTGTTATGAATATAGTTTATCACCGCAGTCTTGACACCGCTAAAACTAAAATTGTATGAGTGCTTTAAAGCGTTTTGCTTTTTAAACTCAATTATGTTTTTACCCTCTAGCGCCTTCTTTTCCACCTTTGGTCCCCCAGGATACCCTAGACCAACCTCACGAGCGACTTTGTCAAAGCACTCTCCGACCGCATCATCGGTAGTTTGACCGACCAATTTCCAATCGGTATAATCATTTATTATAAATAGCGAGGTGTGTCCCCCGCTAATCACTAGACAAGCAAATGGTGGTTTTAAATCTTTATATGCAATATAGTTTGATGCTAAATGCCCTTCAATATGATTTACCCCAATTAGCGGAACATTAAGCGAATAAGCAAGACCTTTTGCAAAATTCACCCCCACAAACAGTGCACCAATAAGCCCAACGCCTTTTGTGACTGCCACCGCATCAATATCGCCAAGCGTGATATTTGCCTCTCTAATCGCCTCGTTAAACACATTACTAATAGCGGAGATATGGTTTCTAGATGCCACCTCAGGCACCACCCCGCCAAACCTCTCGTGAATAGGTATTTGCGAACTAACAATATTGCTTAGCACCTCACGACCATTTTTCACCACCGCAACGCTAGTCTCATCGCAACTAGACTCAATAGCGACAATAATAATATCTTTTTTTGTCTTTAACGCATCCATTTTCTTTTGCATTTCTTCAAAATAACTCATAAAACTAACCTTTTGATTTTAATAAATAGTCTTCTATAAACTCTTGGATTTCACCATTCATTACCGACTGTATATCGGTCTTTTCATAGCTTGTCCTATGGTCCTTGACGAGCGTATACGGACAGAAAACGTAACTGCGGATTTGACTACCCCACTCAATCTTTTTGAGTGAACCTTTTATTTGATTTAGTCTTGCTTCTTCCTCTTCTTCACGTTTTTGCAAGAGTTTACTCTTTAGTATTCTAAACGCCATTTCTTTATTTTGTAGTTGCGACCTTTCGTTTTGGCAAGTCACCACAATACCTGTCGGAAAGTGTGTGATTCTTATAGCGCTATCGGTCTTATTGACGTGTTGACCGCCCGCGCCACTACTCCTATAAGTATCTATGCGGATATCATCGCTCTTTATCTCAATCTCATCATCACGCATTATCTCAGGCACAACTTCCACGCTCGCAAAACTCGTATGCCTTCTAGCCCCGCTATCAAAAGGACTAATACGAACGAGTCTATGTACACCCATTTCCGCTTTCATATACCCATAGGCGTAGCTACCCTCCATAGTAAAAGTAATACTCTTGTATCCTGCGACATCACCTGCTTGCTCATCTAATATAGTTATCTTATAGTCGTACTTGTCCGCATACATTGAATACATTCTATATAGCATACTCGCCCAATCTTGCGCCTCAGTACCACCAGCTCCGGCGTGGATAGTGATTATCGCTTTGCTACTATCGTGCTTGCCGTCTAACATAGAAAAAAGTTTTAGTTGATGCAAGTCTTTCTGTACACTTTTCAATGCGTTTTCCGCATCAAGCGTCATCGTTTCATCTTCTTCGCTTAACTCTATCATACAGTCAATATCACTTAGCATTGTGTCTATTTTTCGCACATTTATTAGCAAATTCTCATAGTCTTTTATCTCTCTACCGACCGTTTGCACCGCTTCTGCGTTAGTCCAAAAATCGGGTGCTTCTTGTTGCACCTTTAACTCCTCTAGTCTTGCTTTTTTGCGACCTAAGTCAAAGACACTCCTTCAAAAGGTCGTACTCGCCTTTTATTTTGTTTAATTCAATTTTTATTTCATCAATAGTCATATTTTTTTCACTCCTTTATTTAATAGATTATACCAAATTTCGCATATAAATTCAAGCAATTTAGCAAACTTAGCTACATTATTGTCTAAATATCAAAATTTACCTAAAAAATGTTTGAAAAAAATAACAATTTGTTTAAATTTAGTTGGAAAAAATCACAAAATAGGTTATAATATCTTTATTAAATTTTAGTCTTAGTGACAAATAAGGAGTACTTATGAATTGGAATGAGATATGGGACACCATTTGGAATTTTATAAAAAATAATGGTACTAATATAGTAAATGCAATACTAGTTTTGATATTTGGTTATGTGCTAATTAAGATAGTCAATAAATTAATAAAATCATTATTCGCAAAATCAAAGATAAACAAGGTAACGCAAAGTTTTTGTTGCTCTATACTTAGTTTTGCATTAAAATTTTTACTAGTAATGGCAGTGCTAAATTGTTTAGGTATTCAAACAACAGGTCTTATCGCTGTACTATCGGCAGCGGGATTAGCGGTATCGTTATCACTAAAGAGCTCATTATCAAACCTTGCAAACGGCATCGTTATCATCACCACACAACCATTTGAGGTCGGTGACGAAGTAAAAGTAAACAATACCGAAGGTGTGGTGAAGTCAATCAATATGCTCACCTCCACCATCGTGACTTTCAACAATGAAGAGGTCACACTTCCAAACTCCGCCATCGTGGAAAATGCTATCATAAACTATAGCAGACTAAAGACTCGTCGTTCGGTTTTGAGTTTTTCAGTGGCATACGAGGCGAATGTAAACGAAGTCAAAAAAATATTGCTAGATGTTATACATTCAGACGGTAGGACATTGCTAGAGCCTGCCCCTTCAGTAGTCGTGAAAGAATTAGGAGAAGATTATATAACACTAAGTGCGTATTTTTGGATGGATAGCGAAGATTACTATGCGGTAAATAACTATGTAAAAGAAACGGTTATAAATGAGTTTAAAAAGCATAACATTCCTAGAAATTATAAAAAATACACTATTTATAGCGATTGTGCGCAAAAATTAAACTATAATGATACACCACTAACTGAGCGTGTAGAAAAAATTCGCAAAGAAGATGACGAGCAAGACCTCTTTGAAATACTAGAGGACAAAGCAAAAGAATACGAGTCCAAAAGGAAAAAAAGATTTGCTGAAAGAAAAAAAAGAAAACTTGAAAAAAAGCGTAAAAAAGAAAGCTCTACTTTAGAAGTATCAAATCAATCAAATAGCACCACCGCAAAATAAATAAAAACATCTTCTTGGAGTCGGGAAGATGTTTTTAGATTATTTTACTATAACACCGCAAGCAATTCTTTCACCAAAACTATCACTAACACTAGTCACATCATCTGATAATATGTGTATAATAACCGTTTTACCGATGATTTGTTTTACGGAAAATCTATTTGTCAAAAAAGCCATAAACGCACTACCGTTATTAGAAATGAGTGACGGCATATCACCTGCGTGCGCGGGGTGGTCGCAATTTTGCGGGTTAAAATGCCCACCTGCGCTAGAAAACGGACTGTCACCGCTTTTGCAGTCACCGCCCTCGTGGATATGAATAGCAAATTTATTTATAGCGCAAAGGTCTTTTTTATCAGGTAGATTTTTCACCTCAATAGCCACTATCACCTCGCTAACACCTTGATAAAAAGCGACCACACCTTCTATATCGGGAAACCGCTCACCACCCCTAATAACCGCATAAGCGCTTGGTTTACCGCTAATCAATCTCAAAATATCGTTTTTATCAAAATCAAAAACTTCTACATCATCACTATATGAATGGATAAATCTTGTTTTCATTACACTCTCCTTTTATTACTTAATGATATATGCAAACAAAAAAGATTTGGTGAATGTAAATCCCAAATCTAATTTTTTTCTACTATTTCATTTAAAAGCTTTTTATTTTCAAATATTATACTAGCACCTTTCACACCAAAGGTCTCATCGTCTAATATATTTACCGGTACATCAAGTCTTTTCCTCAAAAAGTTTTCCAAATCAGTGACCGCACTCCCCGATCCATATACATAAATGCCGTCACGAGAAATATCGTTTATAAGGTCGGCGCTTAGTTCGCTAATAACTATACTTATCCCATCGCAAATCTTGTCGTAAGCAATGCTAAACACTTCATACAAATCTTTTGCAAAGACCGTGCCTACCCTACTACTACGAGTCAACGCATCTACTCCGCTAAACTCAGTGTTTGCAATATCCGTTGGATGCAAACTACCTATCTCAGACTTTATCCTCTCGGCAGTTAGACTAGAAATCACCACGCCAAACTTGTCATTTATGGAATCGATTAGCGCCATATCAATCACCGAACCCCCGAGCTCTATAGTGTATCCGTTTACAATGCTATTTTGGCTGATGCACGCTATCTCAGTAGTGCCCGCCTCAATCCCCACCATAAGTCTACCATCGGGCTTTGAGATATCCAGTCCCGCACCGACACTCACCGCAATGCTAGACGGAATAAACCAAATTTGATTTATACCGCAATTAATAGCAAGTACTTCATACGCTCTTTTTTCGTCTAGTTCCAACGCGCAATTCACCACAAAGACCGCTTTTATCTTGGTCGCAAAATTTTTATGCGAAAGGACTTTATCAAGAAAACTATTGAGGTAAATTTGCGCAAGCTCCATATTGTTTATCACGCCCGCTCTAAAAGGTTTTTCTATAAATACGCTACTATCACTCTTGCCGAGCATCTTTTTTGCCGACTCCCCGAATGCTTGCAACTTTATATTGCGACCTTTTTTTATAAACGCCACATAAGAAGACTCTTTGTATGTGTGATTATCATAGTTTATATAAGTATAATCATCACCAAATTTTATCACCAAATCTACATTCATTATAGCACCTTCAAACTCTTCTTAAATGCTTTCTTAAAATCTCCCGCTACAGTCCTAATCTCATTTGTATTGACCGCTTGTCCATTTGCGGTAGTCACGCTCAAAATACAATTATCACCCAACACATCGCAAATTGCGTGTCTTGCGTCACTAATTTTTACAATCAGTCTAGCAATCTTCACAATAACGGCTAGTTTTTTGACAATTTCCATATAAGAATCATCAGTGATAATATCCCTATGCACTAGCCATTGATTTATATCAAACTCATCTAGATTTTGACTCCCCGCCACAAACCCAGCGAGTAAGATTTCTAGATGCGAAGCACCTTTTATATCGCTATTTTGCGTCACATACAAACAATTTTTCTCAAAATTTTGATAATTTATACGCTTGCCACATTGCGACATATAAGAAGCAATTTTTAATATCCTATTGTGATGTTTTGTAAATCTATGGAGTACACGAAGTTCATCAAACAAATCATTTGCAATAGAGTAAATTTGCTCACATAACTCAACATTCTCGCCATAGAAATAATTGCAAGTCTCAAGACTAACAGTCAAAATATCAGGATAAAGTTTATCGCCATAGGTCTTTGAAAAATGTTCGTATAAAACGCCCTCAAAAATCTCCGTCGCACACACTCTAAATTCACCAATACAAAACTCATCAAATAGTGCCTTTATGATAGCTGTACCACTAGCGACAATATCCGCTCTATCCGAACCTATACCCTTGATTTTCTTTGTCTTATCAGCGTCCAAATCTTGTATAATCTTATACGATTTACCAAACACTTCTTGCGTGAGTAAATAGTTATGGTCACGATTGAATGAATATTTTGTGCCGAGTCTACAAATTTTAGCGAGATTTACAAAAGACTTGCCCATACCAATTAGTTTAAATTCCCCATCTTCAGCATCTAAAAAATCGCACGCTTTCAACTGCTCCTTGCAATACTCAACCATTTTATCCATTTTTTCACGAGGTGTGAGATTTGCATTTTCAAACATTTCTGCTAAAGTGTTAGCACCAAAATCTATTACCATAGACTCAATTATATTTTTACGATTATACTTTACTATATATATACTATCGCTTTCAATATCGACCAATAGTCCCTTTGGTGTCTCTATTGTGTTAAAGCTACACAAATGTAAAATGTTTATATACGCACTGCCATAACTATCAAACTCATATCCCGTATGACTAGATATTTCCTCTAGTAGCATACGATAATTTTTTATTTTTTCCACTCTAGGTGTGCAATAACATATCACCATATCACTATTATTTTCGGCGATGACATTTTTATAATACTTCAACACACCAATCGCCTCATTTACCCTTATAGGTTTAACATTGCCGTTTTGATGGTCAACTTCTAGTTTTATAATCTCGCTTATCCTTTCATAAACGACAAACTGACCTCTTTCATTATAATTTGCAAAAACCAAATTAATACTATTTGTATCCAACTCTACCACAGCAAGTTTTTTCATCAAAAACACCTCTTTTTGTTTTTTTAATCTATATCAATATGTTTAGTATATCACACTTCTTTTAAAAAGTATAGTGATTTTTAAAAAACTGATTTTAAATGATTTATTTCATCATCGACAATTTCTATTATATCAAATCTGATTTTTTCTTCTAAAAGATTTTTCCTTTTTAAGTACATTGTAGCGCTAAAACGTATATGCCGTATTTTATCTTGCGTGACTGCCTCACGTCCAAAGCCTTTACTTAGCGTACTCCTAGACTTCACTTCGACAAACACTATCCTATCCGCATCTTTTGCTATAATATCTATCTCGCCCATTTTGGTCTTATAGTTTTGCTCCAAGATTTTATATCCCAAGCCCTTTAAATACTTGACCGCTAGTCCCTCACCTTTCACACCTATTAAAAGGTTACTAGTCTTAAACTTCACTTGAAATCCTCTATTTTATCCAAAATTTTATTGCCGAGTTTACCCGCTTTATAATCGGTGATGACTCGCATAACTGCTCTATCATAATCAAGTTCATTACCTTTTAGTCTAAAACCTAATTTATTTGTTATGTTTTCTAGCACTTCATACCCTTCGCCCTCTAGACTCACGCCGTAGCGGTCAATTAATGCAGTCGGGTTATTCTCTCTTAGCCACAAAATAAGCTCTATTGCAAGGTCGTCTTTTATAAGGACTTCTTCCTTTATGCTACCTATAAACGCCAAGTGCTTAGCGATTTCTTGATTGTCAAAAGATGGCCAAAGCGTACCAGGTGTATCTAACACTTCTATCCAATCATCCACCTTTACCCACTGCTTTGTCTTTGTCACGCCCGCACGGTTGCCAGTGACCGCCTTAGCCTTGCCACAAAGGTTATTTGCGAGTGTACTTTTACCCGAATTTGGCACACCTAAAATCACCGCTCTAAAAGTCTTTTTTGCACCTTTTGAAAGATAAAAATCTATTCTCCCTTTTAAGACACTACGCAAGGCATTTAATATTTGCTTATTGCCACTAGCGGTACTATTGACCGCTACAGTAGTACTATTAGGTAGACTATCAAAATAATCTTTCCAAATCTTTAGCTCTTTTTCATCTACCAAATCAGCTTTGTTGAGCACGTAAACAATAGGTTTATTATTTATTATACTCACAAAGGACGGATTTAGGCACGAATACGGCGCGCGACTATCTAACACATAGAGCACCGCATCAACATTTTTGATTTCTTCCCTTAGTACTTTTAAGGTCTTACGCATATGCCCAGGGAACCAATTAATCTTCATCATTATCTCCTTTGAGCAGGTCAGGACGTCTCGCTTTTGTACGTATTAGACTTTGCTCTTTTCTCCATTTTTCTATGTTTGCGTGGTGTCCAGAAATTAGCACATTCGGGACTGTCACCCCCTCAAACTCATACGGTCTTGTGTACTGCGGATATTCAAGCAAGTTATTCTCAAAACTCTCCTCCCGTGTAGAGTCACTACTTAGCACATTTGGTATCATACGACTAACACTATCCACTAGCACCATAGCGGGCAGTTCACCACCCGTTAGCACGTAATCACCTATACTAATCTCCTCATCTACATATAGGTCAATTACTCTTTGGTCTACCCCTTCATAATGCCCGCAAAGTATGATTAGACTATCACACTTTGCCAAATCTTTCACAATTTTTTGAGTCAAAACTTTACCGCAAGGGCTCATAAATATTACTTTTGAATTGTCTTTTTTGACCGACTTTATAGCATTACAAATAGGCGCAGGTGTCATCACCATACCCGCACCTCCGCCAAAAGGTTCATCATCGCATTTTTGGTGTTTGTCCTCACTAAAATCTCTTATATTTATCACATTTAGCTCAAACAAATTACTATTTAGCGCTCGCCCCACAATACTACTATGCAGAGCATCAAACATCTCAGGAAAAAGTGTCAAAATATCTATCTTCATACCTTGACCTCGTCAAATCTCGCCTCATCAAGATACAACTTTTTATTCTCTTTGTCCAATCTCACCACCAAGTCCGCTAAGTATGGGAATTGCCATTTGCCGTACCTACCTTGTATGGTTATAACATCCGCCGAGCCGTATTGCTCGACTGATAAAATATTGCCGTAGCACTCCTCACCGACATACACCGCCATACCAATCATATCTTGCACAAAGCACTCGCCCTCATCCAGTGTAATCTCCTCGCACTCCGCAAAAATACTCATAGAATGAAGTGCTAACGCATCGTTTCTATCAAGCACACCCTCTAGTGTCATATACACAAAACCTAGTCTTTCCACCGCACTCTTGATATCGTAAAGTCTATTATTTATAGTGACTTGTTTGAGGTCCTTAAACCTATCATAACTTATAAACAAAACGACTTTCATCTCCCCTTTTATACCTTGCGGTTTCAAAATCTTACCTACTTCTACCTTCATATTAACACCAACCTTTATCTTGTACACTCATTATATCAAATATCTTTATATTTCGCAACTATAAAAAGAAAAAACACCGCAAATCTAAATAAAAATCTATCTCGCCCGCCGTGTTTTTTTGCAATCAAATTACTTACAATAGTTTAACTTACACAAAAAGTATCTTTTGTATATCCTATTTATATGTTTTTAATGATTTACATTGCTTCAAAAATCATTTTTGCAATGATTTTACACTCTTCAAAATTCTTTGTAATAATATTAACATCAAAAGATTGAATAAAAATATTCATTATTTTCTTTGTTAAAATTGCTATATCACCTATCATTGCGAGTTGATAAACAATTCTCAATTTCTTTTATATATGAATCGTATTAATTTTCAGGTGTAAAAGATATTATATCTATTGAATCTTATTCGTTTTTTTTGAGTTAACTTTTCTATATTCATTTAAAAAATTTAACATTTAAAGTTCTTCCATAGTTAAAAAGTCTTTTAGTTTGATATGCTTTACAGTACTAGTAGAATAATCTATATCATCATTAGTAATAATTATTTTTTGCGATAAATTGTCTATATCCTTAAAAGCATCAAACTCACGCTTGTACGCCTTATCCTCCACCACGCTATATGCGACTTGCACATAGTACTTTTTATTACCTTTTTGCGCTAAGAAATCTATCTCCTTACCATTGTTGTCAAAAACATATAGGTCATATCCCATATACAACAACTCATTATAAACAATGTTTTCTAGGTTGTGTGTCAAATCAAACTTATTATCCAAACACCTAATAGAGTTGAAAGAAACATCCTCGTTATAAACCTTTTTAAAATACGACAATTCCTTTTTAGTCTTTGTAGAATACTGCTTTATAGAAGAAATTATATACGCCTCTTCAAGATAATCTAGGTATTTTATGATAGTATTTAAGGAACAATTTTCATTTTCACTATTTATATAAGTCTTTATTGATTTAGCGGAATATATCCTCGCATTAGAACGCAAAATATAGTTTACAATACTCTTAAACAAACTCTCTTTTTTAATATGATATCTATTTATCAAATCATTTATGACAATGGTGTTATTAAGTTCATTTAGATACCTTAACCTCGCCTCATCTGTTTCAAACTCAAATCTTTTTGGAAAACCACCCCAAATAAGATAATCGGTCAAACTACAATCTTTATTAAGCTCCTTAGTATACTCTAAAATCTCCTTGTATACAAAAGGTCGTACTTGAAAAGAAACATATCTACCGCTAAGTTCTTTAATAAATTCTTTTGATAAAAGCCTAGAATTTGAACCCGTAATAAATAGTGAAGTATTATCCAATCTTAAAGTCTTACAAGCAATTTGCCAATCAGCCAAGTTTTGTATCTCATCAAAAAACAAATAACACTTGCCATCCTTTTTATGAGCATCAACAAAATCTATCAAATCGGTAGCGGTTTTTATATTTGAACTAACCCTCGTATCTTCAAAATTTAAATAAATAATATTGTCGGTCTTTTTCGCTATTTCATTTTTAATTTGCTCCAAGATTACCGATTTACCACATCTACGAATACCCGTAATAATTTTTATCAAATCAGACTCATAAAAATCTCTAACTGGTGCAATATAGTGTTCTCTAAAAATCATAAACTTTCACCTCGCTACACATATTATACTGAAACATTTTGCAAAAGTCAAGCAAATGTTTCACTGCCACTGAAACATTTTACACAAAAACACAAAATGTTTCAGTAGAAAACACACATTTCATTACATTAAACAAAAAAGACACCAAATGGTATCTTTTGTAATATTAGTTTTCGCTAGATTCAGCTTTTTCTTCTTTTTTCTTAAACACTTTGGTGCAAGGTTTTTTCTCAATGATACCAGCTTTTTCTAGCAAAGCTTTTGCTGTATCGGTAGGTTGAGCGCCTTTAACGAGCCAAGCGTTTACCTTGTCAGCGTCAAGTTTGATTTGTACTGGATCCACAAGTGGATTGTAGGTACCTAATACTTCAATAAACTTGCCGTCTCTAGGGCTACGAGAATCAGCAACAACTACTCTATAAAATGGAGATTTTTTGTCACCAAGTCTTGTCAAACGAATTTTTACCATAATATTTTTCTCCTTATAAGTTTTATATATGTTACACCGCTTCAAAAGCGAAAATAACCTAAAATTTAAATTTTTTGTTTTTACCAAACTGTTTCATCATACTCTTAGTCTGTTCATACTGTTTGATTAGAGCGTTTACCTCTTGTATAGAGGTCCCGCTACCTAGTGCAATTCTCTTTTTGCGACTACCGTTTAAAAGCGCAGGGTTTCGCCTCTCTTTAACGGTCATTGACTGGATAATTGCCTTGTTGCGTTTTAATTGGTTCTCATCTATTTGCTTGATTTGTCCGCCGAGTTTCCCACTCAAGCCAGGTATCATAGCAATCAAATCGTTGATATTACCCATTTTGTTGATTTTATCAAATTGAACCAAATAATCCTCAAAGGTAAAACTATTTTCACGCAACATTTTTTCGTATTGTTTTGCCTCGTCCTCGGATATTGCTTCTTGTGCTTTTTCAATGAGTGACAACACATCACCCATCCCCAAAATTCTACTCGCCATTCTGTCTGGGTAGAAAGGCTCTATATCGCCGACCTTTTCACCTACACCGCAAAATTTTATAGGTTTGCCCGTAATCGCCTTTATACTTAGCGCCGAACCGCCACGAGTGTCACCATCTAGTTTTGTTAGGATAACGCCCGTGATATCTAGTTTCTCATCAAAAGTCTTTGCCACCGTCACCGCATCTTGACCTGTCATAGCGTCCACAGTCAAAAGTATCTCCTTAGGTGCGACCTCTTGCTTTATGGAAATCAACTCGCCCATAAGCGTCTCATCTATATGGAGTCTACCCGCCGTATCTATGATAACTACATCAAAGCCTTGTGATTTTGCGTGTGCGATAGCCTCTTTTGCGGTCTTGATAGGACTCTGTGTACCTCTCTCAAACACCTCAGTATTGACCTGCTTACCCACCACTTTTAGTTGGTCAATCGCAGCAGGTCTATAAATATCGCACGCTACTAAAAGCGGTTTTTTACCTTGTTTTTTGAGATTGCCAGCGAGCTTTGCGCACATAGTAGTCTTACCCGCACCTTGCAAACCGCACATCATAATGACGGTCGGTGGAGCTGATGCAAACACAATTTTTGCGTGTTCGCTACCCATAAGCTTCACAAGCTCTTCATTGACTATCTTAATGACTTGTTGACCAGGAGTTAGACTCTTCATAACATCTTGTCCGACTGCCTTCTCACTGACCTCACTAATAAAATTTTTCGCTACCGCAAAATTTACATCCGCCTCAAGCAGTGCGACTCTTATCTCACGCATAGCCTCTTTTATTTCTAGTTCTGTGAGCTTACCTTTTTTGGTAAGTTTGCTAAATATATGATTTAATCGTTCACTAAGCGAACTAAATACTGCCATAACTACTCCTTTTGACCTTACTCTCCACTAAACACACCGTCTACAAAATCTAGCACGACCTTATCCGCAATGCCTGCTCTCAAGCCTCTCCACTCCCGCTTTTTTCTAGCGAGACAAAGACACGCCTCTAATCTATCCAACTTTTGCAACGCTTTGTCTCTCGTATCCTTGACACCTTGCTTGCTAATGTCCAAATTTTCCGCTATCTCATTTAGACTCGTGTCATAGCGATAGTAATCTGTCATAATCTGCCTTTGGTTATCGGTAAGAAGCCCCTCATAGCAATCAAGCATATCACAAATAAACTCATTATCCATACTCGCACCCCGTAAACCTATTATACTTTACCACACACGAAATCAATTGTCAAGTGTTTTTATAAAAAAATAGTTTGATTTACGCAAATCAAACGCTCTATCAAACTACTCAATATCTTGTTCTCTTTTTAATAACTCTTCATTTTCTTTCTTAAAATGTGTTTGATAATATTTTTCCGATAATTCTATTGCCAAAAAAATATTCGGTTCACTCTGTAAAACATCCTTATTTTCTTCCCAAAACTTTTTGTATTGATTTAAACTCATTTCATTTGTACCACCCATATAATTAGGATAATCATTTTGAATATCGTCATCTTCCCAACCGCAAAACCTACAAACTTGATAACTGTATTCAATATCACTAAGTCCGCACACTTTACATTTGTACGGTGGGCATTCCATCATTTTACCTGTTCTTTTATTTTCAAAATACATATTTGTCACCCATAAATTTATTTGCATTATATATGATAACACAATACCCCTTAAAAAGCAAATTTTAGTTTGTTGATTTAAAAATTGATGGTCAAAAGGTAAAAATTTATTAAAATCATTGTAAAAATCTAGGAAATTTGCTATACTATTTTGAATTTTATTTTTTTAAGGAAGTATTTATGAAAAAAGCAGTAGTAATAGGTAGTGGTCACGCAGGTGTGGAGGCGGGACTCGCACTGGCTAGAATGGGAATAGACACTACTCTACTCACTCTAAACCTAGACAGTATATCATTTTTGGCGTGCAACCCCTCAATAGGTGGTACAGCAAAAGGGCATTTGGTATGTGAAATAGACGCGCTTGGCGGGCAAATGGGCATAAACACCGACGCAACGCTCATACAACTAAGAATGTTAAATCTTGGCAAAGGTCCAGCTGTACAATCACTTAGGGCGCAAGCGGACAAAAACGAATATCATAATGAAATGAAAAGGACTATTGAGGACCAAAAAAATCTCCACCTAAAGCAAGCGGAGGCGACCGAAATCGTTGTGGAAAACGGCGAGGTAAAAGCGGTAAAGACCGCACAAGGCGATATATTATGCGCTGACGCGGTGGTGGTTGCGACCGGCGTATATCTAAATAGCAACATCATTATTGGCGACTACACGAGAGACGTTGGACCGAATGGTTTTTGTAATGCAAAGCACCTCACACAAAGTCTTATAGATATAGGTTTTACGATACGAAGATTTAAGACTGGCACACCTGCCCGTGTACATTTTGACAGTTTGGACTTGTCAAAAATGACCGCTCAATATGGTGATGAAAATATACAAACATTTAGTTTTTTGACCGATAAACAGCCCGAAAACAAGACCAAGTGTTACCTCACCTACACGACCGAAAAAACAAAGGATATCATATTAAAAAATCTAGACCGCTGTCCTATGTTTAATGGAACTATCAACGGTATCGGTCCTAGATACTGCCCTAGCATAGAGTCAAAAATAGTGCGTTTTGCAGACAAAGAAAGGCATCAAGTATTTCTAGAGCCTGAGTCACTCTCCACAAAAGAATACTATGTACAAGGTGTTAGCACTTCTATGCCAATTGACGTACAAAAAGAGATGTATCGTAGCATTATTGGATTGGAAAATGTCGAGATTTTAAGAGACGCATACGCTATAGAATACGACTGCATCGACTCTACCGAATTGTATCCAACTTTGGCGTTTAAAAAGTGCAAAGGACTCTACACCGCAGGTCAAATAAACGGCAGTAGCGGATACGAGGAAGCAGGCGCGCAAGGGTTAATCGCAGGTATCAATGCTGGACTATATCTACTAGGGAAAGAACCCCTTATACTAAAGCGAAACGAGAGTTATATAGGCGTACTTATTGATGATTTAGTGACAAAAGGCACAAATGAACCTTACAGAATGATGACAAGTCGTGCGGAATACAGACTCCACCTTAGACAAGACAACGCCGACCTTAGACTCACCCCTTATAGTATTGCGATAGGTTTAGCGAGCGAGGAGCGTAAAGCACGATTTGAAAAGAGACTAGCCGAACTAAGCCAAGCAAAGAGCGAACTAAAATGCACTTTTTCGCCCGATAGCGTGCGAGAGTTGTTTGAGGCGACGAGCGAAAACCTACCAAAGAGCGGTATCACGCTAGACGGTATCATTAGGCGAAACAATATTGACGCTATCAAAGCAAAACAATACCTCAATGTGTTTGACGGCGTTAGTGATTTGACACTGAAAACACTTTCAACCGATATAAAATATGATGGTTATCTAAAGCGTGAGGATGAGCAGATTGAGAGGTTTATGAAAAATGAGAAAATCACACTACCTAAAGACTACGACTACTCCACTATTTACGGACTGAGAAAAGAGGCGCAAGAAAAACTAAATCATATAAAGCCAACCTCACTAGGTCAAGCGAGCCGTATCAGTGGTGTAAATCCGGCAGACATAGCGGTACTACTTTGTAATTTTAAGAGATAAGGAGATTTATTTTATGAGAAATATAGTTATCACGGGTGCTTCGAGCGGAATAGGTAAACGCTTGAGCGAATTATTTGAAAAGACCGACACCGTAATCACGATATCTAGAAGTGGCGAAGGTGAAAGACATTATACTTGCGATGTTGCGAATGAAAAAGCGGTAAAAGAGACTTTTGACAAGATAAAAGAGACTTACGGACATATAGATATCCTTATAAACAACGCAGGTTACGGGCTATCAGGTGCGGTGGAGCTACTCCCGCTAAACGAGATAAAAAGACTCTTTGATGTGAATTTTTTTGGCGTGTTAAACTGCACCCAAAACGCTCTCCCACTAATGGGAAAAGGTGGTAAGATTATAAATATCAGTTCTGCGTGCGCGATTTTTGCACTGCCTTTTAGGGCAATGTACTGCGCTAGCAAATCGGCGGTCAGTTCGCTAAGTTTTGGTCTAAATATGGAATGCAAAAAATCTGGGATACAAGTATGCGCCGTTTGCCCAGGTGACACAAAAACAAATTTCTCAAAAAATCGTGTTAAAATCAATGAGTCCAACGAGCGTTACGGTGATAGTATCATAAACTCCGCTACAAAAATAGACTCAAGAGAAGACAAACGAATGAGCGTAGATAAGGTCGCTTATCAAATATATAAAGTAATTAATAAGAAAAAATTACCTTATCAAAAGATAATCGGCGGAAAATACAAAATCTTTTATTTAGGTCTTAGACTGCTACCAACTAATTGGTTTTACGGGCTAGTAAATAAAATTTTCAATAAAAAATAAAAAATTTTTAAAAAACTATTGCAAAAGATAGTTTTTTTTGTTATACTAATTTTGTTTTCAGTGAGCCCTCATGGTCAAGTGGTCAAGACGCTAGCCTCTCACGCTGGAATCAGGGGTTCGACTCCCCTTGGGGGTACCAAATAAAATTAGTCAGTTTGACTATTTAAGATTGTAGATAGAATATCTACAATTTTTTTATCATTAGATGCTTACTATATATAAACGATTGTATAATAAATGTTGGGGTGGATAGATAATTTAATAAAAAAAGACAAAAACAATTGTTTAAAATTGTAGTTGTCTCAATCTAAAAGATTAATTTTGTACAAAAGCATTTATTGTTGAAAAAGGCAAAGCGAAAGAAACACCTTGTATAACTTCACCATTGTTGTCTCTTAATCTAAAACTTATTACGCCCAAAAGATTTCCGTACTTATCAAAAACAGGTCCGCCACTATTTCCTTCATTTATAACAAAACTTGTTTGGATTGTTTGTATTGTTTGTTCATTGTAAATAACATTTTTTTCACTGCTAGACACTACACCAGTAGTAAAAGATAGACCGAAGCCACTAGGATTACCTATTGTATAAATTGTTTGTCCGTTAAATATATTTTTACCTATTTTAAAAAATGGTGTTTTCTCTTTTTCAATTTTAATTATTGCCAAATCTGATGTTTCACTGACCTTAAAAATTTGAGCATTAACCCATTCATCCATATCTGCTGATCGCACTTGAATTTTATCATAATTACTATTTGTTGAAGCGTTATATACTACGTGTTTGTTAGTTAGTATTGTGCCATTATTATTTATAAAAAAGCCTGTAGCATATCCCCATGTATTTTCATCATTTGTGGTTTTTATTTCCACAACTTTCATTATATTATTTTCAAAGGCAGATTCAGTATTGTTTGCATTAAAAAAGTAGATACACGAAAAACCATTTAAAATAACTAAAACCCCGATAACAACATAATTTATTATTGTAACATTTCTACTCATATCAATTTCCCTATATTTTTTAAATCCATACATTTATAAAACTTATATTATTTTTTGTCAACTATTCATGTTTTTGTCTAGCATTTTTACCTTATTCAGCGTTGCAAGCATCTCGTTTATATCTCTTAGTATTTTACCAATACAAACTTAAATTTTTTTTAATCGTTTCTTCACCTCTAGGTTTAAAAACACCCCAAAAACCACAATATTCCAAACCTATGTTTTGAACAAACATATCAGTTATCATATTATCTTTATAACTATAGTAAATAAATACTTCACCATATTTTTTATTAAACTCTTTTGGGATGCAAGTCATTCTATAATCAGAAGAAACAATATCAAACGCTAAGGCATCAACAAAATCTTTAATTTGTGTAACCTTTATGTTAATATTATTTGCATCATAATAATTTTGTAAACTGTCATAAAATTTCACATTATAAACTTGCTTTATGTAATTTTCAAAATCAAATCTTGTAAAATTTTCGCTTTTACCTAGTATTTGTTTTAGTTTGCTTTTAAACTCTTCAAGTTCGGCATATTTTTTTGCTTTAAATTCATTTTTATATATACATCCTTAAATATAAAAATATAGTAACACATAATGTAAAAAATGTCAATAAAAAGCGAATGCTATTAAGTACCTAGAGTTAAGAAAAAGTTATAAATAACTATTGGTGCTTTTGTTCTCCAGCTCTTTTAATACTTACAATTTTAAACAATAAACCAAAAAGATTAAAATTAGTCAATTAGTCAGTTTGACTAATTTTTTTTTAAAAAAATAGTTGACATTTTATGTTTTTATCGTTATAATATGTCTGTTCTTAATGTAATTGAGGTTAAGAACAGGTTGTTTCATAACCTTTTTTATTGTTTTTATCTTTTTGTATGTAAATTCATGTGTATTTACAAAAAAAGCCCTTGCAAATAAGCAAGGGCTTTTTGATTAATATATCTTTATTAGTAATGCAGTAAAATCATTATATAGTTCTTTTAGAGGTTTTACCTTTTTCATAACGCCATCAAACGCCATAGCGAGTGCGGATATTATTTTCTTATTACCTATCTTTAAGGCGTCAATGAGTGCTTTTACGTATATAGAAATCTCCTCTTTCTTTTTATCCTTTATTTTTGGGTGAATATCCGCTAAATTTTTAATCTCTTGCAGTTTACGTATAATCTTATCTTGTAGACTACTCTCAGTTTTGGTTATGATAGGCTTTTGGACACTATCCACATCAAACCTCGCTAACACATCGTTTTTGAAAGGGACTAGCATTGTCTTAGCAAAAACAAGATACTCCCCACCAACATCTTTAGACTTAAAATAATTCGTAATAAAATCATAAAAATCAATCTTTTTGTTATCCACTTCCACCAAAAAGCAAAAAACTAATGCGATACGCTTATAGTCTTCCTCAGGCATCTTAAAATACTTTTCGCTAAAATTGGATAATTTTGACTTTTCAAACTCATCATCAAAATTAAAATTCAACAAACACTCCGCCATAAGATTATAGAGTTCTTTACTTTGGGCGATTGATTTTAATATATTAGAAATTTTTATATCGGCAAGTATAAACTTCCCATTTATCATCTCATCGCAAAACTTACTAAATTCTCTTATTTTCTTAGCTTCTTCCGAATTAATGCTCCTCATATCTCCTCACCAATTTTGTAATATATAATAGAATAACACAAAACAAATAAATTTTGCAATAATTTTAATAAAAAATATTGCATTTTTTGTAAATTGCTTATATACTTAAAGTGTTGTAAATGTATTGATTTTTATTTTTTGAAACAATCAAACAAGGTTTTGCATTAGTAAAATACTAAAAAATTATATTAAAAGGAAAAATATTATGTCAGTTGAAATGCCAGAATCAGCAGTAAATAAATTAATTCTTATGTTTGTACTAGATAAAATGGAGATACCTTTATCTAACAGTTCTATCATAGATATATGCACACATAGAAATTCGTGGCTAAGCTACATAGAGTGCGAAGAGATTATACCTACACTGCTAGATAACAAGCTCATATATACACCGAGCAAGCACGCTTCAGAGCCGTACTACGCACTCACCTACGAAGGGCGAAATTGTCTAGCAATGTTTTTCAATAAAATACCGCAAAAAATACAAGATGACATAGCTAGTTACTGCAAGACAAACATTCAAAACGTCAAGAGGCGTCAAGAGTACATCTCAAAATATGAAAAAATGGCAGACGGTAGCTATATAGCGACCTTCACAATACGCGAACCTATTATGGGGACGCTCTTTGAAATGGTCGTAAAATTGGACAATCGCGCCGCCGCCATTAACGCCACAAAAAAATGGATAGATAAGGCACCCGAAGTATACGAAACAATTTTTGTCAGTCTACTAACCACCGAAAATGGTGACTAATGGAAGTAACACTTACTTCCTTTTTTTAGACTGTACAATAAATGCTGGAGTGGAAAATTTGATATATGTAATAGCATAAGCGTTAGTAATTATTGTTCCGTTAGATAAAATTAACTCACCTAACCCACACCTTATCACAACGCTTTTTGTTTCTGCTTTAATTTTCATAATCAAATTTTGTTACATATTAAAAATTCACTAATAGTTTTAGGTACAATGGCTAGAAAATATAAATTAGCTTCAAGACTTATCATACAAACAATTATTGTCAATGTTCAAGTTTCTTTTCCATAATCAATTTTCATTATGGCACAATAAACAAACTGTCAATATATATTTAAAAACTTAAGATAGTATAACAAATATTTATATCAAAAGGTAAAAATATCTCCCGCCACTAATATAACTACAAAAGTAATTAACATTATGTTGCTTGAAAATTTTTGTATAGTAAAAATATTCCATAAAATCACCTTCAAGAGGGGTGATGTATTCGGTTGCTTGCTTTACAAATTTATCTTTTAAACGCTTTTTATATTGTTTAATGATTTTACTCATTGGCTCGCCATTTTTTAAGAGTGTAGTCGCCTCTTGCAAAACTGCTTTCAAAATCTTTTTCGCAGATATATAAATCGCTTCTTTATTTTCACCAAACAATATTTTTGGCATTTTTATTCTCGTTTCTATTGTTTTTGAGGAGTTTTCAAAAATATTTTTTATACCTTTTGAAGTCAAAGAGTTTGTATTGATAAAATATGTATACAGTTTTTCGGGAATTAAAGAAATCTTTCTAGCGTAAAAATAATAATCATAATTGAAAGTTGTATCTTCGTCATAACTCAATTTTTCGTTAAAAGAAATGTTTTTGTTTTTTATGATACACAATCTATACATTTTATTCCACAAAACCGGAAACCAATAGTTATTAAACATATTCAAAAATAAATCAGAACTGCGACTAGACATAATCATATTTTCATCAAGTCCATATTGCCTTTTTTGGTCGGAGACTTCGTTTATCCCGCACATAGCCCAATCTACTCTACTCTTTTTCATTTCAAACAAAAGCTTTTCAAAATAATTGTTTTCTAACTCATCATCGCAATCTAAAAACGACATATATCTTCCGGTCGCAAACTTGAGTCCCAAGTTTCTCGCACTAGAAACGCCACCATTTTCTTTCCAAACATAAGTAAAATTTTTGTTATCTTTGCAATATCTCTCGCAAATTTCTCTACTCGCATCTCTAGAGCCGTCGTCTACTAAAATAACTTGCAAATCTTTATATGTTTGTGCAATTAACGAATCTAACATTCTATGCAAAAACTTTTCGCCATTATAAATAGGTATAACTACTGAAATTGTTTCATTAATATACGGCAATAAGGTCTCGCCCTCTATGAGTCCTATCCTTTTAAACACACTTTCAATATACTCGCCTTTATTCAAAAATAGTATTTTTTCGGCATAAGCGTCATCACTTTCTCGCAAGATATAACGAGCAAACTGTTTTGACATATTGCAAATAAATTGTTTTGAATTGTTCCGCTTAAGATATCTACACAAATACTCCTCTTTGCTATGAATATTAGGGAATATTAAAAAATAGTCGAGTCCTTGGTCTTTGCAATAATCTATCGCATTATAGCTCACAAAAACATAGTCGTATTTTTTAATAGCCTCTTTAATCGCTGAAAAATAATTGTTTGGAAAATCAGGATTGATTTTTGTTTGCAACCCTTTTCTATCCTCGACATTTTCATTAGTCAAATCTAAATATCTATACCTTGACTCTTCCAAATCAAGAGCGTTTTTATACTTTCCGCAAAAAGTTGTCTTACCCGTTCCAGCAAAACCATAAACAATTATTCCCATAACTCTCTCCATAAATTAAAATTTTTCTAATAAATATCACAAATTTATTCTATCTTAAAAAAATAATTTTGTCAACTTTTTTAAAATTCTTAAATCCCCACCATAAACATTACTATTTTTTATTTTTTAGTTCGTTTATATAATCTCGTATTTCAATAGCCCTTTCAAAATCTAAATTATCAGTAGCAATCTTCATTAACTCCCTCAAATTATTGATTTCATCATCAATTTCTTTTTTGTTCAATTTCTTTTTAGGTGTATCTTTTTTGGTGATAACAAGCGTATTTGAGATACCTTTTATAATAGTCTTAGGTGTGATATTATGTTCTTTATTGTACTCATCTTGTATTTTTCTACGCCTTTCGGTCTCGGATATTGCCCGTTTCATACTATCGGTGATATTATCGGCGTACATAATGACTCTCCCTTCAGCGTTTCTAGCGGAACGACCAATAGTTTGTATCAGTGCTCCCGTACTCCTTAAAAACCCTTCCTTATCAGCATCCAATATCGCGACTAGACTCACCTCCGGCATATCAAGTCCCTCTCTTAAAAGATTTATACCGACAATGACATCGTATTTACCTAGTCTAAATTGTTTGATTATTTCCACACGCTCCAAAGTATCAATATCGCTATGCATATAGCACGCTTTGATACCGTGTTTAACCAAATAATCGGTCAAGTTTTCCGCCATTTTTTTTGTGAGCGTAGTCACGAGCACCCTTTGACCTTTCTCCACCACGCCAAAAATCTCGCTCGTCAAATCGTCCACTTGACTTTCGCTAGGTCTTACTGTAATAACGGGATCTAGTAGCCCTGTCGGTCTAATGATTTGTTCAGTGACTTCGTGGTTTGAATACTCCAGTTCAAACTCTTGCGGAGTAGCTGACACAAAAAGTGTTTGCCCAATTCTCGCTAAAAACTCATCAAAATTTAGCGGTCTATTATCATAAGCAGACGGCAATCTAAACCCATAATCAACTAGCGAAGTCTTTCTCGCCTTATCCCCCGCATACATCGCCCTAATTTGAGGCAACGTAATATGACTCTCATCAATGAGTACAATCGCATCTTTCGGAAAATAGTCTAATAGCGTATACGGTGGATCTCCCGCGCTCCTCCCGTCAAAATATCTAGAATAATTTTCTATCCCTGAGCAATATCCGACCTCTCTAATCATCTCAATATCGTACTTGGTTCGCTCGGTAATTCTTTGCGCCTCAATGTATCTCTCATTACTCAAAAAATACTCTTTCATTTTGACCGCGTCTTCCTCTATTTGCTTTAGCGCGGTCTCGGTCTTATCACTATTTATGGCATAGTGAGTGGCAGGAAAAATCGCCACGTGAGAAAGCGCTGATTTCACCTTACCCGTGAGAGGGTTTATCTCAAAAATAGCCTCCACAGTATCACCAAAATACTCTATCCTATACGCAAAATTATCCGCTCCCGCTGGGTAAATGTCTATAGTATCCCCCTTTACCCTAAAGCACCCCCTATCAAAATCAATATCGTTACGTTGATATTGTATTTCAACGAGTTTGCGCATAACCTGTTTTAGAGGTTTTTCATCTCCCTCACGCAAAGACAAATGCAGATTGTAGTACTCCTCAGGAGCACCCAAACCATATATACAACTCACCGACGCCACCACTATGACATCACGCCTTTCAAGTAACGAACTAGTCGCAGAATGTCGGAGTTTGTCTATCTCGTCATTTATGCTTAGGTCTTTTGCAATGTAGGTATCCGTACTACTGATATACGCCTCAGGCTGATAATAATCATAATAACTCACAAAAAACTCTACCCTATTATTAGGAAAAAACTCCCTCAGCTCATTACATAATTGAGCAGCGAGAGTTTTGTTGTGAGCGATTACGAGTGCAGGTCTATTAAGCTTTTCGATTACATTAGCCATAGTGAAAGTCTTTCCACTACCGGTAACGCCTAATAAGACTTGCGCTTTGAGACCATCCTCAAACCCTCGCACAAGCTTTTCAATCGCTTGCGGTTGGTCGCCCGATGGCGTCATACTCGTGATAAGCTCAAAATCCATATTTACTCCTTAAAAAGACTAGTTTTCCTCGTTACCGCCAAACTCAAGTTTGTAGCGAATCTTAGCGTCTTGAATCGCCTCACGCGCTGCCTCATCGCCCTCCATTTCCTTGACCTCGGTAACCTTGTTTTCTAGCTCCTTATACACCTTTAAAAAGTGTACCATTTCAGATGCGACGTGCTTAGGAAGACTATTGATACTCTTATACTCATTGTATAGAGGATCTTTGAAAGGAATAGCGATAATCTTAGCATCACTCTTGCCATCATCAATCATAGTAACCGTTCCAATAGGATAACATCTCACCATAGTACCAGTGTCTAGACTCTCAGAGCAAAGCACCAACACGTCAAGAGGATCACCATCCTCACTCATAGTCCTAGGAATAAAACCATAGTTTGCAGGATAATGTGTACTAGTGTACAAAATCCTATCTAGTATCATATAACCAGTCTCTTTATCCATTTCGTATTTCTTCTTTGAACCTTTTGGGATCTCAATCACGGCAATAAAATCATCTTTTGTGATACGCTTATCATCAATATTATGCCAAATTGTATTCATATTCATACTCATACTTTTTCACCTCATAAAATTATTATAACCATATTTTAGCACAAAATCCAAATTTTTACAACTAAATTAGTAAAAATATATTGACCTTTTTAACTTATTAGCAAATAAAATGATTTATTTTTTTTAAAACACTCACTTCAGCTACCTCATTCAGTGACTGTCCACTCCCACAATCTTTTTATCACTCAATTTATACACGTCTTTATTTAAAGATAATTGATTGACCGAAAACGTTATTTTCTCATTTATATGATTAAAATTATATGTACAAATTTGTTCGCCTTGCTCATTATATGAAAAATAAGAACGCTATTTTGGATATGTAATTTCATCAAAAAGTTCGTTGTATAAAGACAAAGTAATGTCTTTTTTTGCGATAAATTCTTCATTACTTTGTGATTTGTAAATTTTAAATAAATTTTTTATTTTAATCATTTATTTTTAGCCTTATACTTAAACAAATTTTTACTTTTTAGCTAGCTTTTCATTTCGTCCATATATCATTTTGACTAATAATAGCAATATATCACATAAAAATTTGTCATTCAATCTTCTCATTTTGTACTTTTAAGTCATTTTGATATTTCATTTTCTTTCTTTGGAATATTCCAGTCTATTTCTCCATTCCACCTATTTTGCATTACAGGAATACCTTTCAATATTTATCTTTTCTCTGATGCCTTTTAAATCCATTTTCTTATAACTCAATGCGTCTATGTAATAAGTCATAAGCTCTTTAATAGATGAAAACTCTTTTTTTTTATAGATACGGAACCTAATTCGGATAAATAAATTTTAGGAGCATTTATCACCGCCCTTTTTAAATCAAATAGTTAACCAACTTCATAAAACTATGTTGTGATATATTTGATACCTCATTTTCTTCATTATAGACATTTACCAAGACATAGTCACTCTTTGCGTATGCCTTGAAATATTCTATATCACCATTATTATGTGATAACAATATAGTCTTGTATCTATTGCCTGAAAGCATTATCATTTTTAGCGCCTCCTCGACATCATTCACCCGACTTTTAGCCTTTTTGCACTTGAAATTTGTATAAAGAACTACATCTTTCATTTGACTCGGCAACTCATTATATAAGGACTTGTCCAAACATATCACATCGGTGACACCATAAGGGATATATTCCTTAAAAGTAATACCTTTAAAGCTATTATAAAATGCTCCACTTCCTATGATTAGTACATTATCAAATCTATCCAAACTATTTTCAAAGCGCTCTTTGTCGGTCTCGATGCTGACATTTAGCCCAAACTGAGTAGCCACTCTCCCCATAATACCCAATACAAAAGCGCTAGCAGTAACATTTTTATCCGCACTCAAATACACGCACGCGCTTACATCACTCGTCAAAGCTTTAGCCACCGCATAGACTATCATCAAAAGGTCATTATCTTGCACCGCAATACCGACGCAATCATAAGGTACATACTTTTGTATAAATGTATTGCCATTCGTCTTGTCAGTAGGCGCCACGCAATCAGACAAACTATTCTCTGTCCACTCTAGACTCTTTATACACTTTTCAATATCAAAAAAAGTACCGTTTTTTGCGACATCAATATTATTAGCCTTTGATATCAAATCTTTATCTTCCATAATGGCGTTTTTTATCTCTTCACAAATTTTCATCATATCCACACCTCAACTATATATATTATTCTAACATATAAATATCATAAAGTAAACTATTTAAAAAAATTTATTTAAGATATAAATATTTTTTAAAATTTGTCACAATATATATTTGAATTTTAAAAAAAAGGATAATTATATGAAAAAATTAAGTTTGATTGCAGTATTTATTTTATGTGTAGCACTTTTATTAGATGTCAGCCAAAATGCGACTTGTTTTGCTAGTGAGGTGCAAAGTAGCACTATCACCGTAAACGGCGTAGGCGAAGTCGATATATCGCCAGATAAAGCGTGCGTGCGTATTGGCGTAGAAACATTCAATGAAGATCTAAACACCGCAAACGCCGACAATACGCAAAAAACAAATAACATAGTGTCTTATCTACAGCAAAACGGCATCGCAAAAGATGACATCACGACAAAAAACTACCACGCCCACAACATAATGACTTTTACCAACGGGCAAAAGTCTTTAGGGTATAAGGTGTGTAATTGTATAGATTTTTATACTTTTGACCTCACTAAAATATCTACGCTAATTAATGGCGCTATGGATAACGGCGCTACCAGTTTTAACGGTGTCAGTCTAGATTATAGCGACAAACAAACCGCCTTGTATGACGCCTTAAGACTCGCTATAGAGAGTGCGACCGAAAAAGCCACAACATTAGCACAAGGTGAGAGCGTGAGTATAAAGGGAATAAAGGAACAATGTTCATTTATTAGCGCTAAGAGATGCAATGCGTTATTTGCGCATAAAGGAGTTAGCGACATATACCCTACAGCGAGTATGAAAGTCATTGCGTGTGTCGAGGCGGAGTTTTATATAAATCAAAATGAAGACACCACCACCGAAAATCAAAACACATCTAGTGAAATCGACCTTACGCAAGATAGTTTAAATAACCAAAACGCAAACACGCAAGGCGCCATAAACACACCTACTAATAGCGACGAAAATATAACTAATAGTAATAAAATCAATCTAACCGCAAATGATATTCGCAAAGACATCTTAGACCTTGAAAAAGATTTACGCACAAAAAGCAATGATACAAGCGCACAAAATAGCACATATTCAGATAGACCAACCGACTCTCCAAGTAAAAATCAAAACACACCACCTCTAGATTATACACCAATGCCAAAAAGCAAGCCAATGAAAATTGATTAAATCATAAAGCACAGTCTTAAAGTTTTCTAAATTTTATGATATACTCAAACTAAATGAGTAAAAAATAATATAGGTCGATTTTGATTGGTTTAACATCTTTAGCTAAACTTTCCCGTAAGCCAAAATTGACTAAACATTTATCTAGTTTACGCACTAAAATTTCGACCTAACAAAAAAACATCACACCATAACGATGAAAAATAAATCACCTCATATCTATCACAAAAAAAGGGTGCGCCATAAATAGCACACCTCTATCTTATAGTTCTCTTAGCTCGTCGACACGCCTTTGATGTCTACCGCCCTCAAAAGACTCTGTCAAAAAGGTCTTCACTATCTCAAGTGAGTCGCTAGCGATTTGATTACGCCCTCTTAAGACTAGCACATTTGCGTTGTTATGATTGCGAGTGAGCTTTGCACTCATCGCATCATAGCACAGTCCCGCACGGATATGCTTAAATCTATTACTAGCAATACTCATCCCTATACCCGTACCGCAAATCAAGATACCTCTATCACCCTCTTTTATCTTTTCGCAAACTTTTTTTGCGATCAGTGGATAATCAACACTATCAAGGCTATACGTACCCTCATCCTCGTATTCAAGGTCGTTTTCTTTTAAATATTCACACACAGCACACTTTAGTTCGTACCCTGCGTGGTCAGAGCCTACATATATCATAGCAAAACCTCCTCACAAAAAAGATTAATCTTTATCATCTTCGTCGTCAAAGTCGTCTTTGTACTCATCGTCGCCATAGTCGTCGAAGTCGTCTTTGTACTCATCGTCTTTGTACTCGTTGTCTTCCTCTTCGTCAAAACTGGAATCGTCCATATCAAGTCCTTCCATTGACTCTCCATCAAGGTCTTTTCCAAAATCTAAAAAGTCGTCATCGTCATAATCAATATGGTCATCCTCAATATCTATAACGCTAGCGTTTTCACCGATTTCCTCATTTTCGCTCTCAGTCTCTTCTTCTTCGCTAATATAACGACGCCACTCTCTATCGTCATCGTACTCAAAATCATATCCGCACTCCTCACGACAAGACTCACAAATTTGCTCATCTGCGTTTAAAAAGTTTGTATGACAAATAGGACAAAGTTCCATATCCAATTCATTATACATATCACCTCTTGCTTCAAGCTCACTCTTGCAAACATTGCAAAGTTTATCCTTTTTTTGAATATAATTCAATTCGCATCTAGGGCATCTAATATAAACATTTTTTTTCATTGTTATCTCCTTCAACAACAGTGTTTAAGTAAATCTAAAAGATAAAAACTTATTCTCAAAACTTACTTATGCTATTATATAGATATAGTTGTCAAATGTCTACTGTTTTTTAAAAAAATTTTTAATATTTTTTATAAAATTTATTTTTTGATACATTAGTATTTATTACTTAGAGTTATTTTTATTGTGATTTTGATTAAAAATACGACTATCTCACGCCTAGCCACTAAGCACACAAAAAAACTTTTTAGCCTTTACTAGACCAAAAAGTTTTAAATAGGTTTTCTACTTATGCCAATTCAACAGTAGCGCCTGCTTCCTTAAGCTTAGCCTCAATAGCCTTAGCCTCGTCAGCTGGAAGACCTTCTTTGACAGTCTTAGGAGCGCCCTCAACCAAAGCTTTAGCCTCACCAAGACTAAGTCCTGTGATATCTCTAACAGCCTTGATAACGTCAATCTTCTTGTCGCCAACTGCCTTCAATACTACGTTAAAGCTTGATTTTTCCTCAGTAGCCTCAGTAGCACCAGCAACTGGACCAGCTACCATAACTGGAGCAGCGGCACTAACACCAAACTCCTCTTCTAACATTTTTACTAACTCACTAACTTCCACTACAGAAAGTTCCTTGATTTCATCAACAATTTTGTTCAAATCTGCCATTTTTGATTTCTCCTTTAAAATTTAATTTGTTTTAATTATTTTCTTGTTTTTTCTCTGCGATTGCATTAAGAGCAACAGCAAGTCCACGAGCTGGACCATTAAGTACGCTAAGCAATTGACCGATAAGTGCAGGTTTGGTAGGTAATTTAGCCAACCTAGTCACATAATCTTTCTCAATTCTAGCGTTGTTTAAGATACCGCACTTAAGAGTCAAAGCCTTTTTCTTAGACTCGTACTCATAAGCTATTCTAGCGGCGTTTGTCTCTTCCTCGTAATCAAATGCTACTGAGGTAGTGCCTTGCAATACATCATCAAAGCCTTCGATACCCAATTCATTCAACGCACGAAGCAATAAACGGTTTTTGTAAACACGATACTCTACATTGCTATCACGAAACTCGCAACGAAGTGCGGTGTCGTTTGCAACATTGATACCTTGATAATTGATAAAAACTACAGACTTTGCTCTACCGATTTTATCTTTTATCTCGTTTACAATTTCTTCTTTTTGTTCACGAATAACGCTCATTTAGAAAACCTCCTATTTAGTTGCAACAAAAAAACTCTTGCATTGCGTGAGTGGTCGCAAGAGTCTTTTACAATCTCCTAATAGCGAACCTCGGTAAGCGCAATTTAAGGTCAAAGGTGACCGCTTACTGTCTTAAGCCCTACAATGTTTTTAAAATTACAAGGGTATTATACACAAAATAAACGCATTTGTCAATGATTTTTATAATATTTTATAGATTTTTTAAAAATTTTTTATAATCACTCAATAATAATATTGACCGGTCCGTCCACCCCACATTCTATCAGCATATCCGCACCAAATACGCCAGACACCACCGGCACCCTTTCGCTACATTTATCCACCAAATCATAAAATTGCCCTTCCGCTTCCTTATACGCCAACGCACCATCAAAGCTCGGTCTAAAACCTTTTTGCACGTTACCACAAAGCGTAAAGTTTGACACGAGCATTAGAGTACCGCCCACGTCCAAGATAGACAAATTCATTTTTTCATCTTCCTCAAACACTCTAAGCCCGCATAATTTATTTGCTAGCCACTCGTTCCTATCTGTATCACCACTACCATATCCTACATACGCAATTAGTCCTACACCCATTGACTGAGACTCGCCGTTTATGGTTATTTTGGCACTTTTCACTCTTTGCACTAATACTCGCATAAATATCTCCTTATATTTAATCATAACATATATTAAAAAATTACGCAAATATTTTTAAAAAATTAGTTGCATTTAAAATAATAATATTTTAATATATACACATAGGAGGATTTATGAACATTTTACAAATTATTGACAAAAAGAGAAATGGACTTTCCTTGAGCGAAGAGGAAATCAATTATTTTATAAAAGGATACGTCGATGAAGATATACAAGACTATCAAGCAAGCGCACTCCTTATGGCGATTTGCATAAATGGTATGAATGATGAGGAATCGGTCTATCTCACAAACGCTATGATTGAGTCGGGTGATACGCTTGATTTGTCTAGCATTAGCGGTATAAAAGTAGACAAACATTCCACAGGTGGTGTGAGTGATACGACATCTATTTGCTTGGTACCACTACTTGCGTGCAAAGGGCTAAAAGTCGCTAAAATGAGCGGTCGTGGTCTAGGTCATACGGGCGGGACACTAGACAAACTATCTGTCTTTGACGGCATCAAACTAGATAGACAAGCGGACGAGATTTGTAAAATCGTGGAGCGTGTCGGTGGCGTGATTGTGTCGCAAACGGGAAATCTCGCACCAGCTGATAAAAAGCTTTACGCCCTTAGAGACGCTACATCTACAGTACAAAGCATTCCTCTTGTGGCGAGTTCGGTTATGAGTAAAAAGATAGCGTCAGGTAATGATATTATCGTGCTAGATATAAAGGTCGGCGAAGGCGCTTTTATGAAAAATAACGAGGAAGCAAGACACTTGGCAAGACTATGTATTGAGATAGGTAGAGCGCACAATAAAAAGACTAGCGCCGTTATCAGTGATATGAACGCACCTCTAGGAAATACTGTCGGTTGCGCCCTTGAGACTATGGAGTCAATAGGTGTGCTTAGAGGCGAAAAAGGTAGACTGACCGATTTGGTTTTCGTGCTTTATAGAGAAATATTAAAGCACGCTGGTATGACGACTAGTAGAGAGGAATTTGACGAGTTGATTGCTAGCGGTGCGCCGTTAGACAAATTGAAAGAAATCATATCCGCTTTAGGTGGTAGCGTTGAGTTTTTTGATAAGACGCTCACCCCAAATGCGACCTTCAAGGCACAAAAAGAAGGTTACATCACCGCTATCACACCTACAAAACTAGGTTTGCTGGTAAATGATTTAGGTGGCGGTAGAAAAAATAAGACCGATAGTATAAATACAAATGTCGGTATCAAGCTTTTAGTACACATCGGTGATTATGTCACAAAAGATACGGTGATAGCTGAGGGTTACGATATAAAAGACTCGCAACTAGACTTTGTCCAAACCGAACTAAATAATCTTATCAAAATAGACTCGCAAAACACCACCACTCCGCCTCTTGTCGTGGAAATAATAGACTAAGACCTAAAACAAACTATCAAAGTATACTAGTTGCTCTATTTTACGTTAAAGTCAAATGTTTTAAAACAATCATTTTTGGTCTAAAATACTTCAGCAATGGAGTATTTTTTGCTAGTTTCAAAAGTGCTAATTTGATGTTGACTTTTTTATATTTTATTGTATAATAAAATTGTATCAATGATAAAGATTATTATTTAGAGAGGATATTATGAGAGAAAGTTTGAGATATTTGAGAATTGGTAATTATGCAAAACGTCAAGAATATACAAAGGTGGCAGATATTTTATATGGTGAACTTTTTCGTAAAGTTCGCAATCTTATGAGCGAAGATGAAAGAGTGAAAGAGATAAGCACCGAAATAGAAGAGAATAATGAAACTTTTTTTGACAAAGAAAGAGAATGGGCATTTCAAAGTAACTATGGTCCTAAGAGTGGTTCTGATGAAATTTATGCAGATTGGCGTTTTAATCCAGAGCGTTATAACACCTATATAAGATATACTTGCCATTTTGACGATGTCCTTAGTGAGATTTTATCAAAAAAAGATAGACTTCAAAAAGGATTTCATTTTCATAAAAAAGCCAAACTTGTTGAAGTAGATAATGAATTAGAACATGTATATAAGTCACAAGAATATTGGCTAAAGGTTAGAGAAAAAGAAGAAACATTTAAAAAAATATGGCAAAAAGATGGGGAATTTTATGATATAAATAAAGATAAAATTCAAGAATTGATACAAATCAGCATTCCTTATATAGAAAAAACAGTCAAAGAGTGCTTGGATAATCACCCTGAATTTATGCTGTATGAGTTTGATACTTTTGATATTGACTCAGTTAGACACTTTTTACCAATTTCTAGTAAAAGTGATAATAAAGATATGTTTGACACATATTCACAAACGCTTACAGAAATAGTAAAAAATGAACAAGACTCTAGAGTTCTTGTAGCAGAACATAAAAACCAAAGAAGTGAACACAAACAAGAAGAAATGAGTAGATAAATCATAAAAAACCTTGCAAAATGTAGCAAATCTCATTTTCGCACCGCAAAAATAAAAACATTTTGACGCAATTTCAGCACAAAAAAATTGCTCCTTTTGTAAGCACATACTCATCTATTAAAAATGTATTAGACTTGTATTTTACGATGTCTATAAACTCATTATTTTAGCACATTTTACATAAAAACGCCTATTTTGAGGCGTTTTTTCACAAAAGTCGTTCCACTTTCGTGCAAAACCACTTGCCTTTACCCTTTTTTTGTGATATAGTACTATTGAATGGAGGCGATTTATGAAAAGATTGATTGAAAAACAATTATTAAATTGGAAAAATAGTTTTGACAGAAAACCACTTTTAGTATATGGTGCTAGACAAGTCGGCAAGACTTACTCTATAGTTGAGTTTGGAAAAAACAATTACACAAACATTGTTTATTTCAACTTTGAGGGCAACACCTCTTTGAGTGATATTTTTCTTAAAGACTTGGAACCTACACAAATCATCACATCATTAGAGGCTTTATCAGGGCAAAAGATTTACAAGGGGGACACTTTGATAATATTTGATGAAGTTCAAGAATGCGAAAGGGCATTGACTTCTTTAAAGTACTTTTATGAGAAGGAACCAAACTATCACATAATCTCCGCTGGTAGTCTACTAGGACTCGCTATCAATCGTGGTAAATTTTCTTTTCCTGTCGGCAAAGTTAATATTATCACTATGTATCCATTAAACTTTGAAGAATTCCTTATGGCATTTGATAGATATGATTTGATTAGTCTTATTAGTGAGGCGTTTAAAAATAACACCCCTTTAGCAGAACCAATACATCAATTATGTTTAGATTTTTATCATCAATACCTAGCGATTGGTGGTATGCCCGCAGTGGTAAAAGCGTATCTTGACACAAAAGACTACGATTATGTCCGCATAGCACAAAGCGAAATCCAAAGCAACTATTACAGTGATATGACCAAATACACCGACCTAAAAGAAAGCAATAAAATAATTGCGACTTATCGCAGTATTCCTAGTCAACTCGCTAAAGAAAATCACAAATTTCAATATTCTATTATTGGTAGCAACGCAAGAGCAAGAGATTATGAGACTGCTCTTGACTGGCTAAAGACTGCAGGTATTGTTTATAGTTGCAACAAAGTAAAAGAGGGTAATTATCCTATTAAAATATATGAAGATTTTACATCATACAAAATATATATGAGTGATGTAGGCTTACTCGCTTGTAGTCTAGATATGACCATTCAAAGTATATTGACTAATAATATCTCAAGTAACGCAAAAGGCGCTATCGCTGAAAATTATGTTATGCAACAACTAGTCTCTTTGCAATTAACACCTTATTATTGGGAATCGAACGGCAAAGCGGAAGTAGATTTTGTCATTCAACTAGACTCAAATGTTATACCTATTGAGTGTAAATATGCAGATAATGTACAAGCAAAAAGTTTGAAAATCTACACACAAAAATACAACCCCAAATATACCGTGCGTGTATCAAGCAAAAATTTTGGTTTTGAAAACAATATAAAATCAATTCCTTTATACGCAATATTTTGCTTGAACAAATAATTTTATAACACCCATACATTACTAATCTTTTATAAAACCACTTGCCTTTACCCTTTTTTTATTGCTTACTAATATATAAATAGCTGGTTAGTTTATAAAATTTTTTAAAGATGTTTCAAATGAGGCGTCTTTTTTAGATAAAATCAAGTCGATTTTACCTGCTCCGCAAAACGAGTCATCCAAAAAGGTACTCACCCTTTTTGCGACGCCGAATTTATTTTCTAGCCAAGTCACCTCGCCGTTAAGCGTAGAGGTAATTTGTTTTTTTATAAAGCTATAATGCGTGCAACCTAAAATGATGTTTTTAAACCCGCTAAGACCATTCAATTTGTCTCTTAAATAAGTAATTGTGATATCAAGGTTGTTAAGATTTTTATCAATCAATGTAGATAGTCCGTCCATAGGCAAAATAGTTATGTTTTTGTTTCCTTTTAAAACCTTGCACCATTTAGCAGTAAACGGTGTACATAGCGCGAGTGCTGGCTCATTTACCTTTACGTTTGGCTCAGTGCCGACAATAGGAACGCCAATCTTCGCCCTCAAAAAATCTATACATCCAACGGTCAAAGTGTTACACGCTAGCACAATCAGTCCTATATCGTATTTATTCAAAAAAGTTATAATATTTTTGTATGTGACATCACACAAAAAGTCCTTATCCTTATCACCAAACGGTGCGTTTTTATTGTCAACAAACACCAAAATGTCCACATTTTTATTTGATTTTCTGATTTCATTTAGTACGCTTATAGCACCGACACCGCTATCTATCAAAAGTATCTTTTTCATAAAATTATATATGAAAATCGCCCTTTAAACGTGTCATTTCAATACTGCTTTTTGCATTTCAATATCCACCCCCAAGACCGCAAGATTTATGCTAGACGCAATGATTTCAGCGTTTAATCTCACCAAAGAGTCTATATCTTTCGGCGTTACTAAAAAGTTATTTATATTTTTTATAATTGATTGATTGTGCAATTCGCTTTGCTCACTTAATGTTTTTAGCACATCCGATACAATCGTCTCAGTCTTCACCACTAGCGGTACACCGATAGTAATAGTTTTCACACCTAAATATTTGGAGTCTATCAGCGTTTTACCCTCACCCACTCCCCCGCCAGCAATTAGCCCCAAGTCGCATATCTGGATAGACACGCCTAGTCTCGCCGTACTAAGCGCGCATAGCGAGTCCACCAAAATGACTAGGTCAGGTCGGACGCTTGCTGTAACGCTTTTGATAAGTCTTGCACTATCAATACCCGTCTGTCCAAACACATTAGGACAAAATGATAATATTTTATGCCCGCACTCCACCGCTTGTCCTACGATTAATTTTGAGGTCACCCGCGCGCCCAAACTATCGCACACAAGATTTTGATTGCCGAGTCCCACCACCAAGATAGTATTTGGTTTATTTAAATTTATTTTTTTGCCGATAGTGGTTTTTAAATATGACGCTACTAGCGTAATCATATAATCACTTACAATAGGTGATAAAAGATTTAGATTTGGACATTCCAAAAAATAATAATTCCCACGATTTAACCCGTACTTTTGTTGCTTTCGTGTCGAATTGATATTTACTACGACCTCCTTACAACCATATTTGAGTTTATCATTGTGTTTTGCTAGTTTGTCCGTGCATTTTTCGCACGCCAAATCAGTAAATAACCCCATAAAACCACTTCCTTTTACATTTTTTCAAAATTATTGTGTGTAAATCGCAAAAAAATATTGCATTTTTTTAAATAATATGATAGACTAATCTAGTATAAAAATTAAAAAATTACACAAGGAGAATAAAATGCCTAATATCAAATCAGCAATCAAGAGAGTTGATGTTACTAGCAAGAAGACTCTTGAGAACAAAATGATCAAGAGCGAAATCGCTACTATGAGCAAAAAACTAAAAGCATTAGTTGCTAACGGCGAGATTGAGTCAGCAAAAGCACTTCTTCCAGAAGTTATTTCATTGATCGACTCAGCACAAAGCAAAGGTACTTTGCACGCTAACAACGCTAGTAGAAAAGTATCAAAATTGACTCTTTTAGTTAATAACGCAAAGTAACTAAAACGGCTAAGGGTTTCACCCCTTAGTCTTTTTTTGTATTTTTATATCAATATTATATTAGTAAACTCATTAAAATCGGGTAGCTTTTACGCCTCCTCACCTAAAAATTTTGTAAAAGCGGGTAGATATAAGTCCTTACACTTAAAGACTTTAGTGATTTAGATACTTTTTAAGTATTAGCACCAAAAAAACTTTGATAGCTTAACGTTTACAAAAAAGTCATTGCCAAATATAGCAACAACTTTTTCATTATTTATTTAAAACAAAATCAACCGCATCACTCAAACTTTTTGCACTATAAGTACACGGCATCTTGACCTCGTCCAACTCCGCATTTGGTACGCGAATTTGCGTAATCTTTGCATTTTTACCCGTCATAATATCCGTATTGCTATCACCGATTATAACGCATTTTGAAAGGTCGAGATTGTAATCTTCTACTGCTTTTAATAGCATTCCAATTTTAGGTTTACGGCACTCGCAATCAAACTTTAGCTCTTTGACTTCGCCCTCAAACCCGCTACGTTGATGATGTGGACAATAATACACTCCGTCCACAAAAGCACCACACTCACCTAGCAGAGTCTCCATTTTATTCATAATGGTATCTTGCATTTCAAAACTACACTCACCTCTTGCTATCACAGGTTGATTGCTCACGACAATAGCAAGGTATTCGCTCTTATTCAATCTCTTTAGACTATCCGCGACATCATCGATTAGTTTGAATTGTTTTTCATCTCTTAAGTATCCTACATACTCATTAATCACGCCGTCTCTATCCAAAAAAACCGCTTTTTGCTTATTCTTTAGACACTTTTTCATAGGAAGCTCGTTATCAATATCTTTTCCCGCCGAATAATATCTCTCAGCTGTACCGACGTCTCTAATATATTCAGGTGTTTTATAGGCGTAGACTCTTTCGCCGTCTTCAATCAGTTTGCGGATAAAATCATTCTCCATAGAGACGTTTTTAATTGTGTCAAAATAATATAGCGCCTTAGGATTTATGATAAAAAACCCCGCATTGACATTGTTTTTGTAATAAAAATCACGCACCGTGCCCTTTTTATTTATCTCTAGCACTCTATTTTCCTTGTCGGTCATTATCAAATCGCTATCATAAGGATGCGAATTTGGATGCGTTAGAAGAGTCGCTATAGCGTTATGTTTTTTGTGAAAATCTAACATTCTAGCAATATCTATCTCAAACAGCGCATCACCATTACACACGACAAAATCACTATCCATTTTGTCTTTTACATAGAAAAGCGCGCCACCCGAACCTAGTGGCTCATCCTCCGCAATATAATTAATTTTAACGCCAAAACGCTCACCCTCGCCAAAATACTCAATGATTTTTTCTTTCATATAACCGACCGAAATATACACTTCGTCCACGCCATTTGACCTAAGGCTCTCAATAGTGTATTGAAGAAGAGGTTTCCCCTTTAACATCACCATAGGTTTTGGTAGCAAATCTTTTGTAATATCTCTTAGGCGTGTACCCTTACCGCCCGCTATTATAAATGCTTTTAATCTACTCATTTTATCACCCAACTCTCCGCGCCAGTCTCAGTAAACTTTACAGGATACACCTTCCCTGGTAAAGTCTGCATCGCGTCAATCAATCTTTGTCTATCAATAGGATCAGCATAAAGCATCAAAAACCCACCACCGCCAGCGCCCGATACTTTGACCGCGCTAGCACCATTTGCGATAGCAAAATTGATAGTATCGTCTAGCTCTTTATTGCTAATGATTGAGGAAGTCTTTTTCTTATTTTCCCAAGTCTCCCTCAAAATATCCGCAAACCCAACGAGATTACCCACCAATACTGCGTCTTTCATTTCATAGGAATATGCCTTTAATTTGTACATTGCGTCTAGCGTCTTATCATTGTTTTGCTTTGTATTTTTGATTTGTTCATCAATGATTCTCGACGAACTCCTACTCTTGCCACTATAATACAAAATGATAGAACATTCAAGTTCATTAACAATCTTTTTCTCCACTCGTAACGGGTTCACCACCGTAGTTTTATCGGTCTTAAACTCCATCATATTAAACCCGCCAAACACTGCCGAGTACTGGTCTTGCTTGCCACCAGAAAGGTTTAAATCGTTCCTTTCTATATCATACGCAAGCCACGCTTTTTCGTACTGCGATAGCCCTAGCCCTAGCCACTTATCAAACGCCTCTAGTATCGCTACCACCATAGTAGATGAAGTCCCAAGTCCCGAACCTACAGGTGCATCATTACTCGTACTCATTGTGAAAGAGAGAGGTTTGCCCCCGTTAAAATCTTTCACTATCCTATTGTAAACCCCCTTATGCAGTATAAGGTTATTATTTTCTATCTCAAAATGAGGTACCGCATCTGTCTCAATGCTATTATTATTGTCATAAGCTACAATCTTTATCTTGTTGTCGTCACGAGGTATAATAGTACAATACGCATACATACCTATTGTGACATTAAACACCGCACCCCCGTGTAAATCACTAAAACTAGGTAAATCTGTACCCCCACCCGCAAGTCCCAGTCTAAGTGGTGCCCTACTTCTTATTTGCATAAAAATCTCCTTTGCAATAAATTGAAGAATTAATTTAATAAATCTTCATTACATTTTACCACAAACCGCCTAATAAATCAACCTCAAAACGCCAACCTCCACAAAACTAAACAAAACTAAACTAAACTAAACACATACACCGCTCGCTACACTACGTACTATATACACCGTTCGCTACGCCACAAACTACTAACTACAAACCCCAACACTACACTACACTACACTACACTACACTACACTACATATTAGATACGCCAAACCACAAACCAACTACTAACTGCCAACCACTAACTACTAACTGCCAACTACCACCTATACACCCTCGCTAAACTACCAAACACACAACAAATCTCACCACCTGCTTCTATTATACACTCGCCTCATTACTAATTGCAAATCACATCGCCAAAAAAATATCAGCCCCCCTTTTTTGCTGATATCTTATTTAACAAAACATAGTCACATTATTTTTTTAAACACAAACACATACTCGTGTGCTAAAAGTAGAAAGTTATACTTTTCGCTATTTGTTTTCCAAAAGCCTGTCGCTTTGCAATTATGTTGCTCTTTTATAACAATTTCTTTTTGAGTAAACCCCGCATTTACAAACCTTTGCATAACCTCAAAGCCAAGTGGTTGTACCATTCCGTTTTTGCGAATATCACCCATAACAATAGCACAAAATTTCTTTTCATTTTTTTCTCCTTTTGTAATTCATAACGACGATTTCGGTTATATCGCCACGCTTACTTGCCTTGCAGTTTATCATTCTTTTTGCATACACTCTTTCAATCTCAAAGCCACTATACAAATCATCAAAAAAGTTATCGTTTTCGTTTGTATTTTTCGGATCAGAATTTGAAAGCATAAGCAAACAACCTTTTTTGTCTAAATTTTTAAAGTTATCCGCAAGTCTAATTTGATCATCATCTTCAAAGCCCGCTTTATCATAACTCACAAAGGAATTATTTTCTATGAGTGGTCTATATGGTGGATCAAAATAAACAAAAGTGCTTTTATCTACATTTTTTAGCGCTTGCTCGTAACTACCAACGCTAATCTCCACCTTTTGCAATAAAACCGAACATAGTAACAAATTATCTTTATCGCAAATCAAAGGGTTTTTATACTTACCGTGTGGCACATTAAATTCACCACTTTTGTTAACTCTGTAAAGACCATTATAGCAGGTGTGATTTAAAAATATAAACTCTGCACATTTTTCAAAGTCTAAGTGACTATTTAAGTGAATATCATTATATCTATCCCTAACATTATAAAAGTATTTTGTTCTATCATCACAGGATAAATATTCTTTTTCAAGCATTGCAAGTTGTTTTACGACTTCATTTACATCAGCTTTTATACAACGATAACAATTTATAAGTTCTCTATTAATATCGTTTATGTAGGCTTTTTCAATGTCGTAGTTTTGTAAAACATAAAAAAGCACAGCTCCGCCCCCGACAAAAGGTTCGATATATATTTTTATTTTACCTTCTTTTAGCTCATTAGGGAACATTTCATCAAATGTATTTATAAGTTGTCCTTTACCGCCAGCCCATTTTAAAAATGGTTTAGCAATTCCTTTACACATTTTTTGACTCCTTTGTTAATTTTATAATTTATTATAAAAACTAATCATCATTTTCCATATATAAGGATTTTATTTATATAGCATTATAACATAGTATTTTTTATTATGCAAATATATTATTTATAAATCTAAACATCTACGAAGGACAAAAAGCACCCTAATAATATTTAAGCATAAAGTTTTATTCTACTAGTTTTAAAAACACTACCCCTTTTTGCTGATATCTTATTTAGGTGTAAAATTTGCTAGTGACCTTTTTATTGACTTAAAAGCCGTTGCTACTAATAAAAAACGAACACCTACTCGAGACGTTCGTATATTTTATGTAATAAACTATCGCATTAATTATTAGACGAGTCAATCATTTACAATCTTTGAAAATAAATAACCTTGCCCGCCCTCATTTTTCGTAATTGTACCCTCATAGAGCCAACCAAGCTTTTTATAAAATTCTGGGACTCGATCAGTCCAAACATAGACTTTATCATAACCAAAAGATTTAAACTTTTCACAAGCAAAGTCTAGCATAATCTTTGAATATCCTTTCCCTTGAAACTCATCAAAAATCATAACATTACACAACCACGGATTTATATCAAGGTGATTATTCAACCGATTTAATCTTAAAGTACAAAAACCTAATATCGTATCACCGTCAACAAGCGCAATCCCTACCGGCAAATCTTTTTCATTATTTTTCATAGAAATTATATTATCGGAAGTCAGAGGGAAGCAACGCAACGCGTTATTTTCAAATGACTGATGTTTATTCAATCAGTGACACACACAATTTATTGTGTAATTGCGATAGCAATAAAAATTTTAAATTTGATTTAAAATTTTACGTCACATAGATTATATTATCGGAAGTC
>CAYMVO010000005.1:0-66016 GCA_964393975.1 uncultured Lachnospiraceae bacterium
AATCTTAGTATACCCATTATTTCATTATTTTGCAACTATTTTTTACATATTTTTTTAAAATTTTATAATTTTGATGTAGCATTTACATTGATATTAAAATCTATTTCCTTTAAAAAATCTTTTTTATCAGTGAGCGAATTTAAAAATGTTTTCCATTTTTTATAATGATACTTTTCAAACCCACGATACGCTTCTATCACATCGGTTTTATTATCTATTAAAAATTGAATAGAATTTAAAACACTTGTTTTGATTTGAGCCGTTATAGCGTTTTTCATAGTATCACCCACATAATCAGCATACGAAACAAAAAATAAATCTTTTTCATAAGGTGAAACTATTTCGTTCAATTTCATAGAGGTATTGATATTCAAATTAATCACCGGTCTATCACCGACAAACTTATACTCTTTTGATATACTTTTATCTTTTACAACAAAACTCAAGTCAGCATTTTTCAGATTTTCATCGCTATAATTAGATAGAAAAAATTCTAATTTACTCTGTTTTTGCCCCAACCAAAACAACCCTTTCATAATATCGTTGTCAGCGACAGCAACTTTTTTACCATCTAATAAAAGTGTTATTTGACCTAAATTGCTAACGACTTTCTCCTCATTATCTTGACCACCACTGCTACCACCATCGCCACCGCTATCACTACTACTATCACCGCTACTACTGTCACTAGCACTTGACTCACTCTTTTTGCCGACATCCAAGCCGTCACTCTCATCATCAACCAACTCCATATATGCCATAAAATTGACATTATTACCTGATAATTTACTGTCAATGATTTTTTCAATATTTGCCTCTTCTAAAAACACATAATTACTCAAAAAATCTAGTATCCCAGCGGAATCTACACCATATAATTTTTGCAAGTCTTTATTTGCGTTTAAGAGTTTTTTACTGCTTTTATTTGTGTTGACTATTACGCAACTATTATCCACCTGTGTATCACGGATAAGATAATCTAGCGACTTTAAAATATCCTCTTTCAATGCCTCATCATTTAAAATTATCATTCCACAATGCCCGAGACCTATTTTTTTACCTGTGTGGATGCTGAGTTGATTCATTGCTTGTCTTACGGTCTCGCCTTTTGCGGATATGACCTCCAAACTTTGATTGAACGCACCACTTTGTTTTGGTACAAGCATCATTATCGACGTCTCGTATTCGTCCTCAATTTTATCTATCCCCAAAGCCACCACCACCAAACTAGTATTAGCTATAGAAGGTAAAGAAATTGCCGTAGGAAATAAAAACAACACACAAATCATAAAAATGAAATAAATTTTATTTTTCATTAGTCGTTTTATCATTTTTTCCGCCTCCTTTTTTAGAAAATCTTATACTAGCGACTACAGTTAGCCCAATTATGAATATTCCAATAATAAAATCATAAGGACTTAGATACGTACACACAAAGTCAACGTACTTTGAATTATTAAACGGATTTAAAATATATAACAAACTAAACACTGCTAAAAACACATAGCTAAATATCTGCGTCTTTTTGATACCTGTAGCCTCCACAAATACACGTTGCATTATGTAGACTTGCACGGCGCACTGTAAAACAATGGTAATCATCCAAATAATTACAGTGAACCAATCTACCTTTGTAAACGAAGCGATTTGTGGCGAAAACTGTGTAATATCAGAAATAGCAAACTTATGCAAGCCTGCAGTAAACTCAAATGACGCATAATATATGACGAAAAACATAACGACCAAGAAAATAGCCAAACTAGATGTAATCATCACTTTTCTAAATAAATGTTTTGTAACCTTTACATCTCCCAAGCAAAACAATATCACAAAATAATTGCCAAACCAAGTAAAACTTGTATTTAATGCGTTTATGATATCGCCAAAAGGTCTAGTCCCTAGCGGTAAAATATTTGATATGTCTAGATTTGCAATAGAAAATAAAAAGGTGATAAAAAGTCCAACAAATATTACTCCAAAAAGAGCCTCGCAGGTACGACCTAATGTTTGTAGCCCTTTATAAGCAATGTACCCTGCTACAAATATTGTAGGCAAGAAAAACAACAGTCTACTATACTCATCGTACATTGTCGAACCTAAAAACAATTCACTTTCCATAAATAGCGAAAAATTTTTAAATAAATACAATATAAAAATCAATATCGCAAGTATTCTATATCCCACATCACCGATAACACTTGAAATCAATTCGCGCAGATTTTTATCGGGATTTTTCATCAAAACCCACATAAGCAAACATATAATTATCACCGCTATTGCAAATTTTATAGCCACCGCAAAAATCGCATCCTGCCCCGCCTCACCATACAAAATGGAGGGTAAAAGTAAAAGTTTATTGCTTATAATACCTATCGCTATAAGCGCGCACATTTGCCCAACAGTCAACGACTTCATTCCTGCACCTCCTTTTGAACTTCTTTGCGAACGGTGTTCTTATTGTGAAAACTCTTTGGTCGACTCTTCATTTCGGTGATAGGTGCCATATTGAAAAAGTCTTTCATATCACTCTTTTGGTGCGGAGATAAAGGTGAAAGATACGGAGCGCCATAGCTATCAATAGTGTTTAAATAAGCAATAAGAAACACGCCACCCAAAATAATACCATACAAACCGAGCAAACCTCCAAGCAGTGTAAACCCGAGCCTCAATATAGATAGTTGGTCACTTAGGTCAGAGACCACAAAAAGCGTTATCCCAGAAAGCGCGACTATCATCATTGCTGGCGGACTGATAAGCCCTGCTTTTACGGCGGTTTCACCGAGTATTAACGCACCCACAATAGACATTGCCATACCTAAGTGCTTTGGCATACGAACACTTGCTTCATTCAGTATTTCAAATAAAAGTATTATAAAAAGTGTTTCAAATAAAGGTGTGAACGGCAATCCCGCAGTGGTGTTCATTATAGTTACTAAAAATTTAAGCGGGACTATATCATAATGATATAGTTGCACTGACACAAAAAACCCCGGTAATATTACCGCAAAAAATATCCCAATAAGCCTTATCCACCTAGCAAGAGTGGAATGTTGATGCTTAGCGTAATAATCACTAGGACTTTGAAAAGTCTCAAACAATATAAATGGTAATGTTAACACTATCGGTGAACCATCTACAAATATTGCAACCCTCCCTTCTAGTAGTTTCGCGGTGACTATATCTGGTTTTTCACTTGTGCCTATTTGCTGAAATATTGAATTTTTGCGGTTTTGTAAATATTCCGCTATGTAATTACTATCCACAACACCATCAATATTGATAGATTTTATTTTATTGACTATAGCCTTGACTACCGATTTATCCGCGATATTTTTTAGATACATTACGGTCACGGCGGTAGAAGTTTGCGTGCCGACATTCAAATCTACCATAACCAAGTTTGTAGTAGCCATTCTTCTTCGCACCATAGAAACATTGGTCTTTATATTTTCATTAAAGCCTTCACGAGGTCCCTTTAACACTGCACTAGTCGGTGGTTCTTCTATGCTACGGGTATTGAATTTTGTGCTGTCAATTACGAGCATTTTTTGACAATCTTCCATTGCAAGAATAGTTTTGCCCTTTAGTAACTCCTCCACCGCATTGTCAGCGCTAGATACTTCATCAATATTTCCTGCGGTCAACACTGATTTATTAATATAATCTATATCAACATTTTCATCCAACTTATCTACTCTAGATAATGGAAGCAGTATATCCTGACTAATTATCTCATAACTACTAATATCTTTGATGTAAACCACATCAATCTTTTTACCACTGATCAAAAGATTTCGGCAAACGACATCAGAATTGTTATTTAGTTTATCTAGAATATTTTGTGTGAGTTCAACGCTACCTTTCTCCATACAAACCTCAAAAAAATATTTATTTTTAATAGTTTGTAAAATTTTGCAAATTTTTATACAAAAAAAGAGACTCATTTGAAAAGTCTCATTTCACACATTTAAGCATTAGTCGCTCCTAAGCCTGCTCAGCTAAGCCACCACTCTCACCCGACTCGCTACCACTAGTACTCGCGTCACCTGACGCACCTGCATCGCCACCAGTAGATGCGCTTGAGTCACCAGAACCACTTCCCGATTCGCTACCGCTACCAGATTCGCTACCGCTCGTATCACCACCAGTAGACTCACTACTATCACCAGAATTGCCGTTTTTGAGTAGTTTGTCTATCAAGGAATTAAAGTCTATATCTCCTATAACCTCTTGCACCTTATCAGCGACAATATAATATCCATATTTAGCGATAACAGTGTTGTTCATTATCTGAGGAACAGGTAATTTTGCGTAACTTAAGAAAGTGCCTATAATAAATACTATTACGACAATAACCGCACCTTTTGCAAGTCCAAGCAAAGAACCTAGCAATCTATCGAGCCCACTCTTACCGCCTCGTTTGTCATTTGCACTATCAAACAACTTGCCTAGCAAGAAAACAATGAGTTTTACACCGAAAAACAAAATAACACCAGTCAACACTACGCCGAGTATCATACCTATACTAGCACTGACCGCATCTAGTGCAGTGACATTCTTAGTCAAATCAATACCGTTTACCACGTTATCAAGAAAACTCTTTATAAATCCCATATTATCCGAATTACTAATAGCATCTAATACCGTAGCCCTTACCTCTTCCGAGTTGACCACCTCTTTAAACGCATCACCGCCACAAAGCTTTGCCCCAAGCCCACTAAACCATGATCCGATATGTATAATAGGATCTAAAAAATTTGCCACCGGTCTAGCGCAGAAAATAGCCACTGCCAAAGCGCCTACAGTACTGACAAGCTTTAAAATAGCATCAATAAATCCTGACACAAATCCTTTAAGTGTGAAAACTAGTATTATAACCGCAAGAACCACCTCAAGGATTATGGCGATAGTCTTTGCGGTACCCTCGCTCATAGCTTCACATAACATTAGTGTGTTAAACATAATAACCTCCGAAAATATGTTATGATTTTATTAATATTTATAATACCACATTACCAGATATTTGTCTAGATATTATGACAAATTTTTTGATAATAAATTTTAAAAAAAATGTAAAGACTCTTTACAAATTTAATTTTGGAGTGAAATTATGAATAGGTTTAACGTTATGAATTTAGCTGGAAAGCTTTATGCAAGATTACAAGGAAACACGGATATTGTCTTTTTGTGCCTTGGGACTAGCAAACTTTTATTAGATGCTTTTGGTCCTATGGTAGGCAGTCTACTAAAAACAAAATACAATATAGCAACTTTTGTGTATGGAGATTTAAACCGCAACATCAATGCTATCAATATAGACGATTACCTCGCAATGATTAGACGCTATCATCCTACTAAACATATCGTTATTATTGATAGCGCGTTAGGTAACGAATCTAGCGTGGGGACAATAAAATTTTTAAAGTGCGGGACTATTCCAAGAAGCGCACTAGATGACTCACTACACCTTATAGGTGATAGTAGTATTTTAGCAATAGTAGAATCAAATTCAAAAGATTTTTTATTTATAAAGACAAAAAGAGCGTTTGTTTCAGAACTAGCCGAAACAACCGCATGTGCAATCAATCAATATTTTGCTCTAGCAAAAGCATTACAAGGTAATACGAATGTAGCGTAAAAAATTAAATACGCCACCACAACAAACCTTGCCCTCATAAACATTTTCATATATAACAAGCATCAAAAACGACAAAACTTCTAGACATACAATTACTATAAATTTTCTATACAAAACAAAAAAAGAGTTAAAGCGGTTGATAATACACTCAATGGTGGTAAAAAGTGTATTCGCCTTAACTCATTTTTAATTATAGCATATACTTTTATGTTTTGCAAGAGTTTTTTAAAAATTTTTTAAAATTTTTTCATTTTGTTAATTCTCAAAGTAAATTCCATAGCAAATTTCAAAAAATACTTTATCCTTTTATCATTTACGCTACCACATAAAATATTCATTAGCGAACGCTATACTTGGTGTAGTGATTTGTAAAATATATCTTCTCTAAATCTTATCGAGATATATGGCGACTTTTGATACCACCAAACCATTTTTATTTCTTGTGATAGATTTACCACTATTGCCGTGAGTACCTATAGCGATATCTTCGGTGTATTTTGAAACGATGATGCCATTAATATCCTGAACGACCACCGTATATGGCCAAGTCACAATACTAGCAAATTGAACACACTCATCACCATTAAAGCTAATAAGTTTTAGACCTTTACGATATCTCGCCATAACATCATACTCAGCCACAATACTTCTCTTTGCGAACGCTTTATTAGTGACGGTCACTATCTCGCCACTACCATCACTAAGTTGAGCCAAAACAACTTTATCATTATCACCGAGAAGCACTCCCTTTACGCCACTAGTCATTCTGCCTGTGTCATCAAGTTTATCTGTGGTACACACCAAAACCATACCTTTTTCGGTGACAAACACAAGCCTATCCGCATCCACAAAGTCTTCCGCTACATCTACGACTTTATCGCCTTCTTTTAGTTTGATAGCGCCAAAACTACTCTTTGCGACATCGTATTCGCTAAATTTAGACTTCTTTATCATACCTTGTTCGGTAAACATATAGATAAACTTATCCTTATAAGACTTAGGTACTAGTATCATTTTTAACGCGACTTCATTTGACTCCGCATCGGTGAGTTTACTAAATGGCGTACCTTTATCTTTAAACTTCGCCTCCGCAACATCACGCACCGCCACCTTATAACAATTACCCAAGTCGGTAAATATCAAAATCGTTTGGTCTGTTGTGCATTTGATAAACTGTTTGTGCGCCTCATAAAGCGAACTATTGTTTCCAAATTCCTTTTGACTCATTCCAAAGTTTTTAGGAGTTATTGCCTTTATCGTGTTCATAGCGGTAAGTCCAACAATGACTTCTCTAGTGATATCCAAATCTTCCTCTTTTGGCGTCACCACGTTATCTTTGGTCAAAATCTTGCTCTTTCTCTCACTCTTAAACTGTTTCTTTACCGCTAAAAGTTCATCTTTCACGACTTTGAGTTGTAGCTTTTCGCTACTTAAAATTGCGGTAAACTCAGCTATTTTTTGTTTGAGTTCGGCGAGTTCTTTTTCTAGTTTTGTGACCTCTAGATTGGTGAGTTTGCTAAGTCTCATATCTAGAATCGCTTGCGCTTGCCTTTCACTCAAACTAAATCTCTCTTTTAATTTTTGTTTTGCCTCGGTAGTTGATGCTGATTTTTTAATGATTTTAATCACTTCATCAATATTTTTGATAGCAACAAGTAGCCCATCTAAAATATGCGCTCTTTCTTTTGCGACCTCCAAATCATACTTTGTACGCTTGACTATCACCCCTTGCCTAAAATCTATATAATGTCTCAATATCGCGATCAATCCCAACTGCTCAGGTTTTCCATTTGCAATAGCGACCATATTTATATTGAACTGCGTTTGCAAATTGCTATTGATTAATAAATAATTAATAATAGGTTCTGGAGCAATATCCCTCTTTAACCTTATGACCGCTCGCATACCTTTTCTATCTGACTCATCACGAATATCTTGCACGCCTGCGAGAGCAATTTTACCTTTGTCTTCCTTTAACTCTGCTATTTTCTTGAGTAAATTTGCTTTGTTTACTTGATAAGGTAATTCTGTGATAACAATAGATTTTTTATCATCATTACTTTCGATACTGATTTTAGCACGCAAAATCACCTTTCCTTTACCTGTCGCATACGCTTGCTTGAGCTCATCGCCTACTATCAAATATCCACCCGTAGGAAAATCAGGTGCAGGAATATACTTCATCAACTCATCAAGTGTTATTTTTGGTTTATCAATCATCGCGACCGTACCATCTATGACTTCCGCAAGGTTATGAGTCGGAATATTTGTCGCGAGTCCCACCGCTATACCATTTGAACCATTCACCAAAAGGTTCGGGTATCCCGCCGGCAAGACATCCGGTTCTTTGAGTGTATCATCAAAGTTAAAACTCCACGATACGGTATTTTTTTCCAAATCTTTTAGCATCTCAGGTGCAAGTGATGACATTTTCGCTTCCGTATAACGCATCGCAGCAGCAGGATCACCGTCTACGGAACCAAAGTTTCCGTGTCCACTCACTAATGGCTCACGCATATTAAATTCTTGTGCTAGTCTCACCATCGCATCATATACGCTAGTATCGCCGTGTGGGTGATATTTACCCAAGACTTCACCGACTAGTCTTGCACTTTTCTTGTAAGGTTTATCAGGAGTCATACCTAATTCGTTCATTGTGTACAAAATACGCCTTTGCACAGGCTTGAGTCCGTCTTCCACACGAGGCAATGCCCTATCTAGTATAACACATTCCGCATAAGGTATCATAGACTCGTGTAAAACTTTATCTATATCTTTTACTATGATTTTATTGACATCAATAGCTTCACCATTACTATCCAACATAGTAGTTTGTTGATTTTTTGATTTTTTCATACTCTATCCTTTTATAATAGTATTATGTATAAGACTAAAATCACTTAGCATTATATGTATCGTAAGCGGTTTTCTTATTAAAATTTGCATTTTCAGCAATATACTCTTTGCGCGCTTCAATATTATCACCCATTAGCACGCTAACGAGTCTTTCCGCCTCAGCTATATCACTGAGTTCCACACGCACAAGGCTACGTTTTCTAGGATCTAATGTAGTGTCCCATAGTTGTTCGGGGTTCATCTCACCTAATCCTTTATAACGCTGTAGGGTATAACCTTTACCTATTCGCTCTATCGTCTCAGGTAATTCCTTATCGGAGTAAACATACTCCTCAATCGCCCCTTTAGACACTTTGTATAGCGGTGGCATCCCCATATAGACATATCCACCCGTCACCAAATCTCTCATATATCTAAAGAAGAACGTCAAAAGTATCGCTCTAATATGCGCTCCGTCTTGGTCGGCATCGGCTAAAATGATGACTTTATGATATTTTAAATTTTTAGGATCAAAATCTTCACCTACACCCGCGCCCAAGGCACTAATAAGACTCCTAATCTCTTCATTTTGTAGCACTTGGTCGAGTCTCTTTTTCTCGGCGTTTAGCGGTTTACCTCTCAGTGGCAACACCGCTTGAAACGCTCTATCTCGCCCTTGCTTTGCACTACCACCTGCCGAATCACCCTCCACGATAAAGAGTTCGTTAAGTTCGGCTTTCTTGCCTGTACAAGCGCTGAGTTTACCTACCAAATTAAAACTATCAATACTGTTTTTTGCCCTTGTGAGTTCTTTCGCTTTTTTCGCAGCCTCACGAGCTTTCATAGCAGTCTTTGCTTTTGCTATGACCGCCTCCATAGCACTAGTATATTCTTTGCGTTCTATGAGTTTGCTAAGTTCATTAGTAACAATATTTTCAACTTCTTGTTTTGCTTCTGGGTTGCCGAGTTTGGTTTTTGTTTGCCCTTCAAACTGTACGTTTTGCATCTTGATACTAAGCGCTAGCGTGATGCCTTCTCTAAAGTCCTCCCCCATAAGATTTGTTTCTTTTTCCTTTAGAAGATTGTTTTTTCTCGCATAATCGTTAAACACTTTTGTAATGGCAGATTTGAGTCCTGTCTCGTGCGTACCGCCCTCGGTGGTAGGTATATTATTGACATAAGAAAACACATTTTCATTGTACCCATCGGTGTAACTAACGGCGAGTTCTAGTTTTATCACTTTAGAACTACCCTCAATATACATACAAGCTGGCGAAATCAATGTATTTTTATCCGCATTGATGTATTTTACAAAATCTACTAGTCCGCCCTCATAATGATAAATTGCAGTCTCGTTGTCTCTCTCATCTATTAGAGAAATCTTTACTCCTTTATTTAAAAACGCTAGTTCTTTCAACCTCTTGCTAACGACTTCTTTACTAAAAGTCGCATCTTTAAACACATCACTATCAGGTAAAAACCTCACTATCGTACCGCTCTTTGTGGTTGTGCCAATAGGTTTTAAATGCTCTTTGACGATACCGCTCTTGACTTTGCCTGATGAGTCCACTACACTCTCAAACTCCATATAATAAGTCTTTCCTCGTCTATTTACCCAAACCTTAGTCCACTTGCTAAGTGCGTTAGTCACAGAAGCACCTACGCCATGCAACCCGCCTGAATAGTCATAGTTGTCGTTGTTAAACTTTCCACCCGCGTGTAGTTGCGTAAATACGACCTCTACACCTGATATCTTGAGTGTAGGATGCGGATCGACTGGTATACCACGACCATCATCTTCTACGCTAGCACTGCCATCTTTATGTAAAGTAACCTTTATCTCCTTACCGAACCCATTACTGACTTCATCCATAGCGTTATCTACGATCTCCCAAAGCAAATGGTGCAAACCTTTAACGCCAGTAGTACCAATATACATACCAGGGCGAAGTCTCACCGCGTCCAACCCTTCTAGTACAACAATGTCTTTCGCATCATAATTTGTCTTAGTCATAAAAACTCCTTAATCTATCATAAAATAAACAATTCTATATATTAGAATACCACAAATTTCAACAAAATAAAATAGTTTTTTATTACAATTTTATCATTAAAGTAAAAAAATTATCCATTTTTATAATCAGAAAACAATCTTTTTCGCCGTTCAATGTGTTTTTACGCTACTTTTGCTATTTTAGCAAATGTTGTAATATTTTCATTTACATAGTTTGTTAGCCGTTTAGATGTTTTTTACTTGACTATAGTTTAGTGTCTTGATATACTAAATAAAAGGAGGTGCCTATGAGCATTTTGGATACAAAGACCAAACAAAAACATTGGTTCAATCGCAATTACCTTTATATTGGCACTATTTTACTTATAGCTATCAATATACTCTTATATAAGTTTTGCGGTAACACTTGGGAAACGTTTGCAGGAGATGTGAATATCCAATGGACAGATTTTGCTAACTTTTCTAATATTTTTAGATCCTTTTTGGACAATTATTCTCATAGTGGTTGGACACACGTTATTGGGAATATGATATGTCTCGCAGTGGTCGGTATATACCTTGAGCGAAAGTTAGGTAGTGTCAATTTCTTATTACTAGTTGTAGCAATGTCTTTTATATCGGCTATGTTTGTAACAGGTAGCGATTTAAATATAGACCATCACGGCTTTTCAGGTGTAAACTATTGCTTGTATGCGTATGTTTTATTAGATTATATCTTTTATCTTAGACCTAATAAAAGAGATAATCCAAACATAATTCTAGGTGCATTGACTCTTTCCGTTATTTATGTTGCTATGTGTTGCGGAGACTTTGAGACTTTTACTTTCCTCACTTGGCCGATTGACCTTTTGACAAACGAGGGACACTACACATCGTATTTTTGCGGACTAATTCTTGGACTAATTGTACAATTGACTATGTTTTTAAATGATTATAACAATGTTGATGCTTATGGCACGCCAACTTTGAGCAAGAAAACAAAGGCGATATATCTCATTATTTCGGTGATTTTTATATCATTTATATGCACCGTTCCAGCATATTCCGCGTGGAGATACAACAATTTGGAGTGCAGTATCACTATAGATTGCTCAGTAGATAAATACGACACTGTTCTCATATACAATTATGGCGAATTGTCAAAACAAAGCACATTTTCAGATGAGATAATTTGCTCTAAATGGAAGACTAGAGTAGGACTTAATGATGATACAAACGCTATAATTGTAAGCAAATACTATATAGACGACATGGGAAACAAGTTTAACCTTTTACATTTTTCATACGCTCAAAACAGCTTACCTATAGCATATCTAAAAAATTACCAAATATATTATGAAATCAGTTTGAAAGCTTAATTAAAATACAAAAACTACACCACGCAAAAAAAATCCCTCCTTTTATGCAAAACACATCATAATAAAAACCACTCAGCAATTGAGATACACTCAATCTTTACTGAATGGTTTTTTATTTTATCATTTAAATTTCTAGTAACCATTTATTTAACCATTTTAAATATTCCAACAAAATCTTTCATTGTACATTTAAAACAAATACAACACGATAAATCAACCTCACTTTGCTTGTCATAAAATTAATTTACTCTTTTGCTAAATTTGTACTACTCTTATCTCTTTAAATAATTAATTACTTTGCAGTATCACGAATCTTCACAGTACCACTCGTAGTCGTCACAACCACCTTTTTTAGCACTTTTCCTTTATTTTCATCAGTATTATCTGTGTAAGTGTTAAGTGCTGGATCCTCGTTGTCGCCTGTAACAATCACTTGATCACTTGTCAAGTTTAAATAATTACAAGCTACGTCATCTTTCTTCTCGTACTGTATATTAGAAATCCACACATCAGCAGTGCCTGCACCCTTGGTGATTAGCACGGACCTTTGAAAAGGTAGCGCTATTTCCAAACTCCCACCATTTTCAAAATTAGAATCCGCTAAAATATTTGCAAACCTCACCTTTGAATATGCTCCATCAGTAGTCTTTAACTTTACAGCGGAACTAATATCGTTAAACACAACATTACCTTTTTTTGTCTCAGCATCTAGCACAGACTCCGCATATTTAGTCATATACTCATCACCTTTATCTTCTGTGACAGTGATGTTTCCTCCATCGGTGATAATCTTCGCACTGCTATAGAGCTTTCCTACAGTGACATTGCCACTCTTTGTAGTGATATCCGTTGTGTTACTGTCTAGTTTGCCAATATTTACATTACCACTTTCAGTAACCACATTAACGATAGAACCTATTATCTCGTCAATATTCAAAGCAAACGACTCACCGCCAATCACACTCAACTCACCCAAAGAACTTTCATTCTTTCTGATCGCATTTAGATTTAACACAGCATTTGGAGAGTCAATCGACACAACGCCATACACATTGTTTAGTTTGATATAACTAGCATAACCTTTATATGCAAAAGTAGGTGTTTTACCGGTACTAGTCCATTCAGTACCCAAATCTCCCATAGTAATCTTTGAGTAATCACTCTCAACATAGCAACCACCCAAAACCAAACAATTTTCTTGAACTTTTATATTGCCTCTTTGGTTTTTTATGCTCAACTTACCTTTTACACCGGTAGTAATTTTATCCTTACTAACGCCACTAGGTACATCAAGAGTCAATATTGTATCGGTAATCTTTTTAGAATTTTCCTCATCATCAATCATAAGTACATTTTTGAGGTTTCCAACATAGACATCGCCACTCTCTGTCTCCAAATCTATATTATTCAACAGCATCTCTTTAATAGTTTGATTACCACTAGTTGTCTTTACACTCAATGTATTAGTAACAGTAAATGGGTTTACCACATTTTGAGATGAACCAACTCTGTGAACCGCGCTCTCACTAAAAGAAGCATTGAAGTCTCTACATTCAACAAACACATTTTCAACGTCTCTTAGATGCGTAGGGAAACTTATGTTGATAGTACTATTAGAATAGTTTACAAGACCACTAACCGTATCGAATACGATATATAAAGTATTGTTCTCCACATAAGGCTTTTTATACTTGAAAACTTGTGATGCTAAATCTTTTGATTCGTCATACCCTTCTATCTTTCTAGTATCAATAACACCATTAGCTGAAATCTTACCAAAGACTGTCATAACATCATAGGTACCATTGACAACATTGACATCTAAATCAGGCGCAATAATCTTGATAGTGTCAAAATCACCTATATAATTAGCGTTATAAGCATCAAGCTTATCACCGCTCAAACCTAACCCGATACTATCAGCTAGTGTACTATCCATATATACTACTTGGATATACTCACCCTCTAATGTTTGACTATAACGGAAGTATTTGTACCCGAAGATAGTCACCCCGCCAAACATCATTATACCCATACCAATCACACAAATACCTACACCTATAAGTGCTAGCAAAAATGCATACTTAACTATACCTTTTATAATGCTCATAAGTCACCCACTTTTAATAATTTAACATTTTTTCTTATATAGTATATAATAAATCACAAAAAATTTCAAGACATTTAAAAAAATTTAACTCGTTAAACTTCATTTTTATAACAAAAACGAGTAATACCCCATGTAAAACTTAAAACTTTTTAACTAGTACACTAAAAACAATTGCAAAAATTGTATTTTTTTGATAAAATCTATAATAATATTTAAGAGGTTTATTATGGTTATACAATATCAAAAATATTTTAATGACGATTACATAACTCTAGGACAAGCGTTTAAAATTGTTTTAGTTTGGGGTGTATATATAATTTTAGGTATATTACTGCTATCTATGATTTGTGGCGTAAAGGTTTATACCGTAGTAGGTTGGAGTATGCAACCTACAATAGATTACAAAAGCATTGTGTTTGTAGTGGATGACAAAGAGACTTATGATGTAGGCGATATCATTTCTTTTCAATTTGCAGGTTCTGTAAATACACATAGAATAATTGATATAGAGTACAACTCGGATAACTCTATCAAACATTACACGACTAAAGGTGACAACCCAAATATAGATAGCGAGGAATACATTGTCCCATCAAAAGTTTTAGGTCGTGTAATACCTATTTTACCTGATAAAAATTTATATCTTACAATTCCATATATAGGTCACGTAATACTATTCGCTCAAGAGCATATAGGCGCACTAATTGTGACCTTAATGGCTGGTTATATTGCTTTCTATATGACACCAAAACGAAAAGATTACGAAAGATACAACGTAGAAGTTTAAACCTACAACAATCACTAATAATATAAACTTAACAAACGAAATAACTACCCTTTGTGACAAACAAGGGGTAGTTATTTAAATATCTTATATTAACTAGCTAGTAATTATCATTAATTTTTCACTATAAAGATACGGAAAAATATCTTACTTTACAACTCAAGTGTTCTTTCTTTAATTTCTTTAGAAATCTTACTAACAAACTCATCAATATCATATTCTATCGTATCTTTGTTACTTCGCGTTCTAACAGAAATTACACCTTTTTCAAATTCTTTTTCTCCAATAATTAAGATATAAGGGGTTTTAAATTTTACTGCTTCTCTTACTCTATAGGATAAACTTTCATTTCTATCATCAATTTCACTTCTAACACCCTCACGCTCAAGAATGCTGTTTATATTTTTTGCATAATCCACAAATTTGTCATTAATAGTAATAACTTTTACTTGATTCGGACTTAACCATAACGGGAAGGCTCCCGCAAAATGCTCAATAATTATCCCCATAAATCTATCTATTGACCCAAAAACAACACGATGGAGCATATATGGAGTTTCTTTTGAACCTTCACGCGACACATAATCAATATCAAATCTTTTTGGAAGTTGCATATCTAATTGAATTGTTCCACATTGCCACGTTCTTCCCAAGGCATCTTGTATATGAATATCAATTTTAGGTCCGTAGAACGCCCCATCCCCTTCATTTATCACAAAATCTTTTCCGCACGATATTAAAGCTTTTTTCAAACCATCTTCTGCAATTCTCCATTCTTCAACAGTTCCAACATGATCCTCTGGCATCGTTGATAATTCTAAGTGATATTTCAGACCAAATACATTATAAATTTTATCCTCAAGACTTAATATATTTATAATTTCATCCGTCAATTGTTCTGGCATAATAAATATATGAGCATCATCTTGAGTGAAGCATCTTACCCTTAATAGTCCATGTAGTGTACCACTTGATTCTTTCCTATGCACTTTACCTAATTCAGCAATTCTCAATGGTAATTCTTTGTATGAATGCATATTCTCTTTGTAGTACAATATTGCACCAGGACAATTCATAGGTTTTATTGCGTAATCATCACCTTCATCTGCAATAAATGTATACATATTATCCTTATAATGATTCCAATGTCCCGATATCTCCCATAATTTTCTATTCATAGCCATTGGTGTTTCTATCTCTAGATACTTTGCTTTTATATGGTATTCTCTCCACATTTTAATCAATTCATTTTTAACAATTAATCCATTTGGAAGGTAAAAAGGCATCCCTGGAGCAAACTCACTTAAAGAAAAGAGTCCCAACTCTCTACCAAGTTTTCTATGATCTCTTTTTGACGCTTCCTCAATAAAGAGTAGATGTTGTTTTAGTTCTTCTGTAGTGTCGTAACAATAAACATACATACGCTGCATCATTTTATTTTTTTCACTACCACGCCAATATGCACCGCTAACTCTATCTATTTTAAACGCAATATTTCTTAAAACCTTGGTGTTTTTAACGTGTGGACCGCGACACAAATCATCAAACACATTTCCTAAATGATAAATACTAATCTCTTCACCTTCTGGCATCTCATTAATAAGTTCAAGTTTATAGGGTTCATATTTAAATAATTTTAAAGCATCTTCTTTTGAAATGACTTCTTTTATCATATCCAAATCTTGATTTATTATTTCTTTCATCTTTTTTTCAATTATTCCATAATCGTTAGGATTAAGCGTGTGTTCCATATCAAAATCATAATAAAACCCTGTATCAATTGCAGGTCCAATCCCAAATTTCACATTCCCAAAAAGTTCTTTAACAGCGCAAGCTAGAACATGCGCCATCGTATGACGCTTAACTTTTATTTCGTCATCAATTCCTTTAATATCCATATTAATCTCCTTTCTCAATTATCTAAGCATTAAAGACAAAATCATACAACAATGATGAGAGGTTTATAAACAGTATTCGTACACAACATATATTAAACAACAACTCTAAAGCAATTATCCTATTTTAAATTAAAACTAACTTTTACCTACAAACAATAATACAATTGTCTTTCACCACTTATTTAATTGCTAATTATATACTATACAATTAAACTTGTTTTGTCAACTATTTTTGTAAATTAACTTATTTTGAGTCTTTAGTTTTTTTAATACATTTGTAGCAAAATTTAAGACATCTAGAAGTTCACTGAAGTCCAAGGGTTTCATTTTGCAATGAAGATAAAAATAATATGACAATAACTTTAATGCGGCATAGTTAACCAAGCCATAAAAATCAACCTTTTTTTCACTATAAGCATTGTACACATCTAGATACGAATATATGCTCTTTTTATATTTATTAAAAACTAAATTATAATCACTCAAACTAAAATTTCTAGTGAAAATGAGGTCTCCTATATCAACATAAACTGAAGATAATATAGACAAATCAAAATCAATAAACACATACTCACTATTTTCTAATTTGATATAATTATTTGAAGTTAAATCATTATGAATAATACAATCAGATATACCATATTTGTCTACAAAATTATTGTACAAATTGTCAATTAATTGTTGTATTCTTGCCTTTAAGTCCTGTGAGATCTCCAACAACTGCAAACTTTTAATGGGATATGTATAAAATTTCTCCTTAAACCCTAAAAGAAGTCTATTTAGCTTAATATTTTTAATACAAATATCAATATTAAAAAGATTTTTATTAAAAGATTTTTTATATTTTATTGAAGCATTATGAAAAAGTGCTAATGACTTAAATATATATTCATCAAACACCTGAGATTTTGCACCATCCACATAATTTTGTATTTCATAGTTTCCATCTTTAAGCGAGAGTGTTGAAGTAATTGGTGTATTTATTCCGTTATTATTTAAAAATTGTATAAAATCATTTTTACCTCTACACCAAGAATTATCAAAACAATACAACAATTTTTTCAAAATATACTTACAATTATTAATACTTATCAAACTCACATCTTCTTGCAAATTAATTATTTCTATTTTCATTTTTACCTCCCAAAATACTAAGAAAAAGCAAAAAGATTTAACTTTTTGCTTTTTCCTTCTGTTTTATTTAAAACTGCCACAGGTAGCACAAGAATTTTCAATTAAAACAACTTTAACTTCCATAAAAACCTCCATCAATTTATTTATATTAAACAAGATATATTAAAAATCTCGATAATATACAGTTTAATCATCCAGCCAACAAGTCCCATCCGATGCGAAATAAGAACCTCCAAAGAAGTTAGAGGTAGCCCTACAACCGCCACAGATTCTTTTATGTTTACAATTATTACATTTACCATCAAATTGTCTACTAAATAGCCTTTTAACTAAAGGACTTGTGACATATGCTTGAACAACTTCTTCCACATCATTATAGTCATTTAAACATAAAATTTTCTCATTAAACACTGAGCAAGGTGTAATACACAAATCTGTATTCACATTAAAACAATCTATTCCAGCGGTGCAACCGCCAAAGACAGCTGGATTGTTTTCTAATTTATAAACATCTAAACTCATCCAAGGATTGTGTTCAACCAAACATTTCAAAGGATCCTCTGTTACAAGTTCTATCTTCCCATTATGCTTTATTGCTAGAGATGCTAAATTATATAAGAACTCTTTTTTTTCTTGAGGTTTTAAATGTTGAGAACCCACTGCCCCTGCACCACTTGGTATAACACCACCAACACCTAACCTTTTTACACCTAATGGCATTAAAAGATTAATCATGTCCTCTATTTCGTTCATTGTAATTTTATTAATAGTCATTCTCACAGAAGAAGTCAGATGTTCAAAATTCTGAATCATCTTTAATGCCTTGATTGCCTTATCGAAAGCACCAGCATAATTTCTATTCTCATCGTGAATTTTACTATTGACACTATCCAAACTTATTTGTATCGTTAAATTTTTAAAATTCAATTTATCCAAATGAGACAAGTTGTCTATGTTTAATAAGGAACCATTTGTTGTTATAACAACCTCATTAATATCATAAGCTCTCACTAATTCCATAATTTTTAAAAATTGAGGATGAATAAATGGCTCACCGCCTGATATTGTTAAATTAAAATTAGAATTACTATTCTGCGTTGCAAAATCTAAAAACAGTTTCATCTTTTCAATTGATATTGAAGTCGGTTTTTCATTTATTGCTCTACAATGTTTGCATTTCATGTTGCAACACCCAGTTATTTCAATCTGTGCATGCGAAAAAGAAGTTGAGTAATTAACGCCATTAGCTTCTATTTTCATATTAACACCTCCCACTTACCCTACAGAATTTCTATCACTTATACAAAAAACATTATTTACGTAATCATTAAAATTAATATAATATAAAGTGTAGCATAAAAATGTGACATGTCAAGTAAATTACAAAACTTTATATTTAAAATTTTGTTAATGTTAATTCTCAAAGTAAATTTCATAATGAAATTTAAATGAATTTACTATGAAGTGAACCCCCTTTGCACCGCAAAAATGAGGTTTCACTTCACTTTGGTGTATGCATTGTTTTTGTAATTAGGTTTCCGAATACAAACGCTTTAGGAGTGTCATTGAAAGAATTTTTTGATGATAAGGTTTTTGATTATAGTAATTTTGAAAATTTAGAATAATTAAAATTAGATTTCTATCAACTAAAAAAATCAACAATATTTAAAATTATCTCAACTTTTAAAACATTAAAAATATTTAGTGTTTTTGGGTTGAGATTTTTATTAAGTTATGCTATTATATATTATAAGGACAAAAAGAGGTTTGAATTTTACAACCTCTTTTTTAGAGAATTAATAAAAGGAAATTGATAAAATGCTACAAGTAACAAATGTATCTTTGCAATATGGCGGTCGTGTGCTATTCAAAGATGTAAATCTAAAATTCACAAAAGGAAATTGTTATGGTATCATAGGCGCAAATGGTGCAGGCAAAAGTACTTTTCTAAAGATTTTATCTGGAGAGATAGAGCCAAACAAAGGTGATGTGAGTATGGATAAAAAAGAGCGTATGTCGGTGCTTAGTCAAAACCAAAACGCTTTTGATGAAGAGACAGTTATCCACACAGTCTTAATGGGACACAAAAGACTTGTCGAAATAATGGCACAAAAAGACGCTCTTTACGCAAAAGAAGATTTTAGCGAAGAAGATGGTATCTTGGCTGGAGATCTAGAGACTGAATTTGCCGAAATGGGCGGATGGGAGGCAGAGAGCGAAGCGCAGACACTACTCATAGGTTTAGGTATTCCTAGCGACCTGCATTACAATTTGATGAGAGATATGGAACCAAAACTAAAGGTAAAGGTACTGCTCGCACAAGCGCTTTTCGGTAATCCTGATATCCTTCTACTAGATGAACCTACAAACAACCTAGACATCAAGAGTACTAGGTGGCTTGAAAACTTTTTATTAGACTTTGAAAACACCGTTATCGTTGTATCGCACAATAGACACTTTTTAAATCAAGTCTGCACTCATATTTGCGATGTCGATTATGGTCAAATCAATATTTATGTAGGTAACTATGATTTTTGGTATGAAACTAGTCAACTACTTTTAAGGCAACAAAAAGAACAAAACAAGAAAATGGAAGCAAGAGCAAAAGAACTTCAAGACTTTATCGCAAGGTTTTCAGCTAATGCTAGCAAAAGCAAACAAGCGACTTCTCGTAAAAAAGAACTAGAAAAACTAACTATTGAAGATTTAAAGCCAAGCAATAGAAAATATCCATTTATTGATTTTAAATACGAGCGTGAAATAGGTAATGATATTCTAAAAGTGGAAAACCTAACAAAGAAAGGATTTTTTGAAAATATTAGCTTCACCGTAAAACACGGCGACAAGATAGCGTTTTTATGCGATAAAAACCTTGCTATCACTACCCTATTCAATATCCTAAATGGCGAAGATACCGCAGACTCAGGTGAAGTCCGTTGGGGTAAGACAATCATTCACAGTTATCTACCTCAAGACAATAGAAAATATTTTGAGGGTTGCGACCTACCACTCAACAACTGGCTAAAACAATTTTCCAAAGAGACCGATGAAGAGTACATCCGTGGTTGGCTCGGTCGTATGCTATTTAGTGGCGTAGAAGCGACAAAAAAGGCAAGCGTTATCAGTGGTGGTGAGAGGGTTCGTTGTATGCTAGCAAAGACAATGCTAGAGATGGGCAACTTTGTCACACTAGACGAACCAACAAACCACTTAGACCTAGAGTCAATCACTGCCCTAAATAAAGGTATGATAAATTTTAAAGGATGTATGCTGTTTGCAAGTCACGACCAAGAAATTATGTCTACCGTAGCGAACAGGATAATAGAGATTACTCCTGAGGGTAAATTGATAGACAAAGAAATGACTTATGATGAATATCTAGAACTCCAAAACATATAAGAGGTACTTATGAAAGATAATGAAATCTATTTTGCAAAGACCAATCCAAACGCTATCATCCCTACCAAAAAATTAGAGGATGCAGGTTATGATTTTTACGCTTGCTTTGATGATGATTATTTTGTTATTCAAAGTGGCGAGACAAAGCCTATCCCGACAGGCATAGCGACCGCTTTTAGTCCAAAATATTACGCACAGGTGGAAGAGCGTTCTAGTATGGCAAAACTCGGCATCAAAAAATCAGGCGGTGTGATAGACTCTGGGTATCGTGGCGAATGGCTTATAATGACCTACAACACAAATAAAAAACCTTTTGTGATAAGCAAGACCGACTTAGATGCTATCCCTAAGACTTTTGAGATAGATGGCGTGACTTACAACAAAAACGAAGTCATACTCTACCCATACAAAAAAGCAATTGCTCAAGTAGTAATGCAAGAAGTCCCAGACCTACAAACAAAAGAAGTGTCTTATGAAGAACTGCTCCAAGAAAAATCCGAGCGTGGCACAGGCGGTTTCGGCTCTTCAAACAAGTAGACAATTAAAAAATCAAAATGAGGCAAATTACAATGAATTGTGTATGTAAAAAAAAGGAAATATTCAAGCAATTACTATCCAAATCAACACTACTAATATGCCCAATATGTCACGAGAGTTTAAACATACAAGGTGATAGTTTAAAATGCATCAATAATCACACTTTTAATATTAACAACAAAGGTTTCACCTGCCTATTAAATAAATCAAAAATTTTTACTAGTGATATCTACAACAAAGAATTATTTGAAAATAGAAGAATTGCCATCTTAAGCGGTTTGTATGAAAAAATTCATTTAAGCATTAGTGAATTTATAAACAAAACATTCCCAAAAGGATGCAATATTTTAGAAATTGGTTGCGGTGAAGCAACTCATAGTTACAAAATCAAATCAATGCTAACAATACCAAATACATTTATCGCAACAGACCTTTCTAAGCAAGCAATTGAATTATCAACAAATTATCTAACAAACGATATCATACCTATTTGTTGTGATGCGAATAACTTACCTATTTTATCAAAATCAATTAATGTAGTATTAGATATATTGTCACCTTATAACTATAATGAAATTAACAGAGTACTAGCAAATGATGGATTTATAATAAAAGTGTTCCCAGATATAGATTATTTAAAAGAGATACGAGAAATTATTCACAAACAAGAATACACAAAACAAGAAGAAGTTATGAACAATTTTTGTCAGCACTTTAACATAATATCCTCCACTCTTTATAAACAAACATATGACATTGATGAAGATTTAAGTAACGCATTAGTTAATATGACTCCGCTCACAAACAAATCAAGCATTAGCGAAAGTTTAAAAAGCATAACAATAAGTTTAAAGATAGTAATTGCACAAATAAAACACAATTGAATAATTTTTAACCTAAAACACAAAAAGATTAAGCGCGCAAAACCACTTAATCTTTTTTTTACTCAACTGCCACCCACAAAAAATGTATAATAATATGCCGTGAAACAATAGTTTTTGTGTTAATACAACTAGACAAAACGGGCTAAATGTGGTATACTTTTAGTTATGTTAAATTAGGAGAAAATTATTATGGAAAACAAGAACATTAGAAATGTTGCAATCATTGCCCACGTTGACCACGGCAAGACGTCTTTGGTAAACGAGTTACTAAAACAAGGTGGCGTTTTTAGAGACAATCAAGTAGTCGGCGACCGTGTAATGGATAGCAACGATATTGAAAGAGAAAGAGGTATCACTATCCTAGCTAAAAATACCGCTTGTATGTATGGCGATGTAAAGATTAACATTATTGACACACCAGGGCACGCGGATTTTGGCGGAGAAGTGGAACGTGTGTTAAAGATGGTAGACGGCGTGTTACTAGTAGTAGATGCGTTTGAAGGTCCTATGCCTCAGACTCGTTTTGTGCTAGAAAAGGCGCTAGAGCTCAACCACAAAGTTATTATAGTAATCAACAAGATAGATAGACCTGATGCTAGATTAAACGAAGTTCCCGATGAAATACTAGAGCTACTGCTAGATTTAGATGCTAATGATGAGCAGTTGGATAGTCCTATCCTATACGCTAGTGCTCGTGAAGGTATTTGTTCTACTAGTCCTACCGAGAAAGGTACAGATATGAAGCCTTTATTTGAGGCAATTTTAAATCACATTCCAGCACCTCAAGGCGAGCCAAACGAACCACTACAAATGTTAGTATCAGCGACCGAGCCAAACGAGTTTGTAGGTAAACTCGCTATCGGTAAAATCACTCGTGGTTCAGCAAGTGTAAACCAACCTATTGTGCTCTGCAACTATCACAACGAGGACCTTAAGACTCGCGGTAAAATAGTTTCAATATATGGATTTAACGGATTGAAACGTGTTCCACTAGAAAAAGCGGAATGCGGTGATATTGTATTGATTGCAGGACTTACCACGGTTTCTATCGGTGACACGATATGCGCCCCCGAAGATACGACTCCGCTACCATTCGTAAAGATTAGCGAACCTAGCGTAGAGATGACTTTTGCAGTAAACAACTCACCTTTTGCAGGTAAAGAGGGTAAACTAGTTACCAGTAGACAAATTCGCGATCGTCTATATAAAGAGGCGGAAAAAGACTTATCTCTCCGTGTCCGTGATGGCGAGACAACCGACCAATTCAAAGTGACTGGTCGTGGTGAAATGCACCTAAGTATTTTGATAGAAAATATGCGCAGAGAGGGATACGAGTTTCAAGTAGGTATGCCAAGAGTCCTATTTAAAGAAGAAAACGGAGTAAAGATGGAGCCTATGGATAGACTCACCATTGATGTACCAGAAGAGAGCGTTGGCGTAGTAATGGAAAAAATGGGTAGAAGAAAAGCAGACCTAGAGTCTATGGATCCTATCCGCAGTCGTATGAGACTCACATTCAAAATACCTTCTCGTGGACTATTTGGTTACAAGACCGAATTTTTGACCGACACAAAGGGTGAAGGTGTTATGAATACTATCTCTATAGGTTATGAACCATACAAAGGTGATATTGTTCGCCGTAGCACCGGTTCACTCATCGCCCACGAGACAGGCGAAGCCGTCCAATATGGTTTATTTAACGCACAAGAAAGAGGTCAATTATTTATTACACCAGGTGTTAAAGTATATGAAGGAATGATTGTCGGTGCAAACCCTAAAAACGAAGATTTAGTCGTAAATGTATGCAAAAAGAAGCACTTAAGCAACTGTCGTAGTTCTTCTAGTGATGACGCTCTAAGACTTATTCCTGTAAAACCACTTAGTCTAGAATTTGCACTTGATTTTATCGGTGATGATGAATATGTTGAGGTCACCCCACAAAGCATTCGTATGAGAAAAATCATTTTGAATGCCGATGAGAGAGCTAGAGCAAGAGTCCGTGGTATAAAGGTAGAATAATATTATGGACAAGAGAGAATTGAGTAGTCTACTCAAATACTATATGGTATTTATAGCGCTATCCATTATTCCTATACTAGTCGCAAACATTTTACTCACGGGTAAAGCAAATGAGGGTGTGCTATGGATAATTAGTGCGGTGATAATGCTGTTATTTGTGTTTGTAGGAATGCTATATAGACCAAAATATCTAAAGAAAAAAGAAGAAAAGAAAAAGAACAATATTGATCCATTTAAATAATTTATACAAAAGAAAACATAAAAGGAGTGAAGTATGAGCAAAAAAGGTGAACGAATACTACCGCATAATGATGAAGCGGAGCAAACCGTGTTAGGCTGTCTACTATTAGATAATGAAATCAGTTATCAGGTAATGAGTGAGTTGAAATCTGAAGATTTTTATTCCGAAGCACACAAAACAATATATAGCGCGATGTTAGATTTGTTTGTAAATAACCAACCTATTGATTTTGTCACACTCAACGACATACTCACCCGTGGAGATTTATTAGACCGAGCGGGCGGGATAGAATACATTACAATGCTAACAAACATTGTCCCAGGGGCATCAAATGTAAAATACTATGTGGAGATAATAAAACGAGACGCTACTCTACGTAGCTTGATTATGGCGTGTAATAAAATCATTGAAAATGCTTTTGAAAACGATCCCAACGAGCCAACACTTCCGCTCGCAGAAAAGCTAATCTATGATATAGGTCAAAGAAACGAGAAAAAGACACTTGAACATGTAAAACTTGGTGTGGATAGTGTGCTAGAAAAGTTCGAAGAGCTAGCAAAAAACAAAGGTGCTTTACGAGGTATCACTACAGGCTTTTATGCACTAGACAAAATCACAAATGGTCTACAACGAAGCGACCTAATACTACTAGCTGCTCGACCAGCGTTTGGTAAGACTTCGCTAGGAATGAACATTTTAACAAACTCAGCTCTTGCGGGTTACAAATGCGCAATGTTTTCACTAGAAATGCCAACTAGCCAAATCATTCAAAGGCAACTTTGTGCTATAGGTAGCGTCAATATGACAAAACCACTTGCTGGTGAAATGGAGCCTGAAGAATGGCAAGCTATACTAGAAGCAAGTAAAAAACTTAAAAATTTGGAAATATATGTTGATGACGGTTCTATGAACACTCCAATGGATATTCTCTCAAAATGTCGTAAATTAAAAAGAGAAAATGGTCTAGACTTAATAATGATAGACTATTTGCAACTAATGTCTATGCCAAATGCAAAAGACAATCGTTCACAAGAAATCAGTGATATGACTCGTGCACTTAAGATAGCAGCGAGAGAGCTAGACGTCCCTATCATTTTGCTATCGCAACTAAATCGTGCGGTTGAGTCTAGAAAAGACCACACCCCTATGCTATCCGACCTAAGAGAATCAGGTAGTATTGAACAGGATGCAGATATAGTTATGTTTATCAATAGACCTGACAAATACGCTGATTATCAAGGCGAAAAAGATATTGCCGAAATAGTAATAGCAAAACACCGTAACGGACAAACTGGTACTATAAAACTCAAATGGCGTGGAGAAATCACTAGTTTTGTAAACCTTAACAAAGACGCGAACGAAGCAAGTCTTGACCGTAGCGTTAGCGGTGGGACAAGACCTCCCAAACCTTCTCGTCCAAAACACGAGGTTGAAGCCACTGTGACACCAATTAGTGATAATGAAGTCGATGATGTATTTTAAAAAATATATTTAATATAAAAGGAAAACAAAAAAATGAAAAAATTAACAGTAAAAGAATTAAAAGATATGTGGTTATCCTTTTACGAGACACGAGGACACAAAAATATAGGTAGTGCGTCACTCATCCCTGAAAACGATGCGACCGTTCTATTCACAACCGCAGGTATGCACCCACTCGTGCCATATCTTCTCGGTGAAAAGCACCCATTAGGCACTAGACTTTGTGACATTCAAAAATGTATCCGCACAAATGATATAGATGAAGTAGGGGACAAATCACACTTGACCTTTTTTGAAATGTTAGGAAACTGGAGTCTCGGAGATTATTTTAAAGAAGAAATGATACCTTGGAGTTATGAGTTTTTGACTAGCCCTAAGTACTTAGGTATCCCAGTAGAGAGATTAGCGGTCACTGCATTTGAAGGTGATGAAAATAGCCCAAAGGACACTGAGACCGCTGACCTATGGGCAAAACAAGGTATGCCTCGTGACCAAATATTTTTCTTGCCAAAATCAGAAAATTGGTGGGCGCTCGGTAGTGGCGTAGGTCCCTGCGGACCTGACACCGAAATGTTCTATGTGACCGACAAGCCAAAATGCTCGCCAAACTGCAACCCTTCTTGCGATTGCGGGAGATATCTTGAGATATGGAACGATGTGTTTATGCAGTTTAAGGTAGACGCACCAAACACACCGGTCAAACCACTCGCCCAACGTAATGTAGATACTGGTATGGGACTAGAGCGTGTTATCTGCATCAGCAATAATGTTGAGACTGTGTACGAAACTGAAATATTTATGCCAACTATTCGCTTGATAGAAAGTCTAAGCGGAACAAAATACGAAGATAATAAAAAAGCGTTCCGTATTATTTGCGACCATATCCGTTGTGCTACAATGATTATGGGTGATGAAAAAGCAATCGCTCCTAGCAATGTCGGACAAGGGTACATCCTCCGTAGACTTATTAGGCGCGCTCTTAACTACGCTAGGAATATAAACCTTAACGGCTTAGACCTAATCAAAGTCAGTGACTCTTTTGTGGATTACGCAGAATACACATATCCAGAAGTTAGAACAAATCAAAACTTTATAAGGGAAGAACTCACAAAAGAAATTAATAAATTCCAAACAACACTTACTAGCGGACACAAAGAGTTTGACAAAGTGACTAAAAATATGACTACTGACACCATAGACGGCGCTACAGCATTTAGACTATATGACACATTCGGTTTCCCTCTAGAGCTCACTATGGAACTCGCAAAAGAAAAAGGTCTAAAGGTAGATGAGAACGGCTACAAAAAAAGATTTGCTGAACATCAAAAAATCTCTAAACAAGGTAGCGAACAATTATTTAAAGGTGGTCTTGCTGACACATCCGACGCATCAGCACATCTACACACTGCGACACACCTACTACTAGGTGCATTAAGAGATCTTATCTCACCTGATATTGAACAGCGTGGCAGTAACATCACCCCCGAAAGGATGAGACTAGATTTTAATTTTCCTAGAAAACTCACCCCCGAAGAAATCAAAATGTTAGAAGATAGAGTCAACGAAGCTATCGAGGCGGGTATTGATGTCGTTTGCGAAGAAATGTCTCCAGAAGAGGCACACGCTAGTGGCGCCTTAGGTATATTCAATAACAAGTATGGCAACATAGTCAAAGTCTACACTATGGGCAAATACTCAAAAGAAATTTGTGGCGGACCTCACGCGAAAAACACTCGTGACCTACACCACTTCAAAATCGTAAAAGAAGAAAGTAGCAGTAGCGGTATCCGCCGTATCAAAGCTATATTAGACTAACACAGTTTTAAAATGTTAATTGCACCAAAAGCAATTAGCATTTTTTGTGTATTTGATAATAAAATATAATCTTAAAAACCTAAATAAAAATCTTGCACCTAATATGGTATAATTTAACAATAGAAAGCGTACTCTAGTTAATAGAATAACAAAAAAGTAGGTTGTATATGGATAACAAATATAATGATTTTGCCATTATTAGTCCTGAAAAAGTAGAGCGTATGGCAAAAGAATACGCACTGCAAAAAAATAATAGTCAAATCTTAAAAAGAACTGCTGATTTGCACAAACTAAAAAATGATTACAAAGAACGCGATTATTGTATGGGGCTTATCTTAAAGGTAAATATGTGCATAGATAAATTATTGACTCAACACCCTAAAAATGAAAGTATGCACAAATGCCAAGAAAATATAAAAAGGATAAAAATATTGTATGAAAGCTTTTTTTGCGAACAAGATATTAACGCTAAAGTGCAGACGCTAACGCTCCCCCTAGACAAAGAAGTTGTGAATGGTTTACTTGACCTAGTGAATGAGCTTTTGCCACTCACCAAAGAATCAGAAATAAAAGAGATCGTTCACATCTCTATAAAAACTATAAAAATCGCTATTCTTTAAAAAAATTCGTAAAAATTCAAGACAAATATATCTATTATATGTTATAATACAACATCTTAAAAATGTTAGAGGGGATTATGACTACTATAGAATATATTAAATCAAAAATAAAAGATAATTATGAGTGCGCAATTGTGCTAGGAAGCGGATGGGATGAGGTCTCAAATATTATAAAAAAAGACTGCGTGATAGACTATGCTGATATACCTGACTATCCTACCTGCACCGTGCAAGGGCATGCGGGGCAAATGGTTTTTGGCACGCTAAAGGGTAAAAAGGTCGTCTTGCTAAAAGGTCGTTTCCATTTGTACGAGGGATATAGTATGCAGGACGTTGTAAAGCCGATGACAGTGATGAAAGAACTTGGCATCAAGACAATCATCCTCACAAACGCTAGTGGTGGCTTGAATGCGAGTTTTGCGGTTGGCGATGTTATGATAATAGCAGATCACATAAACAACACGCAAAAGAACCCACTCATAGGAGTGAAAGCGACTAAAGAATATCCTATCTTTATAGATATGAGCGAAGTGTATACACCTAGATTAGTTTTAAAGGTTGCGCAAATTTGCAAAGACCTAAATATAAAATACCACGAAGGCGTGTACATGCAAAATATAGGACCTATTTACGAGACACCTGCTGAAGTGCGAACTTTTAGGACTTGGGGCGTTGATGCGGTAGGTATGAGCACTATACCAGAAGCGACTATGGCGCATTATTTAAAAATGGATGTCATAGGGTTAGCACTAATAACGAATATGGCTGCAGGCATTAGTGAGAGTCCACTATCTCATAAAGAAGTGTTGGAGACTGCACACGACAACAAACAAAAGCTCCGTAAACTACTAGAAAATATTGTAGAATCTATTTAAAAAAGCAAAAAATCTTTTTAAAAAATAAGACGTAAATATACGACCTTTATCCTTAATCATCATTTTCATCTTTACAATTTTGATTTTCTTCAAAAACAAAAACGCCACTTTCCTATCGTGGCGTTTTTCGTTACCTATCTAGACAACTCGTCGTCTTTTTTGTCTTTTACTTCTTCATTTTTGTTACTGACTAAATTTATTTCATCACTTTCTTTTCGCTTGGCATCTACATACGCAAAAGCATCTTTTTTCTTTTTAGAATATTTAGATGATTTGTTTAAAGCAAATATATAAAAAGGGTTACCTTTTTCTATAAGTGATTGATACAATTTTGTAAAATTCACATACTGCTTGCCTTTACAATTTTCTAGCGCAAGTAAGGCATCAAATTTATTCTTAGATGAATATTTTTTATCACACAAGATATCTACAATTTCGTTTATCTTGCGATCCTCAATGTCTAACCAACCACCAAAACGAAGAATACTTGACATATACTCGCCGTCACCGCTTTGTATCACCATATCAATATGACCATTTTTATCAATAGACTTCGCTAAATCACAATTACTTAGCATAGTCGCTAAATAAAAATTATATTCAGCATTTTTACTACAAAGCACTCTATCATCCATAACGCTTATATGTCTCATTATTTTTTGACCATTTAGCGTATTGGTCTTAACATTTTTTAAAGTATCGCACCTACTATCAAGCCCTAAACATCTAAGTGCCTCATAACAGTCCTCTTCACCGCCATAAAGGGCGACCTTTTGTAGCACCTTTTCCACATTATTCCCGTATACCCAATTTTGCTTCAAGAGTCTTATACAAAGGTCCATATCCTCACACTCAATCACCTCTTTGTTTAACTCCTCCAAATCAACAAGCATAGGACAAAATTCAAGCACGTCAACTGCAAATCTAGTCTTTAGCCCGTCAGACATAACCTCTCTAACAGCATCATACAACTCTTGCACATCTCCGCCACTTGCATCACAAAATTTTTTAAACTTTTTCAACACCCAATCATATTTAAGCATACAAACCCCCAAATAAAAAAGTATATCATATATAATGTACCATACTTTTTGTAAAAGTCAACCACCAATTTTATTAATTTTTTCTAAAATTTTGCTAAAAACAATATTATCACCTACTTTTCAAATCACCGCATTTAATAATATTATCAAAAGTCAGAGGAAAGCAACACGTTATTTTCAAATGGCTGATGTTTATTCAAACTGTGACGCCGTTATTTATAACGGATTTGCGTTAGCAAAATTGATTTACGAACATTGTAAGCAAATCAACATCACATAGTTTCTATTATTTATTTTTATCTAAAGATTGTAGTATCCACAACGATTACAAAAATTTTTGTAGTATTTTGAAATAACGAACAAATGCTTATTAATTTGCTATGAAAAACTTGATTTATTAATAAATTTTTGTTAGACTATTCTATAGATAATACAAATTAATTTTTATAAATAAAGAGGTGTCGGTATGAATGGTATAGATATGGCAAAAAGTATGAGAGATAGGAGTTATTGTCCTTATTCTAATTTTAGAGTTGGGGCGTGCATTGAGTTTGAAAACGGCGAGTTCGTCGGCGGAAACAATGTGGAAAATTCCTCCTATGGACTTACCGTATGCGCGGAAAGGGTTGCGGTATTTAGCGCAATCTCACTCGGTAAAGACTTGAAAAAAGCAATTTGCTTATATATTAGCACAGATAGTAGTACACTCACCCCTCCTTGTGGAGCGTGTTTACAAGTCTTGAGTGAATTTTGGGATGATTTGAAAATCGTACTTTGCAATAATGACGAATCAAAAGAGTTTACATTAAACGAGCTCCTTCCTACAAAATTTAGCAAGGATAATATAAACTGATGAAGTTAGTAGAACTAATAAAAATACTTTCAGAACTGATTTTATCTTTTGTAATAAAACAAGTCGTACAAGTAAACCTATCTATTACAGGCAATACAAAAATAGATAGCGTTATTTATGGTATAGTCGCTTATGGATTGATACTGCTTTCTTTGATTAATTTATTACAAGTATTTATCGCACATAAAAAAGGCGCCGAAAAGAAGAAAATCAGTTTTTTTGGCAGTCTAGGCATATACTCACTCGCTATAATTGGCGCTGTTGGATTATGGCAACTCATAAATTTTTGGGTGTTTTGGGTGGTCGTCGGTGTAATAGCTATAATATTCATAATTTATTATATTAAAAACGCACAGTATAAAAAAGAGGTACGCTTATATAAAAAATCTATCAAAAAAGCACTAAAAATAGAATATGACTTTTTGGTAAAACGACTAATAGTGTATAAATCTACGGAAAACTTTATATCCGTATTGACAAATACGCAAAAATATTATTTATTAGCACTACCAACAGAAGAAATCACTTGTGATGATGAGTATATAAATACTTTGAATGAAAAATACTCAATCAAGCAAACCGAAATGAATGAAAACTATGTTTTGCTACGCTATTTGACTTTTTTCGTTTTGGAAAACGAAAACGACTTAGTTCCTCTATATACAGATTTAACCAGCCATTAATCAAATGTATCAATATCACATTTATAAAAAACCTACAACCGCACTTTAAATCGCAATAAATACAACGACTCTAAATTATTATAATAAGCACCAAAATCTTTGGTCCAATATACAAATAAAAAGACACCTTTAGCAAAATAAACCGCGCTCAAATCAGGTGTCTTTTTTAATTATTATTCAGCTATTCTTCTTACCATAACATAGGCAGTCAAGTTTGTTCCAGTCAATGTTAACGTTTCACCCGCTTGCGCTATGCTAATGTAGAACGTATCCCCCGCATCCAATCTTAATATCGTTTGCGCAGTGGTTATACCTTCAGTCGTGACTGGTATACGAGTGTTACTCACCAAAGAACCGCCCTCCCAAATACCTATGTCAGCTTGTGCGGTTGATGGTCCTACGCCGTATATTATCTCATACACACCGGCATTTGCTACAGTGATATTACCCGAAGAATCTATTGTCACGCCATTTGCTTCGTTGCTCGCAGTCAAATTGATAGGTATCGCAGTGTCATTGACAGTTTGTGCCACTACTGAGTATCCGTAACCAAACTCAGCCACCCCTGTCGCACCAGTAGGTCCCGTAGGTCCCGTCGCACCCGTCGCACCCGTCACCCCTGTCGCTCCAGTAGCACCCGTCGCACCCGTCACCCCCGCAAGGCACACTCTCCTACACTCGTAACCACACGGTTCGCAATACGACCGCCTACAAATATTAAAACACGCCATTTATATCCCTCCTTTATGTTTTAATTACTCCATACTATTCAATGCGGTTTGATTTTGTTACAAACCATAAAAAACACTCACTTTTTCATTCTTTTAAAAGTCTAAGACATACAATAAATCATATTTTCGCTCGCTTCAATAAAAAAGCCCTCTCACCATAAAGGTCTAGAGGGTATTAACTTTTTATAGCAAGAGTAGCTTTTTACAAATTAGCAGTTACCTTTACCGCAACCAAGCCCGCACACATTAAAGATTAAGTACATCACTATAATAGTGCACCAATCTATGTTGCAATTACAGCAGTTAGTCAAAAGCAACAAGATTAATATGATAGTACAACAGTCCATTTCACAGCCAAAACCCTTGAAACCACCGCAATTTCTATCATTGTCACAACCTTGATTGCAACCATAGTTTCCGCAACCACAGTTTCCAAATAATCCGCTCATATGTATCCTCCTATATTTATCATTATGCTATGTATATCTTTTTATCTTTTGCGCATCTTAAATCTTTCGTACACTACATACTATTATGCGTCATCAAAAAATGTGACAAAAAAAGAAAATTGTTTTTGATAATTTTCTCCAATTTTCTTTTTACCATTTAAATGATTTCTTTTACCGCTTGTATAAACTTATCTATTTGCTTTATCGTGTTTCCTCTACCAATGCTCGCACGCACCACCCCACCATCTATCGTACCTAAAAACCTATGCACGAGCGGTGCACACTGAAGACCACTACGAACGGCGATATTGTATTTATCGTTTAGTATATCAGCCACCTCGCTAGCATCCTTGCCCTTTATATTAAATGCCACCACTCCATTAGTCGCACTATCTGGAGTGTACACGATCACACCGTCTAACGCCTTAAGCCAGCTAATTATCTTTTGCGTTAGATATTTTTCCTTGTAATCTCTTATATCCAATGTTTTATACGCATACTCACAACCTTTACCCATAGATATTATAGGAATTATCGGTAATGTACCGCTCTCTAGCCCTTCAGGTATGCCGTTTGGTTGCTTTAAGCTCTCAGAAAAAGTACCCGTCCCTCCATACTTTATAGGTGCTAAGCTAACCCCCTCACCTATCACCAAAGCACCTATTCCACAAAGCCCATACAGTCCCTTATGCCCCGCAAGCGCTAGCATATCTATGCTTTGCGATTTTATATCTATTTTTTCGTGACCAGCCGACTGCGCCCCGTCCACCAAAAATAATAGACCTTTTTCTTTTGCCCATTTACCTAGCGTACTTATATCTTGCTTGACACCTACGACATTGCTTATATGGTTGACTATTAGCATATATGTGTTGCTTTTTAACACCGCCTCCAGTTCTTCGGTAGTTATAACAAAATCTTTTGATTTTGGACTAACGACTGTATAATCTATCTTGCCTTGCTCTTTTAGATACTCCAGTGTCCTCAAAACGGAATTGTGTTCAAAACAAGTCGTTATGATATGACCGCCCTCTCTCGCACTACCCCTTATCGCAAGATTAAGACTCTCAGTACACCCACTCGTAAATACCACCCTATCAGGTTCACCACCAAACGCCTTCGCTAACACCTCTCTCACATCATACACCGCATCCGCACTACGACGACTCGCCGTATGCCCACTACGCCCCGCATTAGCGGTATGCAAAAATAACGCCTTTAAAACCGCCCACTTCACACTCAATGGTTTATAATAAGTGGACGCCGAATTGTCTAAATATATCATTTTATACCCTCCTTAAATTCTCTATATAGTATGATTAAACATTCTTTTTCGTTAATTAATGTATTTAAAGTCAATTTTAAAAAATTTAGAATAAACTAGTAAATAAGGAGTCTATTTATATGAAAGATTGTTACGATGAAGCATTACTCGCCACCGCTATTGCGTGCAAATTGCACGACACATATACCAAAGAAGACCTACACTGTCTAATCAGTTTTATGCGTTTACTCATGAATAACCTTGAATACTTTATCTATAGAAAATAGCTCACCTTAAAGCCCACTTTTCAATCACCTAATACATAGCCCAGCCTTTAAAAAACACTACCCCACATCATATTGGGTAGATACGAAAAGTGCTATCGCTAAAACCAACGCATATTAAAATTACATTCAGCAATAGGATATAAAACACAAATGCAAATGTCAACCACGCTTTAGGGGACGCACCTTCGCGGGATCACCCTACACAAATATACTGTTTGTCATTAAAAAAAATTATACAAAGTACTTGACCATTTTCTAGTCGACACCAGCGCAAAGACCACTTGCGGTCGAGCGCGATAGCGTTAGTCTATATCCCCGCCCTATATTACAACACCACCTTTTAAAACACAATAAAACACACCGCTATGTATCGTTGTACACATCGGTGTATTTAAAAGTATATGTTTTATTTTTTATAGTATATTAAGCTAAACGATAGCGTTAGACTGACTTACTAAATCAACACCATTTCTTATAAAATATAAAACTTTAAAAAATATTAAATTTTATTATTTTTTGAATAATTTTTATCGTCTCTATATAAGGCACATTATCGTAGGTTATTAGGCTAGTAATATTTTCATAATCTTGTTTATAAACATCTTTTTTAATTATTTCTTCTAACAATAGACTGATATTATATTTTTGATGCGCAGAAGTGCAAAATCTTTTTAACTTTCGCAAATTTCTTATTTCTTTAATGTACATCTTTAAATCATCATTAAAATTAATGCTATTAAACAATTTATAAACATCATATAGATGTCTAGAATGTAATAAAATATCATTATTTAAATAATAATCACACAAGGCAAAAATTTTATCAACAAAAGTTCTAGTAATAGATTGAGTTTTAATCTCAAAAGGCTCAACATCCTTGAATGATATCTTATTTAGTAAATTATTCTTTTTCAAATAATCATAAATTATATTTGAAACATATTTATTTTCTATCGGATAAGCGTTTATACTAAACACAGTCTCAATGATAACATTTTGCTTTAAACCATTTGACTCATAAAGCGCTGGATACTTAATTTCAAATTTATTATAATCCATACCACTCAAAACATCTTTCTCATTTTCCAAAACAAAACCTAAATCTTTAACAATTTTAACGATACTATGATTTATAGATTTTATATCCCTTTGAGACAATTTGCTTTCACAAGATAAATCTATATCCTCGGAAAATCGGTTTACCAAACCAAAACATTTTGAAAGTGATGTCCCGCCTTTAAAAACTATATTTATATTCGCTTTTGCTATCTCATTTAAAATCAAACTAACAAAATAGTCTTTTTCTATGATTGCTTCGCTAATTCCTTTTTCTTTTGAAATCTTATTTATTAATTGAGAAAATAATTCTTTATCTTGATACAACTTCATAGTATCCCCAAAATATATAAATTTTTAATTGTTTTAGATGGATATTCTGTTATATATCTCATAACTTGTTTTTTATCTACATTATTTAAAAAATATTGACAAATTTTTTCTTTATTAGTTAGTAATATTTCAATTTTTGTAGAGGTAATAAACTCCAAAAACTGCAACGTCAAGCAATTCTCTTTATCTATATCAACTCTTGATTTTCTCAAAACGACCTCTTGATTTTCTACCTTTATCCTTCTAACCCTTGTAGATTCTTTATTCGTCATAATTTCATAAGTGTTTGGTACTTGCATTGTAACCCCGATATAATTCATAAAAGATATACCACAATAAAAACCATATACTTTTTCATCATTTTTAATATACTTTTTCTCAATGACTTTAACAGTAGATAATGTGGATCGCCCTAATACAGTCTTAGTAGGAATATAATAAATACCATTCTCAAATCTTGCGAGGTTTCCCTTATCGATAGATTCTTGAATTAATTGCGATATTCTGACCTTTGATAGTTCACTAAACATAGAACGGATTTCATCTATAAATATTGGATTATTCATACTATACTTATTTGCTAAACGCGACACTATTTCCATAATTACCTCCTACTATATTTTATACCTTTTTAAATATATTATACTCATTTCAACATTTTTTGTCAATAGTAATATAGTATTTTCACATTTATTTTTAACATTTGCCATAGATACATTAAAGCAATCAGCGAGCCTCAAAGCACGTCATCCAATCTATTAAAAAAACACTACCCCACATCATATTGGGTAGATACGAAAAGTGCTATCGCTAAGACCAACGCATATTAAAATTACATTCAGCAATAGGATATAAAACACAAATGCAAATGTCAACCACGCTTTAGGGGACGCACCTTCGCGGGATCACCCTACACAAATATACTGTTTGTCATTAAAAAAAATTATACAAAGTACTTGACCATTTTCTAGTCGACACCAGCGCAAAGACCACTTGCGGTCGAGCGCGATAGCGTTAGTCTATATCCCCGCCCTATATTACAACACCACCTTTTAAAAAGAATATAAAAAACAAACCGCTTTGCATTACGCATAGCGATTTGTATAAATGATATATTTAATTAGATATAGCACATCAAACCTTGCGACCGCAACCGCAACGCAAGTGATTTCTTCACATCTTATACAAAGCCAGCATACAGGGTAAAGCTACTAGTCACCTTAGTACTAAAACTATATATTGTACTACAGTTACTATCAGTGTACCAACCAGTGAATGTATATCCTAATTTGTATGGATCAGCGGGCTTTTCCACTGTACCATTATTATTAAAGAAAGTCTGAGCGATAATGGTGCTATTGTTATTTGTAACGAATGTCACTATATGACCATATTCGGGATCGGCGCCAAACGCCTCAGTGAAGATATTAGAGAGGTTACTTATACTCTTATCGGTAATATTTTTAGACTGTACAGCTTGCACTTCCGCCCTAAAAACGAGGTCGGTAGGAGCACTTATTTCACCATATAGACCGACTGCGCCTTTGTATGTTACCGCCCCGCAAAAGGTCGTCGCGTTTGTGGTATTACTAGCGCTATATACAGTAGGTGTTGTCGTCCCATTACTAGTAGTCGCTAGATAATAGTATCCATCTGTATGCTTATACCAACTACTAGTACTAATGTTAGTAGTATCAATGCCTTCATAGTTTACTGACAAAAGGAATTTCTTTACATCATCATTCGCTAAGTTATTTGACTTGAATACAAGTCTCGCTCTAACGTAGCAATCAGAGGCGCCAGTGTTTTGCTTAAACTTTATGCTATTCACCAACGTATCACCTCTAGCGACATTTGCCATAGAGTCTGTCATACCATCAAAGGTGACATCTAGACTAACCTTTAACACGCTAAGACTAGTCTCTTTGCTCGCCTTAAAACCCGCCCACGCAAAAGTGACACCTATAACGGCGATACACACAAAAGCGACTAATAAAACGATAAGACTCTTATTTCTAAATCTTGTCATATACTCCATACCTCCAGTAAATACAATAGATACATTTTTACTTATTATATAATATATTGCCCATATTTGTCAAACAAAAAACATAAATTGTCAAAATATTTTAAAAAAATTCACAATCAAAACTCGCCTAATAAAAACTGTACTATACTAGGCACCACGAGTCCTGCGGTCTCAGCTCGCAAAATACGCGTCCCTAGTGAGATCGAAGTCGCACCGCGTGTGATGAGATTATTCGCCTCTTTTTCACTAAATCCGCCCTCACTACCTACTATGACCGCTACATTCTCACAACCTGACAAATCAATTTCGCTCAAATGCGTACTATGCTCTAACTCACTAGCAAAAATGATTTTGTCATAATGCAAAACAATTTCGCCATTATTCGCCACCTCGCTAAGCGTATCTAATAGCGAAGAAAAACTAATCGGTTCGCCCACCTCAATAGTACGAGTACGCCTACATTGTTTACACGCGTCCTTTGCTATGAGGTCATAGCGGTCTTTTTTGTGCGAAAGTTTTGCAGTAGCAAACTCACTCTCAAACGGCACGAGTCTTTTGACACCTATTTCTGTGAGCTTTGTTATCAAAAACTCAAACTTTTCACCCTTAAGACACGCTACAAAAACAGTGACATTTGTCTTTGTCTCTTGCGGTGGGTATTCTATACTCATTACTCGACCTATGGTCTTGTCTTTCTCCACTCTTTCAATCGTGACATTTAGCGTACTACCATCATTTGGTAGACACACAATCATATCACCCGCCCTTAATCTAAGCACTCTTGATATATGTATATGCTCTTGTCCTGTAACGGTGATAGTCTCGCCAACGTTAGCGGTCATATCCACAAAAAAATATCTTTTCATATCTTTATTATATATAAAAAAGAGACTTTTGCAAGCAAATTTGTGTAAAAAGCAAAATGTTATTGCAAAACATCACATTTTGTGATACCATAATGTTTGACTATTTTTGAATATATAAGGATAATAATATGTTGGATAAAAAGTACAATTTTTTAGAAAAAGAAGCCAAATGGCAAAATTATTGGTTTGATGAGGATATCTACAAGTTTGATGAGGGTAGTGACAAAAAGATTTATTCTATAGACACTCCACCGCCTACTGTAAATGGCAAGATTCATATGGGGCACGTGTCGTCATACACACACATTGAGACTATCGCTAGACATCATAGGATGAAAGGTGAAAGGGTATATTTCCCTTTTGGCTTTGATGATAACGGACTACCTACAGAAAGGTATGTAGAGAAGATTATAAAGAAAAAGGCGTATGAACTACCTCGTAATGTGTTTGTGGATACTTGTCTAAAAGAGTCCGCTGTGCTGGAGGATGAGTTTTTTGCTTTGTATAGGAGTTTGGGGTTTAGTTGCAATCTAAAGCAAAAATATTCAACCATTTCACCAAGCACGCAAAAAATCAGTCAAGCATCTTTTCTAGACCTACTTGCAAAAGGATACATTTATCAAGAGGAAGCACCTACACTTTGGTGTACCGAATGTAAAACGGCGACCGCGCAAAGCGAACTAGAGGACAAGGATATTGATAGTACATTTAACTATATCAAGTTTTTTATTGAGGGGACCAACGAATATGTGACTATTGCCACTACTAGACCTGAAATGTTACCTGGTGTGTGTTGTGTGTTTATCAACCCAAACGACACAAAAAACGCTCACCTTTTAGATAAAAAATTAGTAGTGCCGTATTTTGGATATTCTGTACCAGTCCTGCAAGACGAACTAGTCGATCCTGAAAAGGGTTCGGGATTAGTAATGTGCTGTACTTTTGGTGATACAGTGGATAAAGAGTGGCAAAGAAAGCACAAACTCCCTATCAAAAAATGCTTTACTGACGGTGGACTTATGACTGAGCTCGCTGGTGAGTTTGAAGGTATGTATATCACAAAAGCTAGACAAGCTATCATTGAAAAGTTAAAGGAAAACGACCTACTAATAAAGCAGGAAAATATCACTCACGCAGTATCAACACACGACCGTTGCGGTACCCCCGTGGAGATTACCGTCAAAAAACAATGGTTTATTGATGTGCTCAATCACAAAGACGAACTCTTAAAGGCAGGTTATGACCTAGAGTGGCATCCAAAAGCAATGAGGGCAAGATATATAAATTGGGTGGAAAATTTGCAATGGAATTGGTGTATATCTAGACAAAGGTACTATGGCGTGCCTTTCCCTGTGTGGTACTGCAAGTCTTGTGGCAAGGTAAAGCTCGCATCTTTAGAAGAATTGCCTATAGATCCTCTCCTTACAAAGCCTAGCACACCTTGTGAATGTGGGTGTAATGAGTTTGAAGGTGAAAAAGATGTTATGGATACTTGGGCTACATCTTCACTCACCCCTTGCATTAGCACCGATCTACGCACATGTAAAGGGCTCAGTGATAATATGATGCCTATGGACCTAAGACCAAATGCACATGATAATATCCGTGTGTGGGACTTTTACACAATAGTAAAGAGTTTGTATCATTTTGGCAAATTACCATGGACCGACCTTATGATATCTGGATATGTTACTAGTTCGGATGGGAATAAATTGTCAAAATCTAAGAGCAACGGACAAATGAGTCCTCAAGACCTTATCAAACAATATTCTGCAGATGTTGTGCGCTATTGGGCTGGTGGTCTAACACTAGGTAAAGACACCGCTTTCTCACTCATTCCTTTTGATAATGGTAAAAAACTAGTCAATAAAATTTGGAATGTTAGCAAATTTGTTTTGTCTTTTCTAGAAGATTATACACCACGAGAAATTACACTAGAAATAATGGATAAATGGATAATAGAAAAATACAAACAAACCTATGTCAATTTTATTAAAAATCTAGACAAATATGAAATGGCGCTCTCTATCAACAAACTTGAAGAGTTTTTCTGGGAGTTTTGCGATGATTATGTAGAATTAGTCAAGCGTAGACTCTACAACCCTGATGTGTATGGTGAAGGTGCTTGCGAATCAGCTAAGTATGCGTGTTACTATGTTCTTTTAGGTTTACTGAAAATGTTTTCTTGCGTACTACCACATATTACTGAGGAAATCTATATGGATTACTACGCTAATAAAGAAAATAAAAAATCTATTCACATCTCAGGCTACTTGGATCTTGGTGATAAATATGATGAAAAATTAATTACTCAAGGTGATGAAGTAATGAAAGTCGTTGCCGATGTGAGACAATTTAAGTCTGAAAATAAAATCTCACTCAAGACCTTTATAAAAGATGCTCACATCACTACTCACGAAATTGAGTTTATGAAGCAAGCAGAAGTGGACCTTAGAGCGGTTAGTTCAATAAATGAGTTGTACTTTACAGATGGTGATTACTCAATTACTTTTGGTGAAATCATCCCTGATGAAGAAAATTAATATATAAAAAAGCTCACGGAAATCTTCCGTAAGCTTTTTTCATAAAATCTTAACGTATCAATATTAGTGGCGCGCTATTTTGACGCCGAAGTGATAACTATAATGATAGTATCTTCGGTAATTCGAATCAAAGTACCATTTTCAATAACCCTATCATCAACTAAAATCTTATCAATTTGATATCCGTTATCTGGAATAACTGCCACACGCACAATATCTTTCACACCGACTACTGCAATATCACCATTTTCATAATAATCATCATTTATTTGCACTACTGCGTTAGTGGTCTCTATCGTGATACGACATGTCGCATTTAGAGAAAAGATAATAAGCCATATTGCACCTATAATCACACACAAAGAGATCACCACCGCAAGCACCACGAGAGCTTTGTTTGTGTTTTTATTTTCTTTTAACTTGTTTTTTGATATAACATTACTCTTTTGATACACTGGCACAGAGACATTCTCTTGCTTATTTTTTATTTCTGTAGATCTATTAGTATTGTTTTGCTGTGCTTTGGTCTGCTCTACTTGGGACACAGGTTGCTTTGGCAAAGTAGGTGCTTTGGAAGGTACAGGTCGTTTTGGCGGGGTAGGTCGCGTAGGCGTCACGACTTGCTTAGGTGGTATGACTTGGTTGGGTGGTGCAGGTCGCTTTGGTGGTCTTGGTGGTATCTTGTTATCATCCATAGTATCACTCCCCTCATTTAGTCTTAACATTTATTTATTAATCAAAACAAAAAATATTATTCTTGATTTGTAATAATTGTAAAACATTTTATTTACTTTGTCAACTTTTTTAATATCAAAATCTCCCCTTAGACATTTTATTTTGATATCCGCTTTTGTAACATTTATAAAGATAAAAACAACTTTTATAAAATGCTAGTATTAAAATTATACTTTGATTTTAAAATCTATTAGTCACCTTTGCTTTGGTCCGTCATATTTACATTATTAAAAACTTGTAAATGCGCGTTTTCCACCAAAAAACCAACGACCGCAGTAAATATACTATAACACACCTTTTCTTTATATGCGGTCGTAACAAGCAGTTTTTCATCCTCGGGATTGGTTAAAAACCCACATTCAACTAGCACACTTGTACGGTCGGTGCAGTTTAGAATAAAATAGTCACCACTGAGCGCCTCTTTTCGCGCGTTGTCGAGTCTTTCTTTAAATACATCTTGCATAAAAACTGCAAGATTTTTACTAGTCTCGACTTTTGGATTAAAAAAAGCACATATCCCCCTTTGATTAGGCAAAATATAACCATTTTGATGTATACTTATCACAATATCGGCATTTGCACTAGTTATAATCTCCTCTCGCTTTTTCATATCATCTAACTTTTTATTTTCACTAAACGCACCATACAAGCCGTCGTTGGTCTTTCTAGTTTGCACAACATTTATGTTTAATGATTTAAAGTAAGACTCCAAACACATAGCATATTCTAGGTTTATATCGCTCTCTTTTGTATTACCACTAACACCTACGACACCGCCGTCTATTCCGCCGTGCCCAGCGTCTATAACAATGGTAAAATCATATATCGGTTTACTACTACTAGATATAAAATATCCCCCTAAAGAAGCACTTATAGTAATAATAATCGCAATAACTACAAAAATGATATTCCTTTTCTTAAAAACACAATACATACGCGCTAATCCCCTTATGTATACTTATTATAGATAAAATAAAAAAAGAACAGCAAAACCATTGATATGTTTTGCCGTGCTAATTTTTTTTATTTTACCTCATAAGATTAACAATACAGCAATCACGACCGCAAACTCACCTCACAAAAACAACTTTATGATCTACTTGGTCGGTGCTAGTCAAAAAGTATTCTATGCCATTTCTAACTTCGTGTCTTAGACAACGCACTTTTTTACCGTGTAAGTGACCATATATGACGATATCAACGCCTGCTTTTTCTAGTTTTTCGGTTATGGTGGTATAACTACGCACCGCATCAAATGGTGGATAATGAGTCACAAACACCACTGTATCGCCACTCTTTCGCATTTTGCACATAGCGTCCAAAGTCAAGTCCATTCTAACGAGTTCTCTATCTAAAATCTTTTGGTCCTCCTCACTCAAGGGTTGTCCTTTGTCTGGGACATTCCACCCTCTAGTACCACAAAACAAAAAATCTCCTACTCTGATACAGTCATTTTGAATAGCGTAACATTTTGGCGGTAACACCTCACGCACTCTTGATACGCTACCCCACCAATAATCGTGGTTGCCACGAACCAAAATCTTAGTCCCTGGTAAATCTGCAAAGTACGCACTGTCCACGACAAATTCATCCAGCTTCATAGCCCAACTAATATCTCCCGCAATCACAACAATATCATCATCGGTCACTTGCTGTAGCCAACTTTGTTTGATGCTACTTAAATAATCATCCCACCCTTCAAAGACTTCCATAGGTTTTTCCCCGCAAAGACTGAGATGTAAATCACTAATTGAAAAAAGTTTCATATATAAAAAATCCTTTTAAGCCTATCTAAAAAGGCAAATTTATTAGAGTATAGCGCTAAATAACCTACACACTGATTTAGCCATTTTTACAAATGGTGACAAATTTTTAAACCACGCCTTTCCCACCACAATACTATGCAAGGCATCATTTTCAAAAATATGAACGAGTTGCATAGATGTCGGTTTATCATAAATCACCACATTCACCTCAAAATTCAAACTAAATGAACGTACATCCGTATTGCACGTACCCATTGAGGCGACCTCACCATCCACAACGACGACTTTTGAATGAATAAACCCCTCACGCATATACACAACCGCTCCATAATCTACTAATTCCTTTAGATAAGATAGCGAGCAGTAATACACAACCTTTTTATCGGGGAGTTTGGACAACATAATACTAACTTTTACACCACTACTTATCGCTATTCTAAGTGCGGTCATAAAACTCTCATCAGGTACAAAATATGGACTTTGTATCAAAATGTATTTCTTTGCTTTTGTAATCATATTGATTAGATTCATTTCAATTTGTGCGCCATCATCATCAGGTCCGCTAGTCACCACTTGCATAGCGACACCAGACTCATTTTTACCTTTTTCAAAAAATCTATTGATATATGTCTCATCAAAATCTTTCTTTTTGTAACTAAATCTCCAATCTTTTAAAAAGGTCTTTTGTAAATCAATAACACTATCACCCTCGACTCTAAGGTGCAAATCTGTCCAAGGTGACAATCTCTTCACACCACCCATATGATCGTCACGGATATTTATACCGCCTACATAGCCAATTTTATTGTCAATAACTACTATCTTTCTATGGTTTCGGTAATTGATACGAATATTAAAAAGTCTCATTCCAAATAGTGGTGGGAAAAACTCAGCATATCTCCCGCCACCATGCACAAGTTTTCTAAATTCCCGTCTATCACTTTTTAGCGAACCCACCGCATCTACAAGCAAATTGACCTCCACACCTTGATTTGCTTTTTCAATAAGCTTTTTTAGTACAATCATACCTATATTGTCGGTCGCAAAAATATAATAGCATATATTGATACTCTTTTTTGCACTGTCAATATCTTTTAATAAAGAATCAATTTTATCTTTACCGCTCGTAAAAAACATCAACTTATTATTATGCGTTAATATACTATCACAAGTATTTAGATTGTGCATAATGAGTTGTTTGTATTTTGCTTCGACACCCGATACGCTTACTTCTTCACTTTGTATTTGCGCTTTTTGCTGGTTTACTAGGTCTTTGAGCTCTTTGCTACGTACCGCCTTTCGTCTAAGCATTCGCCTTGTCTTAAAACTAAGACTGCCACCTATGAGCGCATATAATATTAGCCCTATTATCGGCATTAGTAGCATAATAATAGACCAACTAATCACGGTACTAGGTTTTTTGCGCTCTATAAACACCATTCCTAATACAAATAGTGTATTTACAAATATTACAACAAAATACGCCCAATGCATAGCACTTCCCCTTTTAAAAAATATTGTATAGATAAATCTTACTTTAACTACATAATACAAAGTATAACCCAAACAAAGCAAAAAGTCCACTAAAAACAAAAAATTCCTATTAAATTAAGGAATTTTTTGTAAAACAAGCAAATAAATATTTGCATTTGATATTGTTAATTTTCAGTCACTACTTAATTTTTTATAACTATACACGTGTAAGTCACACTAGAACCGTTTAATTTATCGGTAATAGTTATCTTGCACTCCATATTACTTGAAATGCCCGTAATCTTTAACACCCCAGTATTTTTATCGTACGTAAACTCACCTTTAGCAATATCGCATACCACATCAAAATCAGTAGGAGCAATATCGGCACCTCTTGCAAGTTTTATAATCTCATTAATACTCATACCACCTTCAGTGTTTAATGAATAATTAAGCACATTAGGTGTCTCATCTATCAACAAAACTTTTCTTGCATTTACTGGAACATTCACCACAAAACTAGTAGTATCACCGCTCTTTTCCGCAGTTATGATAAATTCAATCGTAACAGTAGTCCCCGCAAGACTTTTGTTTGCCTTAAATGTATAAGTACCATCTTCATTTTTAACCATATCGTTATCTTTATCCAACCCACCATTTACTTTTATAGTTGTGCTAAAATTATTAGTAGTACTTGGTTTATTTAACCAAGAATTGTAAATGCTATATGAAATATTTACAGTTCCGTTTTCCTCAATAGCCTCCGCAGTGCAAGTATCATTAGCAGGTTTACCACCTATCATAATATCTTTCACCTCATAGGTAGCAAGGCAATTCACATCCATATACCCTACATAAGTTTTATTATCTTTAGACAAAGTAATCTTTAATATTTGTATTGAATTATTAAATATATCCTTTACAGTAAGCTTGCTACCAGTAATCGTTGCAATACAACTAGTCGCATCAATCAATTTTCCGTCCTTGTCTACTAATTCAAACTTATAAACAGTCGCATCAATCAATTTTCCGTCCTTATCTAAGAACGTAGCCAAAAATGAAGTTAGGTCTATAGATTGACTAGAATATAGAGCCAGCGCTTCACCTTTTCGCTCAAAGTCGTACACGATTTCACTCACACTTACGACACAACTATTTGTATAAACATTTTTAGTACCTTTGTAAGAGTAATTAAATACTATCCTGTATTTATTACCTGCAGAACCATCTAAGAACCTTATATCACTGCCACTTATTGTGACATTTTCATCATCTTCACCGGTCTCAATATTCTCACAACTTATAGTCACACCGTCGATGCCATCAGTTTCGCTAAATTCAGTTCCAAACTTTAAAGTACTCGTAATATCTATACCAGATTGTGTCACCTTGATCAATTCTTTTGCATCGATAGTTGAGTCTGGTTCAATATATCTCATACTCTCGGTAACCGAAATATCATAAGACGCCTTAATCAATACAACAATATACCCCAAATAAACAGTATCATTGTACTCTACTTTCACTGTCACTTGGATATAAGTATCCGCCAAAACATCATTCGCATAGATGGTTTTAGGTGCATTAGTATTTATTACAGCTTCCGCGCCTTCATATTGCAATGAATAATCGACAAGTGTTCCTTGCGATAAAATATCCAATTCATCGATCATAGCGACCTCATCTTTTACTAGAACGTATGATCCTATTTGACTAAGCGCAACATATCTAGATGCGTTTGACTCTATCTCAATAATCTCGCTTGATGGCGTAAAGACAAATTCTTGTGCTTTTATACCGTTGGTCTCAAGATTTGTTATGTATTCCAAAGTGTTACCTACAACATCGGTCAATACATATCTTACCACATAGACTAGTCTACCCTCCTCATCAACATTATAAGTAATACTATTAATACTTGGCTTTATTGATAATTTCATTGTAGACGCGCTAGCAGTATTATCTTCTGTCTTGGTCTCTGATGCAATGTCAAGTTCGGTGCTACTATTCAAATCGACCTTTATATCATTAATTGTAAGCGTCATTCCACTATTGACAGCATCAAATACTTCTTTTGCCCCAATATCAAATGAGGTATTAGCAGTCAAATTGATATAATTACTATTCGTCGAAGTCTCTTCGACAGTAAATGCGGGTTTCTCAATAGGTAGTATGATAAATGTAATAGGTGTACTTTGCTCATTATATTTGATAGTGACCGTTATATCTGTAACATTTAACAAGCTCTTAGTCGTTAAAATACCATTCTCATATTCTACCCCATTCTTATTCTTATCATTAATAGTTACTTCGTAATCCTCTAATTTACTCGATGTAAATATATTATTGCTATATTGTAGCTCATATACCTCTATTAATTTAGAAATATTATATTCCGTATTACTATTTAACACCACACCATTAGGTAAGTAATATTTATACCAGCTATTTTCGATCGCGTCGTACTTTCCATCGACGCTATTAGTCGTGTATGTTTCACCCCAACCATCAGTATAAGTGGTAGTCGTTATGGTAAACACGCCAACACTATTAGTTTTTGACTCTTTCGTAAAGTTTGTGTTTGTATAGCCTGTAGGTGTTACAACAATATTGATAGTCGCATCCAAAATCACATTGCCAAATAAAGTTGCCTTTAGAGTCGTGATTTTGTTTTTACCATAGATACTCAAAGGTGAAGTAATTTTATACTTTTCAAATGCTACCTTTTTTCCATTTGAAAGCTCATATATAATATTATCATTGCTATAATAGCCACCTATCCAGTTGGTCAACTTATCCTTTAAAGACATATCACTAATACCTGCGTCAAGTGTTATAGTCGTTTGTGCTTTTGTATAGTTAAATACAAAATCTAAATATACAGTATACCATTCATTATTGTCTTTATCATAACACTCAAAACGATAATATAAATCACTTTCTTTAAATGCGCTTACAGTCGTAGACTGTTTTGTTTTCAAATATTGATTTAAAACATCTCTAGCATCAGACTCATTGATACTACTTGCGGTTTTTAATTTATTCAACGCATCGATATCATTATTATCATCCACAGTCACTGTAATAAATTTATCACTATTGACCTTTTTACTTAAATCAGCATTAATATATACATACAACAAATTGTTTGTAATAGTAATCTCATTACTGGCTTCAACTTTTGTAATAAAATTAATTGTAATAACATACGAATATGCCTTTTTTACAAATGATATAGATTTACTATCTGATGAAGATACAATCTCTGCATTAGCGACAAATACAGATACATCGTTTAAATCAACACTTTCACCTAATTCACTCTTTATCGCATCAAACACATCATTAATAGAGACTTGAGTAGAACCACTAAACAATTTATTTATCTTATTTATATCATAAGATTCTAACACATTGTCTTTTTCAATTATTTTCTTAGTCGTAGCAGGGTTTATGATAAAGTGAATGATGCAATTTTTATTATTTTCCAACTTACCACTACTAATAGGGGCGTATTCTAAGTAAAGATATGCCTCTGTTACGTTATCATTAATAGTCACATATTCATTTCCATTTTCTACAGAATACTCGCAATCATTACATACTATTGTATTATTATCTATCGTCCCCTTTATTATTTCTTTCAAATCGATCTTTCTATTTGCGTTATCAAACTTATAAATACTAGTGTTACTTATCGCAGATACTTTTTGCGACAAACTCAAGGTCGATAATTCTTTTTCAGGAATAACAAATGTATACAATTTACTTTGCTCACCACTTTTAAATGTCACGCTAATAGTTTGTTCTTTCAAAACAAGATAGTATTTACCATCAGACAAACTCCCCGACTCTTCTCGTTCGATCGTATATACACCACCATTACCATTAATAGTCTCACTATCCACTTTGACCTCGACATCAAAGTCGGTAAATGCACTAAAGTCCAACTCAAACTCACGATCATTTATCTCTTTTAGACAATCACCTAATGTTTCGAAAGTCGGAAAAGTGCTAGGAAATTCTATTTCTACAAACGCTACCAAAGGGCGATTACTACTACTATCAGTACCGGTACATTTTACCCAAACCTCTCCACCATTTTTGTTTGAGCATACAACATCACACGCACCAGTACCATCCTCCTCTATCGTGACATCGCTTATACCGCTAACAATGCTGTAGCTATTTGCTCTTATTGATTTGCTACCAACCGTATAAGTCACCCCAAAATACAACCTATTAAGAGTATATATACTATTTATTTTATAGCTAAGCTCATACTTATCCTTGACGATATAATACTCCCCATCTATTTCATAAATGTAGCCAACCTTATCAAAAACGCCTTTCTCATCCTCCTGTGTGACATTTGTTGATTCCACACCTCCGCTAGGTTTGTATATCGTCAAACTTTTAGTATAAGTAAATGGTTCACCTTTTGAGACAAATCCCGCTTTAGTGTAAATCTCCGTCATACTTTCGCTACTCGTTTTATTAACGGTAATAGAGAAAGCGTGCGTGAATATACGTTCACCATACTTTAACTTAGCGACTAAACCGTAAGTCATATCTTTCAACGCACAATCTATTGTTAATTTATTATTTTTAAATTTAACATTTGTGCTATCAGAGTAAATTTTTTCAATTTTCAAATCATAAGAGCGACCTTGCATAGAAGACAGTGTAAAAGTAGGAGTAATATTCACATTAGAAGAATACTCATTATCAATATTATCACTAATGCTAAAATCATTTCTTAGCATTACATGTATGGTAAGTGTAAATGTTTTTCCATTTTTCAAAGTGTATGTTTTTACGTAATCATAACCTTTAGTGTTGTTATCCACTGCGCCCTTATAACACAAAAACACACCACCTTTATAATAATCACTATTCTCAGTCTCTTTTGCACTATTATAAAATTTTTCATCTAAGAAATTTTCCAAATCTACACTATCACCCTCAGACACGCTAAGTTCCGCGCCGTTATTAGTCTCACTAATAACATTTACACCGGAAGGTATAGTATACGTCAAAGGAGTTATTGTAACCTTTACATTCTTAACACACTTTACGCCTAGTCCAGTAATATTTAAAACGATATCAAAAGACGTTGATATAGTTTCACTTCCTCTAAGATTCTCATCTACAGATATAGTCCATTTATTATTAGTCTTTTCAATATTTAGATAACCATTAGATAATATGTCAACAGTATATGATGTTTCAGTAACATTTGTAAAACTTAAATAATACGCATCGTTCTTGTTATTAAGAATAGAGATTTGCGAACCACTCATTAGCTCAATCGTGCTAACATCTTCATTACCTTTCCACAAAGAAACACTATATGTTGTAGTCTCAGTTGCTTGAGTAACCGCTACGAGATCAAATACGACAAGGTTCATTGTGTTATTTAGTGTATAGGTTATGCTTACATGTACTCTAAATCCTTCAACGGCATTAAATATACTTAGTTTACCACTTGACGTCAAACTCAAATATTCAATTTTAACATTTTTAGAATCAGTTTTGGATATACTAACAGTTTTATTATTTTCAGAATCAGTTTTAGATATACTAACAGTGCCTATTTCACTAGATAAATTATCATATAATACACAATCAATTTTGTATGAATCCTCTTTCAAACCGTCTGGTTTCTTGATCGCATTAGAAATCAAATCGAAAGTACCATTCCCGCCCGTATCTAATACGAGATCAAATCTAGACGCGACTGCACTATAAACACCGCTAGGTTCTACAAGGATACGACCAATAGCGTAATACTTACCACCCACACAAAGTTGTATTTGAGATTCAACGGTTTGTAGTACATTAGCTCTAGTAATTTTATTATTTTCACCTAAAGTAACCCTTTTGTCCAAACATTTAAACGATATTGTGCTATTATCATCGAACCCTTCAATAGTACCAAAATCACTCAATACGAGAGTATCATTCACTTTTTTTGTAACCAATGTTTTGTTATGCACAAATAATGCTTTTTCACCTACAATTCTAAAAGCAAGTGATAGTTTATCAATATCATCACCTTTTGATTTAATCTTAATTACACAATCAACAATAACAATGTCACCGACTGCACTATTGCTAAAATCTATAACGCAGTTTTGATTAATGGTAGGTTTTTGAGCGTTGTTTTTACCTTGACTATCTACCGCACTAATCACACTAAAGTCATAAATCAAGCCTTCAGTCTCAAATAATGGATTATTACGAATAGTTGATATATAATCTTTCAAAGCAAGTTTGTCACCTACATAAGCAGACTCTATACCATTGATATTATCGCTCGCTGAAAAATTGAACTGAATACTTTTCCTTACAATCACGGTAGTAAAACCAAAATACTCTTTGCCTAACTCATCGGTTAGTTTTACAAGCAGATAGACCTCGGTGTCTGCAAACACATCTTTGTTAATCTTCAAGCAACCATTCTCAATAGTTGCAATACCACTATTATCACCGAACACACTCACAAAGGTGGTAGTACCATCTATCTTTACTTTTGTAGTCTCACCGTTTTCAGTCTTTTCTATGTAGAACTCACCATTTATGGTATCCAAATCTAAATCTTTGCCCGCACTTGTTTTACGCAAGATTTCATTTGCTGGCGAATAGTGATAGACATTATCATTAGTCTCTTTTAACATTAATAGTAGAACGACCTTACCACTACCGTAAGTAATAGTCATTGAATAAATATTCTCGTAAGTACCTACTTGGTTTATTGTAACATATAAACCGCTTACGCCATCAACAGGATATCCATATTTTGTTGTTTGAATATATTGACTGATGTCAAAATTGTACTTATCACTACCGATAGTCAATATTTTATCTTCTCGATTGAGTGGGGAATCTATCGTTTCATTATTTACCACAGCACTTCTCAAGACACCACTACTAGAGGTAGTATCCTCAGTGGTCGTCGTCTCAATCTTTTCTAATAAAATATAATCGCTACTACTCGCCTTACTCTCTATACTATAATCGGGCATAACCGTAACACTCGTTATACCCGTATAAATAGTTTTATCAACAGTATATGTAACCAATATTCTAACGGTCGTTGTCTCAGATATACTAATACCAGCTTTTACTTTTAAAGTATTACTCACCACCTCTACTTTGTCTGTATTGTCTAGCAAACTAAACGCACTCGTCCCGCCAACAATCTTTGTACCATCACTACCAGAAAAACTATCTCCAAGATAATTCAAATCTAATGATTGACTAGCATACATTTTGTTAAGGTTTGTATTCACCTCAAAGGAATAGTTTTTCTTTATCTTGTAGTATACAGTACAAACTGTAACATTGCCAAGTTTTATATAAACCTGACTAACCATATCTTCACTAGCCATTACATTACTAAAGTCAACAATATATTTATCATTTTCAGAAGTAATAGTAACATCCTCGTTACTATCCTCAATAGTGTATCCTTTGCTTAAAATCTTACCAAGATCAACATCGCCCTCGGCGTTTGTTAGCGTGCTTGATATATTAGGATCTATAAAGTCTATACTGAGATAATTGGTCAATTCAAAAGTTGTCACGTCATCCTCAAACTCTGCAGGCTTTACCTCACTAGTATCACTACTAATATAGTTAACATTAGGTAAGATCGCTATAAAGTAAGCACATACCTCACTACCATTATTTTTTACACTTACCTTCTTTTTAGTGATTTTACTTACTGCTTTTGGAGTAAATACCCCATTTGTAACCTTTTCGTCCTCTACTTCAATAGTAAATACCGTAGCCTTTGAAAGAGATATTGTTTGATATCCACCGTCCTTGTACTCTTGAAGAATAATGTACATATCATTATTAGTATCAAAGACATTATAATCTTCAAGACTATAAACGCTATCTTGTGCAACATTTTCACTGATTGCTTTATTGGTCACGCAAATATAGTTTGGTAGTATCGCCACATAATAATTTTCATACTTAATGTAATCAGTAAAAGTAATCTTGACCTTTATTATCAAATCAACTCTTGTAGCAACATCACTCTCTAGAGTAAGAGTAAACCCATCAGTAAGCTCCTCTATTTTAAGCAAACTACTTGTGTCACCATTTGTATCTTTGCAAGATAAACTCGTTATCTCTCCACCACCAAATTGTGTTTGGTTCAAACTATAAGCTTTAGTACCACCTGTTTTGAGGAGAGTAACTTTACTATTCACAGACTGATTTAAAATCAAAGGGTTATCCTTGCTATTTACCTCACTATTTGCATTATAGAATACTGCAGGGGTAGGGTAAAGCATAAACGTATACTCAGCATTAGCAATTGCAGTGCCATTTACACAAGCCGTAACAACAAATTTAGTACCATCGATATCCGCCAAATTAGTTAATTGAAAACCAACTTCACCTGTCGTCGTAGTGGTGGTAGTGACCACTTTGGTATAATCTACTTTATTTTCTTTATTTTCTCCATTAAATGCTTCATAAGTGTAAGATAAGTTATCAACTTTGCTACCATCTATTTTAACAACGGTCAAGTAATCTTCAATCTTATAAATAGGATTAGTAGCGCCATCATAGGTTAAATTGGTCATATCTTCTAATTTATTAATAACGTATCCACTCGTAAAGTATATATTGTATGTAATGTCTTTAAATTGTTCTTTTGAATTATAATAAGAGGTATAAAATCCGATAGATATCTTAGCACGTTCTATAGCTCCACTATACTTCAAAACGTTATCTTCAATATAACAAGTAACATCACTCTTTTGGATAATATACATATACAAACCGCTTGTATAATCTCTACTACCTTTAGTAGCACTCACATTCGTACCGAATATATCAAGCCTTTGTTCGTTCCCACCTCCACTTGCATCCAAGCACTCAAAAGTCTTATCTGTTTCTATAATATTAGAAGGATTTGAGTATTGTAAATTAATCTTGACATTATCAATATTATTAACGGTGCTATTATCCATTATGTATACAGAGTAAATATCAAACAATCCGCCCTCGCTAGTAATCGCTATCCAAATAAGTGTAGGTATTTTGATATCACTTGTAGCACTGATAGATATATTAGTAGCATTTTTGGATACATCAAGTGAAAGTTTTGTGCTATCAGACCAAGAAGTATCGTCATAGTCTAATTCTAGCACTCTAAATGAAAGTTTGTTATTGATATTAGTTTTTTCGCTTTCAACAATATTTACCGCTTCAATGTATTCACTCAAATCAACACTCTCACCCGATTCCATTTCTAAGTATCCCAAAGTATCAAATTTGTCGCTAGTCAAGGTCGCAATATTTAAGCTATTAAACGAATTTATCATAGCGTCTTTATCTAGCCCCAACCCGACTAATTTATTTTCCTCAATCGGATAAGTCAAAGTCAATTTTTGTCCCGCGCTCAAACTAAAGTACGCACAAAGTGGTTCGACACCCTCCAAGCCTTCTGGAGTAGCCTGTATCTTAAGCTTCACTGTATCAGCTACTTGCGTAAACTTGATATATCCACCCTCTAAATAAGCAAATGGCACTTCGGTATATTCTGACACCCCAGCACCTAAGTCATCTATCCTATATGCTTTGATAGATAGTTCTAGATCAGATTGCCCATTATACGTCTTTGCACTATATACTTCATTTAACGCTACTAAGCTATTACAATTAACAGAATAAGGATTGCTTTCATTATTAAATCCATCATTAGTCTTGTAATAATCACCCTCACCGACATCTTGTAATACTTTGACCTCTAATATTATTCCTGTAGCAATATTATTAATAAACACTTCAATACTTGCAGTATCATCCCCTGAATAATTTAGACCTGTTAAATATGCACTCTTACTACCTTTTTCATATAATACGACGTAATATTTTGATTGGTTAGGTTCGCCAAAACTAATCGCATCTTTTAAAGTGCTTGAATTTGCAATTGTTAAACAATCATACAACGTTTTGGTCTCATTTTTATGTATAATAAACCTACCATCTTCATCCTTATTCTCATTGATTATACTCAACTCATAATATGGTATCACAGTTATCACTCTATCAAACACATATTTAGTAGAATAAGCAGTGTATGTCATTTTTACATTTATAACCAACTCGGTAAATACCTTGCTAGATGAAATTGTTAAAGATTTTTCAGTCGCATCATAGGTAGCGATTTGGACCTCTTGCGTTATCTCAAAAGTAATCGCTGGTCTTGCAACAAAATTGCCGGCAAAGTCTTTTGCAAACATCAATCCCTCATTTGTTTCGCTTTCTTTTAGTAGTTTAACAACCTTGTCTTCACTACCCAACTCAACCGTATAACTTGACGAAGTATCAATGTCATATTCACCTGCTAAATAAACACGTCTAGTAACGCCACCAACGTCTTCTTCAATGTATTTAGTCAAAATATCAGGCACCAATAGTACTTCAAAACTCTTTGAGAACACTTCAGCCCCGTTTTCATCTTTCTCATAGACACGTATAGTCGCTAAAGTAGGTGAAGTCACAGCCTTACCGCTAAAGTTATTATAGGTCATAATGCCTGTAGAGCTACCTATAGTCACATAATTTGATTGGTCTACGCGATAATATATATTACTGATATTATTAGTCGATGAACCGTTAACTGCAGTGACATTTATATACGTACCCTTAAATGTAACCTTGTTATCAGATTTGTGTACAAAGGTGATGTAGTCTACACCATTCCACCTACTAACCACTGCTTGATTTTGAGTAGAAGATGACGCACTATCGGAATTGATGTATTCATTATAAGCTTTAGATAAATCTAGTTCTACTTTTAGATTATTCTTCAAGGCAAACCTTACATATAAAACATCATCAAACTCACTTGTGAGAACAATAGTCACAATTTCTGAAGATGCCACATTTTTAACAAACTTAACATCTCCTCTTTTTGTGAGTCCATTCTCGCCGTCTACATTTGCTATTATAGCGCTATTAGTAGTGGTTAAAAATGAAAGCTCTACTAGACCACTATTTTCTTTGCCATTATAGTAGTAACCTACCATATCCAAAACATTCGCAGTCTGTCCGTAGTAAACCTCTTTGCTATAGGTCGCGCCATTTTGATAAAGCTCGCCATCCTTGACATCAATGCCTTCATTGCTTAACGCACTTGTGGTTTTATAACTACCTGTCAAAGCCCTTAATATAATAGTAATCTCATCATATATTTGGTCATTTTCAGCGCTCACTGCGCGAATGGTGACGCCAGTATCTTTGGTCGCTTTTTTAAAGTCCAACATCTGTTTACCATTAATAGTCTTAATAGCAATATACTCAGCATCGCTACTCACAAGATTATAGTTTGTATTTTGTCCATCTATAGCGACTGAATAATCAAACTCACCTCCCTCGTTCTCTGAGCCATTTACATAATAAATTTCTTTCCAAACAACAGTAGAATTTGCAACACTTGCTCTATATACAAAAGTCTTTTTCGTCGTTTGATCTTCACTCTTCACATTTAATTTTACACTCTTAACACTTGTGTCTTTAATAGCATATTCTGCGCTACTACCGACACAATTATTTTCACCATAGTACACCTCAAAGGTGACATGTTTACCATAATCAGCCAAAGAACTCTTTGGTATAGAAAAATCTATACAATAATAATCATCCAAAGTCTTATACAAAGCACTATCTAGTTGAATTTGTGCTGATTTAGCAGTTTGTTTATCCAAATACTTTATACTAATCTCATCTATTACTCTAGCCAAAACATTGATATCAACATCTTCGCCATTATATACAGGTCTTATATAGAGTTTGTATTCGTTGTTTTCCAAAAGAGTGTAGTCTACTACATCCTCAATTGACTCATTTTTTTCTTCCACAATACGCACAGCCACTTCTTTTAAAATCGTTTGAACATCCAATTTTAAGTATGTATATTTGTATGTGTAAGTCCCTGATTGAGCATATTGTATTTCATTACCTTCGTAATCGGTTTGAACTAAAACAGCATAAATATTCACCTCCACATCGCGAAGCATAGTAAGTATACCGCTTGCATAGGTTTGCCCGTCGTATTCTCCACCAGCAATTAAAACGCCGTAAATATTACGCTCCAATAAGTATGGGACCTTTTGAGCGTCAGTTAATGATGTAAAATCAATCTTTGTACTTAAATCAGCAAGTCCACTATCAAACTCATCCTCACTTGTGCTACAAACAGCATAAAATTTGATCAAATCATAAGTAGGAGTAGCACTATTTTTAGTAACATTTTTGATGTAATTATTTAGATTGATGGTTTTAGAGTTTTCCGGATCTATTGTAACACTAAGCACACTCTTTGAGTTATCGTCTTTATTTATAGAAATCTCTACATTATCCGTTTTAGAAGTCCCTTCCGTATAGGTAATATATTCGGTCTCAACAATACCCACCTTAAAAGAGAAATCTTTTGATATGACTTTACCATCATTAGGATTTACAATGTTTAGAGTAATTTTAAATAAATCACTCATATTGTCTTTTATTGTTAATGTGTAATAATACTCCTTTTGATCGTCGCTTGCAGTCTCCCACTTATTATCCATTATCGGTCTTAGATATTCATTACCCAAATCATCGGTCAAAACATCAGCTCCAATCTCTAAAACATCATTTTCATCATCACCTAAATTTGTAGTCAAATAGATATCCTTAATCTTGTCAAACATATCTTTATACGACATACCCGTTGCGGTGTTAGGGTTGACAGTAATATCAAGATTTATACCATTTTCTTTTGCTAGTTCCTCATCAGTCTTATTTGTCCTTAAATACAACTTAAATGTTTGTTTGTAAATAACACTGATTTGATCCACTTCGCTAGTAGTAGGATAGTTAATAGAACCAATGCTATCAATATCTATCTCGCAGACATTATAGATTTGCTCCTTAACCACTTTCATACGACTCAGCTTCTCGGTCTCAGTCTCTTGAGTAACAATCTTTTCTTGCTCCTTATACGTATCGAAAGCATACGCCACGACTTTAAACCTACCCGTCTTTAAGACCTTGATTTTAGTCTTTTCTTCATTTAACCATTTAGCAGTCTTGACGGAGTCATTATTCACATAGATAGGATTTTCCACATCTATCCAAGTATTTCCCACCCCTGGTTGCTCAAACTCAAAATACAACTTGTATATGTATTGTTTGTTCGCTTTTGAAACAATAGGTGAACCTTCGCTTACGGCACTAGGATTTACACTTTTGCTAGGTAAAAATGTTGGTGTATATAAATCAATTACTTGGTTTACATGTAAAGTCTCACTAGTATTACTAGCGTTAATTGAGATATCCGTTACTGGTATATCAATAAACACTTGACAGGTGTCCACACCATATAAACCGCCATTCGCTATAGCAGTAATTGTCGTAGCACCTCCATAAGGCAACCCACTTGCAGTCTTTGGTATCAACACTTTGATAGTTTCCCCGATTTGAGCGGTCTTACGCTCCAAGCGAACTATAGAAGAATCCGCAACAGACAAATCTACATCTTTTACGGTTACATTATCAGGTTCCGCCGTTATTTTTATCTCAAAGTAGTCAATAATCTTTGGCTTGCCGTCCTCACCTAACACTATATCCCCGTTTTCATCATACTCGTAAATGTCAGGTTCGTATAGAGTCTTTTCAAAATGAATCGCTTTTGGCGTCACTACTATAGGATCAAAAGCACCTGTAAAATACATTGTTCCAATTGTTATAGCTATCACGCCGACAAACGAACTTAAAATAATACTTATAGTCATTATAAGTGACTTTTTTAGACCGATATTTTTCATATTATCTCCTCATTGTACATTCAAATTATTTTCCGTAAATTTAGTAAATTTTATACTTTAACTAAGAAACTCCCAAATCAAAGAATTCCTACCCACAAGCGACCTATCAAACTCAATATCCGACTCGAAAATCGTAAGGTACGCTCCCGCTTCAGCATCATTTTGCGCTATCTTGCCCATTTCATCCAAATAAATAAAAGGTTCGTACAAATGTGTTGTGTCTATACAGACATCCGCCATTTTTTTGTACGGAGTGATATATTTTTGTTCACCCTCTATGACACCTTGCCACATTTGTTTCGTCTTAGCTACAGAAGCACCGCGTTTATGGTAATCTCTTATAAGCCTTCTAAAAAATCTAAGCATTGCAGGTGTGATAACCTTGTACTCACTAAGAAAATAACTATTAGTATATACATAAAGTCTAAACACCCTATCCCGCATTTCATCGCTTATTATATCAGGGTTAAACGCGTGTATCCCTTCAATAATAATAACGGTATCACGAGTTATAGTGAGCTCGTACACATCCTTTCGCATCTCACCATTTGCAAAATCATACCGAGGCATCTTGCTTGTGTCGTGCTTAATTAGATTGTTTACACATTCTTTAAACATATCTATATCAAGAGCATTAATGCTTTCATAATCAATCTTTCCATTAATCATTTTCCTATTTTTTGCACTGATATAAAAATCATCCATACTTATCACGACACAAGGAACACCTTTCGCTTTCAAAACATTTGTAAGAAGATTAGACGTAGTAGTCTTTCCACTAGCACTAGGTCCCGTTATCAAAACAATTCTGCTATGCGTAAAATCATTTATCACGGAATTTGCTACGCTTAAAATCTTTCTACGATATTCACTCTCCGACTCCTTTACCACCGCTTTGGGGTTGACTTTTATCTTTTCAATTAATTTATCATAATCAATCTTTATCTGTTTAAAATCTCTCATTAATATTCTGCCTCTATAAATTATTATAAAAATGGTTATGGCTGAATTATTACTATTAACGCCTTATACAACCCCAACAAAAAGATTATCCCTTATTTATAAATACAAGTTGGTCCAAAATCTTTTTTAAATTTATTTACAAACCACAACTATATAATACTATAAACTAAAAAAAATAGCAAATCAAAATTGCTTTTTTTTACAAATATTTTAGTTTATCTAAAATTCTATATGAATCCTTGCAATCTAATCAAGGTGTTTCTTTTGCGGGCGCAAAATATTTTTTTGTTGTTTTTAATATAGGTTTCTTTTTCTTTTTAAAAATTTGCACAAACTGATACACGCCTAAGCACACCAAAAACACGCCAAAAAGGACACTCAAACACTCAGTACTTATTAACTTTGTTAGATATGCTCCACCTATCGCGGTTATCAATCCCGACACCGCCAAAATCCAAACATCCTTATATTTTACTAACCCACTCTTCATCTGCATTATAAGAGCAATTATTGCGGTAGGTAAAAACGCTACTAAATTTATACTCTGAGCATTTAATTGCTCAAAACCTAAAAACACGACAAGCATAGGTATCAAAAGCGTTCCGCCACCCATTCCCATTCCGCATATAACACCCGCCAAAATTCCGATAATTATCGACATACGCACCGCCTAATTTTAAAAATTTAAAAAACTTAAAATTACAACATCAAAACATCATTCTCACCCCAGCACCTATCATAACAAGAGCAAAGATAAACTCAATCACCTTTGATTGTAATTTTTTTAAAAGAAAACTACCGACTATTCCACCTAAAAACACGCTAATTATAATAGGTAGCCCACCTTCAATATTTAAACTATCAGTTGTTATATAAGTAATTGTACTGGCTATACTTATAGGTAATATTACAAAAATTGCCGAAGCGTGACTCTCTTTAGTATTTAGCCCCAATCTCTTCATCGCAGGGACAGCAATCATTCCACCACCTCCGCCAAAAAAGCCGTTCACAACCCCCACTGCAAGTCCAAAAAGTGCTTTTTTTAGGTAGTTACTCTTATTTTTTTCTCTTTTCATATAAATATTATTAGTAAATAGTGAAAAAATATTTGCAATCTATCAATTTTTGTAGTATACTTTACGCGTACTTACGATTAACGAACTTGTCTCGTTTGACTATATATTTAAGGATTATATATAAATTTATTCAAATAGTCTTGATTTTTTTTGAATTATAATTTAAACTAATCATAATCGTTTTTTAACAAAATAATTTACAAGGGTGAAATATGAAGAAACTTAAATTAAAATCTAAAATCTTTTGCTGTGCTTTATGTCTAAGTTTGGGCGCAGGTATGATACCTAGCATAAGTCTACCTAAGACTTACGCCTACACTCCGACCTCTTCCATTATCTCTAGCGGTGAGTTTGACACTACTGAGGACGAATTTCCTGCTAGTAGTTCAGATTGGAGTAGCGCTACAGGTAGTATCTCAAATAGCACATTAAAGAGCGGTATTATCTCTACCGACTCAGACACTTTTACAGCCAATCAAAAAGAATATGGTTTAGGTGCCTTACCTAATAATGTCACGACTCCTAACAATTATGTTTATATGATTAATAGCGGGACGACTAACACGCGTAACGGTATTTCAAGTAAAGAGTTTACTTTGGATGCTAATAGTCATTACATTATTAGCGTAGATGTCGCAACTAGTTTGCCAGTGTATGAAGGCTCAGCGACCAAAGCTATTGATTCGGTAGCATCAATTTATTTAAGTGGCGGTGATGTAGATGATTCATTCACAATGATAAACACTAATGGTGCGTGGAAGACTTACAATTTTTACATTACTACTAACAGTTTTGAGTCCGCTAGTGTAAAGCTTGAGATGTGGCTCGGCGTTAAAAATGTGAGTAGCAGTGCAGGTGCCGTGTTGTTTGATAACGCAAAAGCAGTCAAATACGATAACAAAGAGTTTTACACTCGTGTAAATAGTATTAGTTTCACTGATGAAACAAACAAATTTACCGATTATTCTTTGAGCACTACTGATTTGATTACAAACGCTAATTTTGAGGATGCTACTTTATCAGGTTGGACAAAGACTAATGCAAACTACAATATGAGTAAGGTGTTTACAGGCGTCACTCCACTAAATAATAGTTTTGATAGAGAATCAGTCGGTGTAGACAATCCGGGGACAGATCTAATATATGGGACCACCAACGCATTATTTATCAACAATACAGATATCGCAGGTGTTGCTTATACTAGTGATAAGTTTACTATAAAGAGACAAACATATTATAAGATTTCTATGTATGTCAAGACTGTAGATGTAGTAGACGGTGGTGCTACTATTAGCATAGTGCCTGAGAATGAAGATTTGAGCGCTGTGACATTTAGTAGCGTCAAGACCACGACTTCTACAAACTCCATAACTAATAATTGGACAAAATATACGTTCTACCTACTAGGTAGTCCATTTGGGGATGAAAATGTTAGTCTAAAGCTTGCTTTGGGGGATGATACTACTGATACAAAGGAAGAAGATTTTGAGGACAAACTAGTAAAAGGCGCTGTATTCTTTGATGATATTCAAGTGTATGAATTAAATTACAAGCAATACACTTCTGCTAGTGAGGACAGTTACAACAAGAAAGTAAAATTATTTACAGATGGTACTTCTAGCGAAATTACTAATGCGTTCTTCAACCTTGCTGATTCAAACTACGAAGGGACCTACCCTCTTTCTCCTGCAAGTTGGACAATAAATAACGATAATACCTTGAGTGGCATTATAAGTACTAACAAGACACATTTTAATGCTAACAAATCAAAATACGGTGATTTATCTTTGGAGGACATTGGCTTCACGCGATTGCAAAAAGATACTAGCGATAGTGCAGACAACAACATCTTGATGATTAGAAATGTCAACCCTGATTTTACCACTTATACCAGTGCTAGTTACACTTTGAGTGATAGCACCTATTACAAGCTCACTATTGACGCTAAGACCTTGTCTCTAGGTAAGGCATACATTAAGGTAGTAAGTGGAGATACCACCCTAGCGACTTTTAATGTAAGTAGCGAGGATGATTGGTCGACTTACACCGTTTACTTCAACAATGTGTTTGGTTCAAAAGACATCACTATTACCTTGGGACTTGGTAGTGATAGTGAAAAAGCGAGTGGTTACGCATTCTTTGATAATATCATAATCACTTCTAGTACTTCAGATGATTTTGATAACGCTAACACTAACGAGCAAATAAAGAAAATTGATTTTAGCAAAGAAACATTTAGTTTATTAAGCACTGAGAAAGACGGTATTTACACTCGCCCTAGCAACTGGTCTATTGATTTGAATAACAATCTTATCAATGCAGGTGTATTAGAGGGAACGAGCAACAAACTCGCAATATCTAGTGCGGATACTGATGTTGATGTAAGGTTTACATCAAACCTCACCTATACTTTAGATAGCACCAAATTCTACACTTTAAAAATAAAAGTATACGGTGAAGGACTTGAAAACCTAGAGGAAAGTGGTATAAACTTTGGTATTGATAGTGAAAATAAATTTACAAACTTGACTCCTAATGAGGAGAGTGAATATATTTTCTATATCAGTGGCGCAAAACTTTCTAGCATAACACCTTACTTCGGTTTGGTAACGAAGAACGCTACGTCTTCAGTAAATGCTTATCTAACCAGTTTTGTATTAGAAAGCATTAGCGAAGTAGACTTCACTAATATGCAAGAATCTATCGAGGCTGATGATGAAGACACACCTAAAAACGTAATCCTCGTAGGTGAATCGACCGAAGAAGAGGAAGAAAGCGACAATGACAGCGTGAATTACGGAAATAATTTTGATTGGGTATTGGTTCCATCATTAATTATTGGTCTTGCACTTATCATCGCTATTGCGGGTGTCGTGGCACGTAGAATGAAATTTAAAAAAGTAGGTGGCGGACGAAAGAAAGTCGCTAGTTACGACAGAACAAAGACACTCCACCCTGAAATCGTTCGTAGAGAGGCTGAAAAGGCACGTAAAGAAAAACTTCAAGCTATAGAAGAGCAATTACTAAGAAATAGAGAAAAACTAGAAAAATACGAAGAAGAGTACAAACAAAAGCGCGATTTGGCAATGGCTCAAAAGCAAGAAAAGAAAGCTCAAGCCGAATTTAAAGCTTACGCAAAGGGCAGAAACAAACTTGCCGAACAACAAGAAAAACTACTTGAAGAAAAAGAAATGATCAATTCAGATGAATACTTGCAAGAAACTGAACAAAAGATTTTGACTGATTATGAGTCTGGAAAGGTTGTAATTGATGAAGAATTAGCCGATAATCAAACCTCAGCTGAAGAAATTAATACGATAGAAATCAATGTAGAGCAAAAGGAAGAAGTAAAAGCACAAGATGACGTAGAAATTACCGAACCTGATGTAGAAATTACTGAGCCTGATGCGGATAAAAAGAATTAAACAAAAATCTCTTAAGGGAAATCCTTAGGAGATTTTTTGATTTAGAATTAAATTTTAAATTATACTTTTTATTATCAAAGCCAATTTAAGAGATATATCCCCCACAATATTCTAGTAGACAGCAACATTCCCACAATCTACAATTGGGCTCAAAACCTATTAGCTTGTACACATCAGTGAATGTCAAAAAGACAATCTTACTATATGAAGTGAACCCCGCGCAGAGTACTACAAAGTAGTACGGGTGCGACACAATGCCACAGGTGTGGTAGCGTTAGCTTATCCCCACCATATATCAATCTTTTAATAAAGAGCACAAAAAAACAAACCGCTATACATAAATGTATAACGATTTGTCGACGCGTCTTCTCAGTACTATTTACAATCAACAGTGATAAACACAAACATCACACCTCTCAAACTCTTACACTTTATATCCAAACCATAACGGCACGCCCCATTACTTTCTTGTATAGACTTTTCTATAAAAGCACATCCTCTTATAAAGCATAACAAAATACTTCGCTATGCATCAGTATAAATCGGTGTGTCTCGATGGTGTTCCATGCTCAACAAGCATATTTATTTTGCCCGTCACCGTGACTGTTACCTTATCTTCATACGTGGACGTAACACCATCTCCGCTTATATATCCTTGAATATAGGCCGGCCAGTCATCTGCACCTTCACAATAACTTACTTCAATCGTTATTATGTCACCATCTACAATCTTTCCACCGTTAGCCACATTAACCCCCGCACCATTCGTTACAGTCACAATGCAGTCCGTACATCCGCTCCATGATATTGTATAAGATGCGAGCTCCAAACTAGTCACAGTTATCACTATGTCACCCACAATTGTCACGCTCGTAGCGTTAGCACTCTCAGTCGTGGTACCATTTGTCACTGTCCAGTTTGCAGTGTATCCACTAGTAGCAGTAGCGGATATAGTGAGCGTAG
>CAYMVO010000006.1:0-63572 GCA_964393975.1 uncultured Lachnospiraceae bacterium
CAACTATTTTTTACATATTTTTTATATTTTTTTGCTTTTATATCTTTACTCTACCCTTATCCTTTTAGCCTCTACACTATTTTAATGACATATCTTCCACCACTCTATGTCATATTTATATTAAAATCACTACCTTATATTACGTTTATTATCTACCTAAGACACTACCTTTTAAACAAAAAGAGCCTTGACGCACAAGACTCTTTATATAATTATTTATTTTTCTATTTTAAGTATCACACGACCATGACTAGCACTATACTCAAACGCCTCACCTAAGTAAGTACTTACGTTTGCATTCAATTCTGTAGATGTCATAATCTTAAATTCACCGTCAGATTTACCACTACCAACAGGGCTTGCTGGTGAACTTACAGTAGTATACACTTTGCTCACGCTTATAGTACCACTTGCAGAACCAACAATCCAACCTTTGACCTGTTTACTAGAGGTTTCAGTGCCCCAAGATGTTGCAGTTACTGTTCCAGAGTTATAGAAATTTTCCACTGTGATATTTGCTTCGCCAGCTAAACCACCCGCACAACTATCGCCATTTATCTTCGCCTTTGAAGTAACATTACCTGTATTGTAACAATTAACTACCTGATAAACAGTCGAAACATTTTTATTTTTTCCACCAAACAATCCACCCGCACAAGGTTTCATATTAGTGGCATATTCACCTGTAATCGCGCCGAGATTGTATGAATTTCCAATCGTACAGTTAGCCACGCCTGCTAATCCGCCCACATAAGTACCCGCTATATTACCAGCGTTACCACATTTTTGTATACCTAGACCTAAATCTTCCACTGTGGTTATACTACCCACAATACCACCGCTATAAAGCATTAAGGCATTATTAGTACTGCTAGACCTTGTGATATTACTACTATTATAACAACCTTGTATAAGTACGCTACTATCACCTGTAGCAATACCAACTATACCGCCTACATAATAAGTAGTTGAGTTACCACTTGCGAAATCAATGCTTATAGTAGAAGATGTAACAGTAGTATCCAACACACGAGTATTAATAGCTTTGCCCACTATAAATCCAGCGTTTGTTAATTCTATACGGTTAATACTCATACTAGAATTTTTCAAAATGATATTTCTAATGGTAGCACCATTTGTCACTCTGAACAGACCAACATTAGTCTCACTCGCGACAAGTTTCAAATTAGTTATACTAAAATTCGCACCATCATATACACCACTAAAAGGTTTCTCAGCACTACCTACAGAGTAAGCTTCTCCACCGAAATCAAGGTTCGCCACTTGCACGAAGTGGAATTCACTACCATAATAGAAGTTTATTCTAGCAAATTGTTCCACTGTGGCGATCTTATATGGATTAGCGACACTACCATTTCCGCCCGCAAACAAGTCATGTGTGCCCACCACGCTATTATCCATACCTAAGATAGACACTTTTTGCTCGTCTAAGTAGTAACTGATAACTCCATCTTCGGTCACGAACTCCAACTTGTCTAAATTGGTCAAGTAATCTTCATCCCCTGTACCAACATATTGTACTTTCAGACCAGGTTCTCTATTATTTTCGCCGATGTACTTACTAGCCAAGCTACCACTAACAATTGTCCTCACAGTAATATTGTAAACACCGAGGTCTTGAGGATAGAAGATAGGGCTATCAACCACCGTCTTACCGATAGAAATTTTTGAACCTAAAGTACTTCTATACAAATAGAAAACTTCATATTGTAAAGTAACACCGCTAGTGGACATAGGTTCGTCCCAAGCAAACGCTTTCAAACTCGTATCAAATCTCACATTTGAAGGGGTGTCTGGGTTTGTGACTTGACTCTCGCTAGTGTACTCACTGCTAAGCGCATTAAACACATTTTGTGCTATAGGTAGAGGCACGGCTTGTAAACTAATCTTATACGCACCAGTTGGTAACGTTCCTAATAACTCATTTAGATTCTTTTGATAGTAGACTGCGCCGGTTAGCCCTTCGACCTCATCGCCTTCACCCACTTCAAAGTCAAAGTATTTGAGATAATTATATTCACCAACAAGTTTGATGCGGTACTTATTAGTCACAATAGTACTTCCATTAAATGTATACTCTACTGATTGCCATCTTATAAACAACACGTCCGACTGTTCGACTTTTACGACCTCTAAAGTTACTTGATTTGGCGTACTTAGTTTGAATACATTTGTATAAATGTTTTCTTCAAATTTATATTCAAATGTAGAATATGAGGAGTTCACATAGAAATTATCACCAATTGCTCGTACCTTGATATTAGAATATTCGCCTTGCGGATAACTATCTCCGATTAATTCAAACTTATACATATTAGCATCCACGTCAAAATCATTTGTGCGTGCTTTGACCACATTGTCACCGATTGTCGCAACGACCTCATACTCTGAAGCATTTGCAACACCATCAAAGTACAAAATACCTTTGTTTATCAAAATATTTTCTACCATATCAAGCTTCTTAATCGTCAATTTATTACCTTTCGCCGAACTAGTCAAAAGCCTTACCCCCGTCTGATTATAAGCGACAGTATTACCGACAACCTTAACAGCCAGATAATGAGCGCCACTAACATTATCATCTCTAAATTCTGATTGCTGAACGGTTATCAAAACGTCTTCATAAGTCTTATTATCAACAACCAAATAGAAGCCTTCATAATCTGAGCCAACATAATCCCACTTAATGATACCATTTTCCACATAAACCGCTGTAGGAGCACCAAGTCTAGTCGCTTTCATAGCGTTACTAGCACTACCACTAGCATAAAGCGTTCTCACACTACTCTCAGTAACGACTTCACCAACCGCTCTAATAGTAATGTTGTATTCGCCAGCAACTATATCCTCACTGAGTTCATATAGACAATACCCGTCGGTAATCTTATAGTCACCGTTCACATTGGAAACAATAAAGTCATACTCTTCACCATTAGTCAACCCGACCATACTAATTTCGTATCTGTCAATCATAGTGCCACTATCAAAGTAAGCAACTTCCCATTGCAATTTACCTAAATAATTTCCGAGCTTACTCAAAGTCTCTAATTTTGTCACTAATCCTTCTTCGCCAAACTTACTATCTAAAGATTCAGTCCCATCACCCAAAGCTTTAAGGCATAGTCTATATGTACCGGCATTTAGTTCCTCAGGAAGTCTATAAGTGATGACTTCATCCGTATCATCAAACACAACGTCTGTATACTCAAATGTTTCTCCGTTTTCAATATTGACCACTTTTACCACATAATTAACAGCACCGGTAACCCTATTCCAAGCAATCTTGCCGTCCACAATAGTAAACGCAAAGTCACCCGCTTTTGGTATCTCAAGCACCAATATATCAAGTTTGGCACTCGTGTTTGATGTCAAGTAAATACTACTATCACCACGAGCACGAACATATAACGCATATTCATCAGGTGTTAGGTCTAACGCATTCAAATCATAACTAGTTACATTTACGCCCAAATCAACCTTCTTTAATGTGCTTTGAGCCCCTTGTCCAATAAACAATTCATAGCCGTTATTATTTTCAACATTCTTCCATGATAAGATACCATCGATGATATTTATATCACTAGTACGTTTTAATATCTCAACATTAAACTCACCACAATAATTACTCGTTATGTAGCCTATACCGTTTTTCAAATCCATACTATTCCCTAAGTTCGCAATCTTGAATGTATAAGCACCTGCCTGCAAGCCGTCAAAATAGACATTTACCAATTGATTGTAAAGTTCGCCCTCTTCACTCATATCACAAACATCAAAGTAGTCAAGTATCAGTTCTCTATTGGAGTCTTCTTGCCCTTCACTTAAAACGCCATTATATTTTGTGTAAATTTTGATATTACCAAGCGCCTTATTAATGCCAGTAATCACATCGGTGATATCTTTAGCAAAACCTGCACTAGTTGTAAACTTAAGTTTACCATTTTCCAGCATACTTGTAGCAAGATTTGGTGCGCCAAGTTTGACAATTTTTTGCACATCGCTATACTCACTGTCCACGATAAACCCACCATCGCCTAACGCCTTAACTTTTATACTTCTCTCGCCACACTCCTCGCTAGCAAAATCGTATGTGTTGCTATTGTTTAATATTATTGTTTTTGTATTATCAATAGTAATCTCATAGGAATTCACTCCACCATTCCATGTCAATGTACCTTTATCGGTCGCAAAATTATTAGGTTTAGCCAAGTATGTGATTTGTTTGATATCACTCAACTCACTATTTGTATAGTAACTATCACCCACCGCATATATAGCAATTGAAAGAGTAATAGTAGTATCACCTAGCAACTCAGCAAAAGGTTTATAGTAATTTGTCTTGTCTGTTGAAATGTATTTATTTACAACCTTAACCTCACCGTTTTCATCTTCATACTTATAAGTAGTCACAATGACATAACCGCTAGCTCCGTCCACTTTGTCCCAACTAAGCAGTCCATCTTTCATATTTACATTTGCTGGATTTGATAATTGCTCACCATAAGTAGGATTTACAGCATCCGACCAATCAGAAGTAAGATTGAAATCGTCACCTAATGCACGATATCTAAAGTTTGCTTTCTCGCCTACTTTGTTAGAATACACATCTATCAGTAAATATAACACGGTCTCATCGAGTTTAGATACATCAAGCCCTCCATGAGTCGTCCCGTACTCATACTCTAAAATTTTTGTAGGTGATAAAGTTTCTTCGCCATCATCAGCCTCAGGGGTTTTGTACTCAATAAGATTCAAAATAAATGTACCATTTGTTATGCTAGGGCTACTAGGACGAGCGAGTTTATACCCTTGAACCGCACTACTAAATAATGTGTTAACGACCACACTTTGCCCACTAGGATTATTTAAATACGCCTTTATCTTTATGGAGTAATCGCCACCATTAAATTCATCACCGAGAGAATATTCGTTTACCATTCCAACATTTACTATCGTGCCATTTATATCTAACACATAAACAACCGCGCCACTAATACCGCTCCAAACTAATTTTCCCGAAGCAATACGCATAGATATTTCATCACCGCTTGTAATTGTAAACATAACATCATTTGATTTTTTACTATTAACAAATGAATTATTATCTCCTATAGCAACGACTCTCGCACTATTGCGCCCTATATACACCTCGTTTAATTTATCAATACTTATAAATGTTTCGGTCGTGTAAATAACACCATTATTCACAAGTACGTTATATCCTGTAGCATTCTTAATCGCGTCCCAACTAATTACATAATCAGAAGTGGAGTCATTATTCTGCTTTTCAACGATAACATTTGCCTCATCTAGTTTTGTGATATTCTTAACATTTGAAAAATTACTTTTAACAAAACTAATACCATCGCCTAACGCCCTTACGCTTACCGCATAATTACCTGCGCTAAACTCGTCCCCCAACTCAAACTCTTTAATAGTCACATCATTAATAGTCACATAAGTAGTAGTCTCACCGACCACTCGCACTTCGTATCCAGTAATTCCAGCTTGACTAGCAGTCCATACCAATTTATTATTGGTTAAAACATCACTAATAATAGGAGCGTTTAACTTTACAATATTTTGTACGCTAACAAAATCACTTGGTAAATAATCAACCTCATCACCCGCTAAACATCTTACCTTTACCTCAAAAGTATCCGCCATTAATTCTTCACTTATTTCAAAGTTCGTCTCTTTTGTTGTAAATGTCTTGCTATCCGTCCCCACGAATACTATTTCATAATTAAAATCATTATTTTTAACGATTTCATTTTCATCAAAAATTACTTTGTTATCTTTGACCTTCAAGCCTGTTACAGTGTTTATTTTTGTGACAACAATAGGTGTAGAATAATCACTATTTATAAATGTGGATGAATCTCCTTTTATGCAAGCACTTATACTATACTCGCCTACACTTGCAAAGTCATAATTAATAACTAAATTTGGCACCGTTAGATATTTATAATCTGAAATACCATTGTGTACTATGCTAACAATATAATTTTGATATTCGCCAGTCACTGTTACAGTTATCACACCGCTCTTGTGGGTGACGATAGACTGATTTACAGGTTTATTGATATTTATATATGCACTAGGTTTACTATTCACAATATATTGATTATTACCTACAGAGACAATATAAATATCATAATCTCCGCTAGGTAGTGTGGTCAACAAATCCACCTCGGTACCACTAGCAAAAAACTCATCAAAAGTCTCACTGCCAACATAGTATACTCTATAGCCAGTCGCACTTCCTACATTCGTAGTATCAAAAGTAATCTGTGCATTATCCACAATCTGCACATTTTCAACAGCACCTAGCACGGTGATTTGATTACCTAAAGACGCATATTCGCTATCAAGTATCAATGCGCTATCATTAACTGCTTTTACCTGTACACTATAATCGCCCTTTTCTAGATTTAATGTAGTCAGGTCAAACGAGTTAGTTTCTGTATCATAAATATTTTCGCCAACCTTAACCTTATAACTAGTAGCCAGCGTCATCTCAGACCAATTCAAAACATTTTTGTAAATACTCAAGTTTTGCACTTGGGCGAGTTTGATTATCTCATCCACACTACTAGCATTACTATCCACAGTATTTACATAATCACCTAAAGTAAACACCGAGACAACATACTCACCTACGCTTTCAAAAGTTAACGTCACACCACTACTTTGATATACAACTTCTTTTTCCACGTTGCCCGCACCGCTAACAACAATGCGGTAATTATCCACGCCCGTAACCGCGTCAAAGGTCAAAATACCTTTGTTAAACACAATATTTGACACGCTAGGTTGTTTTATTATACTGATAACTTCACTGATAGGAGAATCTATCTCATTACTCCCATTACCAGCGACTTTCACGCCAACAATCCATTCGCCCTCAGTAACACTATTAGGCGTTGTTGTGAAATTGTCCTTTACAACTTGTCTTATAATGGTATCGCCTTTTCTATAGATAACTGCATATCCATTTTTATTATTTTCTACAGCGTTCCAAACAAGCACCCTCTCTTCAGCATCTAATTTTATACCCGTAGTGCCACCAAGCACGACAATGTTATCCACAGTAGTTACCTCACCGCCAATCGTGTTTTTACCGTTGCCTTCCGTAACCACTTCAGCCTTATAAGAACCCGTACTCAAAATAGTCAAGTCGTAAGAACTACTTTGAATGATGACCTCTTTCACCAACTCATTATCAGCACTAAAAATTTTTACAGTATAATCTGTATTAGCGGTATAGTCCCATACCAAACTATTATCTTCCACCTTCAGTCCTGTGGTCTCTTTAAATTTTGTCACCACATAATCTTCACTTATGCTAGATGAAGGTTTACTATTATCCACACTAACCGCTCTTACAGTAAACACATAATCACGAGCTTCATCAAAGTTTGTGAGTGCGTATCCAAATTCATTCGTTAAGACTTCGCTTTCAAATACACCGTCAATATACACTTCATACTTTGCACCATTAGTAGCGCTCCAAGATAAAGTAAACATATCTTCACCCACTAAACCAGTCAAATCGGTAGGAGTGGCAAGTTTTTCAAAATTAAAAGGATTTTCACTATCAAAATAAACACTATCAATATACTTCACGCCATCGCCAATGGCTCTTATAGTTATTTTGGTAATAACACCGCCAACGACTTCTTTACTAGATAAATCATAAGTAGTCTTTGTGATTATGTCGGTATAGTCGACAAACGTTCCGCCGTTTATAGTGCGTTCTATAGCAAGCTTGTACCCCTTAGCGAAAGAAACTGTTTGCCAACTAATGATTGAGTTTGTCGCGACGCCATCATGTTTAATACTCGTAGTCCCAAGCACATTAAACCCGATAAATTTACCCTCACCACTATCCACAAACTCATCTTTTGTAGCAATGACTCTCACATTGTAACTGCCACCCAAAAGATTAAACCACCTTAAGTCATAACTAGCTTCTGTAATAGTTGCAGTGTTTATAATCTTACTAGACACAGGAGTAAATACTTCCAATCTATAAGTAGCTCCGTCGATCTCATCAAAACTTAAAGTATTATTTTCTATCTTTAATCCGTTGACCTCTAGTCTTGTAAACTCAATCTCTTCGCTATCTAACGAATTTATAAATATGTTATTTACGGCAGTACTAATTGCTCGCACTTTTATTTTATGATCACCAGAATCGCTATTTATAAATGCTCTAAAGGTACTATCATCTACAGATTCAATCGTAGTCTCCAATCTTTCGCCGTCGACAAACACTTCATAATCAGTAGCGTTTTCCACTTTTCCCCATTCAAGATAACTTCCATTTACCACCGCATTTGGTGTAGCAAGTCTTTGTATGGTTATAAACGACTCTCTACTCGCATAAAAAGGTGAATTCTCCGCAGGTACACCATTTGTGTACAATTTTAAATTATATTCTTTACCGCTTACAAATTCAAAAGGTGTATCATCGACAATAAAACTATTCAAATCAAAGCTCTTTATTGTGCTAGTCCCAAGAAGAGTCTCGGTCACATCATCGCCTTCACCCTCCAAAAGCACAATATTGTAAATACTATCATCGTAATCACCACTCGTACTAAATTCAAGGCTAGTGCCATTTACAATCATATTCTCTGGTTCGTACATTCTTCTACCAATAATAAACTCTGAATAGCCACTTGTAATGACACTATTGCCATTACCTATTGTAGCAACAGCAATTTTTAGCTCACCGCCACCAACATTTTGGAGTTCTTTAGTAGGATTTAATTCCTCATTAGGACTTTGCAATTCCCTATTGAACAACACATTTCCATCCATATCAAATATGGTAAAATAACTATACCAGAAAGGTTGCTGATTTCCATAAGTGTCAGGTATATACATCTTCACTGCAGGAAAGAAAATATTTGCATAATCTGATTGAGACACTCCCTCACTCACCGCCCATGAAAACACAAACCCAGCACCATTACGGGCAAAACTAAAACTAGCTGGTCTGGTTAGTTTATAAAATGAAATACTACCCTTGCTATAGTCACTATCAAAATTATTCCCACCATTTTTACCTTTTGCCTTAACGACTAAGTTATAATGATTTTTGCTCGCCTCAAGTGAACTTTGCGCTTTATCATTCACATAAAAGTCAAAGGTATCTTTATTATCAGCAGTGACAATGTTATCAAATAAATAAATGTTGTTATCACTTGCCTCAGTGTCCATTACTTCGTATGCCACTACACCACTTTCCGCTCTTACTGTAATCGTGTCATTATCGTGGGTAATTTCGCTAGGTGCTTTTAATTTCGTTGCGATAAACGCATCCGCATCGGTAGTCCAGTTACTATTGATAATAGTCTCACCATCGCCAACCGCCATAAACTTAAACACATACTCTCCGCTAACAGCACCCTCAGGTAAAGTATACCCATCTTTTGACACCGCCTGCACTTCACCATTCACACTAATCATGTAGTTAGTCGCATTCTCGCTAGTACTAAACACTAAAACATTATCCACGATTTGCGCGTTATTAGGTATGCCTAACTTTGTAAACTCTATAGACACAGTATTTTCACTATCATAACCGCTACTAGTGTTATTAACAGCAATCACGCTTGCCTTCACCTCACCGCTAGGTATTTCAGTGACAGTATTTAAATCAATAAACACATTCACTCCAGTACTTTTAACTATTCTAGTGTCACCCGCTTCAAATACCGCATTATACTCAACAGCCCCAACGACCTCGTTCCAACGCATAATACTATCATCCACACTTAGCTCACTGATCTCATTTAATTTCACAATGCTAATACTGTCACTAGGTAGACTAGAATAAATGGTTTTGTCTTCACTAGTATTAGGTACCGCCTCCACCGTTACCGCATAATTCCCCGCAATATCAAAATCTACCTCGCAAGACAAATCGGTTATGTTTGTCTTAATCACCTCACCATTCACGCGAATCGTGTAACTCTCAGCCCCGTCAACCGCGCTCCAACTAATTATAGTGCCCTCGCGCACCAAATCAGTAGGTGCTACTAATCTTTTAAATGTCACACTGCTACTATCCGCACTATCATGTATAACCCTACTACCTCCAATAGCCTTCACGGAAACCACATTCGTAACACCCGACTCAAAATCATCAAAGTATGTATTTTTTGTAATAGGCATCTCTACACCATTTAAAGTCACCACATAACCGCTAGGTTCGTATCCGTTACCATAGGTCACAGGCGCCCACTCTATTCTCCTGGTAATAGTGTTATAGTTTAGACCACTAGGAGCGTCTAAGGTCAACTCCTTATCAAAAACCCTCACCTTGATATCGGCTTTTATCTTCATGTTTTCCCTACTCATAGCAGTCACCACAGCCTCACCAGCATGAAGACCTAATATTTGACCTTTGCCAATATTTAATATATAATCTCTTCCATTATTATTAACAGTGGCACCATCTTCACTATAATATAGCGCTTGGTTACTAGCGTTATCAGGAAGAACTTTTGCATCCAAATCATAGTATTCACCGACTACGAGCTCTATATACTCTTCCTCCCAAATAATCTGCTCTACGTTTACAGACTTTGAACAACTACACCCGACCGTCACAAACGCCAAAGCGCATAATAAAAAACTCATAATAATTTTCTTAGATGTTCCCACGTTAAAACTCCTTAAGTAAACTTCTAAAAGTGTATTTTATAAGCAATTACACTTAACAAAAATAGTTTACCACTTTTTAAACAATTTCACAACTAAAATTTTTTATTTTTTTACTATTTTTGATATATTTTTTATAATAAAAAAATCAAGCTTTAGACCTTTAACCACTATATAAAAATAGAGCAAAAACCACTGTCAAGCTGTCCATACAATTTTACTATCTTAATTTTATTTGGTAAACTAATAGTAAGTAAATCAATTCTTGCAAATATTTTATAAAAAAGTGTTGTTTTTTATAAAATATTTGTATATAATAATAGTAAGATGCAAAAAATTTGCAACAACACGCATTAAAGGAGGCGTTATGTTATATTTTAACATTCAAAATTTTAGAGTCTTTAAAGAAGACACCATTCTTGATATGAGAGCGAAAAAACGACTACTCAAATATAAAGAAAACTTGATAGATCAAAATTTTATCACAAAAACCAAAACCAAATCAATCAATCTAATACCTTATGCTGTTATTTTTGGTGGTAACGCTTCGGGTAAATCATCTATCATCAAAGCACTTGATTTATTAAAAGACATTGTGATTGATGGGCGTATTTATTCTGATAATCGCAACGAAACCCTATTCAATCTAGGTCTCTATCCTTTTTTGCATAATTATGAGGACTATTTATCGCCAATGAAGTTATCAATAGGCTTTATATCTAATAACATTCGTTACGATTACAGTGTAAAGATTAAATGCAAACTAAGGGAAGAATATTTTTATGCAGACAGAAAGATTTGCGAAGAACAATTATTTATCAACGAACAAGAAGTTTTCCATAGAACAAACCAAAGCGTAGAATTTGAAGGAACGATAAAAAGCATAGGAACACTGCCAGAAGATGAACACATATCAAATGATGAGTTGTTTCTAAACGCTAGATTTAAAACAGGAAAATACTATCAAGACTATCAAAATATCGTAAATTGGTTTAGATTTAAATTGATTGTTTTAAATAATGTTTCAGAAATAATCACCTATATAGAATCAAATAATTTAATTAAACAAAACAAAAAAATAAGATCTCACGCAACAGATTTAACAAAAAACATTTCCGACTTTGGACCTCAGAGCATTTTTTACGAAATTAATTCAAACAGTAATGGCGTTGTGTCAGAATTACGTTCTAGATACGCTATATCAGGACACCCTTGCGGAGGAATAGAGACTTCTGCCGATAACACAGAATCTACAGGCACAATCAAGTTTGTAAATATTATTGGATTATTGATAGATGCTCTAAGACTAGGGAACACCGTTGTAATAGATGAACTTGATTCCTCTTTGCATTTTGCCTTAATAAAGAAGATTGTCAATCTTTTTGCTAGACAATCTACAAACATCGGAAAAGGACAATTAATATTTACATCACACAACCCTGTATTTATTAGTTTAACAAAAATCAGGCGTGACCAAATATATTTTGTAGAAAAAGACAATAAAACTTTTGCTAGTTCGCTTTACTCTTTATCTGATTTCCCTTCCGAAGATGTCCGCACCAGCGAGGCATTTATAAAAAATTATCTTGATGGTAAATATGGCGCACAACCTAGTTTTGATTTTGAGGGAGAAATAGAAAAAATCATAAACACCAAAAGGGATAATCAATAATGTCAAGAAAATTAAGCATCCCCTCAAGGCCCAAAAAGCATTATATCTTTGAAGCACATTGCTTTTGTGAGGGGTTACAAGAGAAAAAATATTTTGAGCATTTTGCAAAGTTAATAAATAATTGTTCCGAATACAAAATCAAAAAACAATTAAAACTCAACCCCAAAAATTGTAAAGGTGGAGATCAATGCACTTTACTAAACACGGCAATTAATCAAGATGAATATAATAGCATTGTTATTTTTGATTACGATAATAAAAAAGACACTTTTGAAAAAGCGATTGATCTAGCAAACAAGCACAATTTTAAAATAGGGTATTCAAACATAAATTTTGATTACTGGTTAGTCTTACACTTAATGAAAGCAACGGATATTATTTACGGGGAAAAAACAAAAATCACCGACTATCAAGATTTAGTTAGAAACCTATATCATTTACCAAAGGATGCTGACATCAAAAAAGAAGATACAATAAATAAGATTTTAGTGCAAATTGAACTAAAACATATTATTAACGCTATTAAAAATTGCGAACTGATAGACAATTACAATAAAACGCACGCAAACACAAAGAGTAAGACCACACCAAATGGATTTGTGTACTACGGTAACCCTGATATACAAATTTATAAAATTATAAAATTTTTACTACAAACAGCACTTAGTTTGAAATTATAAAAAATCAGCCTTTGCATTTACAATTTGCAAAGGTTGTTTTATCAACACACAACAATAAAGTAAACTCCATAAAGGTCACTGAAAATAAGAATCCGCACAAAACAAAAACACCCTACGCAAAACATAGAGTGTATACTTTTGTAAAATCAAATCCTTCTAGTAAATCTAATCTTTATTTAGTTGTAGTCAGCTCCTATTATTTGGCATAAATTTCGCCATGAGCATAAAGCGCAGCGTAGAACACTTTTACCGCATCCACACTCTGAGCGTCTTCCTTCAAAGCACTCCAACCAGCATGTTTGCTATAATCTACAGCACTGCTTGTATTAGCAGCTTGTACGGCGTCAATGTCTAGAGCGAAGTTTACCGTAATCCCTTGAAGTGCGTTACCCGTCTCTATAGGAAGGGTGTATGAAACAGCAACACTCTCCACGTCACTATTCTTATCCATAGCAGCTTTCTTGTAAATCCAGCCATCACCAGCAACGATGTAATCGGTATCCTTTAGACCTGCAAGAGTAGCTTGGAATGCATTATTTATCCCATCTATCGCAGTCTCTATGTCACTAATACGAGCGTCCACAGTAGCTGCCAACTCCGCACCTTTTTGTATAGCGGCATTCTTTAGAGTCTCATCAGTTACCTCTGTCCCATCCTGATTCTCGCTAGTATAATTCATCACAGTAGCTACGACACCTGTAGTCACCATACCACTCTCATTAGCCTTAAACGTAATCACAGTCTTTGTATCACCTTCGATATAAGTAGTGAATCCTTTATACTCTTTGATTGCTTTAGCCAAATCCGTTCCAGCTTCACTAGCCTGTCCGTCATTATAAACAGTCACATCGCCAGTATCACTAGCTATTACAGCTTGTACAAGTTCGCCGTTGATATAGGCAATCACTGGTGTATCCGCATCACTAGCCACAGCAAACCTCTCAAAGCCTTCACCAACTAAAGCACTCGTATCTGCACTAGCCTCAATCTTATATCTTACATAAGCGCTCTCGCTCTCATCTGTTACCTCAAGACCAAAATCACCCTTTATAATATCACCAGGCATAACTGGAGTCGTTAGCTCTTTATCACCTCTAAAAACCTTCACAACTCCATTAGTGGTGTTAGTATCTTTTAGCTCAATAGTACCGAATTTGAAACTATCAGTGTTAGTTTGTTTGTCTGTGAAGAATGCATAGGTCACGTTGAACGCTAGCATACCTACTAGAAGCACAGCCAAGATAGCAATGACAATAGTCTGTCTCTTGCTAGATTGTTTTTGATTTGTCATAACAATTTCTCCTTTAGAATAATTTAATTTTTTAAGAAAGTTGCTCCTTTCTACCTTTATAATAGCACAATAAAATTATAAAAGCAAACAAATTTATCAACTTTTTACAAAAATTTTACATTTTTTTATTATACCAATTTTATTTTCCCCGCGACCTCTCAAAATATACATAAAAAGCTACCACATCTTATACTCTTCTTCTAAATCAAAAAGCATACTTTCTATCCTATAAAACCTCAACCTTATAGAAAAGTCTATCAACCACCCCACTATGTCGTATAATGTTATAAAACCTTATCCTTATTAATACCCTATTGACCACCCCGCACAAATATACTGTTTGTCATTAAAAAAAATTGTTAAAGTACTTGACTATTTTCGGCACGGATTGCGCCGTCGCCGAGACCAACGCAGAGACTATTGTAAATAGTCGGGTGCGGAACGCAAGCCTATTGTACGTCCATAAATAAAAACAACACCTTAAAAAAACTAGATAATAAAAAACCGCCCTTTGACAGAACGGAATTTTATATATATCAATATTCATTATTTTTTATCACACTACTATAAAAATTAATTTACTGAATTACGATTATTATACTCGTAATTCCCTAAAAGTATTAACCTAAAAGATTTTCATCAAACAAGTCTTTGAGCGTAATCACTCGCCAAGAAGAAGTCAGTTCTTTTTTGACAGCTTCCGAACAATCACTTTTCAAAAACAAGTAGTAATATCTATTTTTATATTCACCGAAAATATCAGTCACGTTTACAAAGTCTCTATACTCGCGCATATCAAACAATTCATTTCTAAACTTGCATTCGCAAAAAAGCACATTATCACCGCTAATACCTAGTATATCAATATCGTCTTGTTTTTTAAGTTTATTATTCGTACCCCACCAACGACCTATACTAGACAGCATAAATGGTGCGTGACCGCTTAGCGTGAGTCTAGTCAAGTATTGTTGACAAATTTTTTCAAATCTACCACCCATATAATCACTCAAATCATTATAGATAATATCCGCTAGCGTGTCTAAAGATAACAGACTATTTTCGTTTGCCAATTTAAACACATATCTAAACCAAAATACAAAATAGTTGTCGCATATCTCATATATAGTGTTTTTTGAGTCACTTTTCTCACCATAAGGCACGACTTTGCGCACAAGTTTTATTTCCATTAATTCATTCAAATACTTACTAACTTTAGAAGATTCTTCATTGATTTTAGTTTTGATTTGATTTATTTTTGATGAGCCATTTGCTATTGCTGTTAAGATACTGTTATATACTTTTGGTTCTCTAAATTCCATTTTTAGTAAGTCTATTACCTCCTCGTTTAAAAACGAACCGACCGTAAGTATATTCTTTTTTATATTCTCTTTAATGCTGATATTGGAGTCAAACATACTTAAGTATAGCGGAATGCCACCCAAAATACCATACGCTAAAAGTCTATCTTCTTCGCTAAAGTTCGGAAAAAATTGTGACGCCGTATAATAATCAAAAGGCAATACCTCCATAGAGAAAGTTCGTCTCCCGTATAGCGGACTAGAATAACCTAAAACCTCGTTTACCATAAAACTAACACTACTACCACATAATACAAGCATAACATTTCTATCTTTCCACGATATATCTATCATTTGTTGCAATAAACTTTTTATAGCAGGGTAATCTTTTGCTATAAATGGAAACTCATCAATTATAATAACTGTTCGCTCATTGCTTGTTTGTATCCTACTATCTAAGTATTTCAAAATATCATACCAATCATCAAACTTTATTTCATAATTAGTATCATAATACAAATTAAGTGCATTTGCGAAAGCCTTTATATTTAAAGTATTGTTTTTTTCTTGAGCCTGATAAAAAATACATTTGTGTTTACAGGCAAACTGTTTTAATAGTTCGGTCTTACCCACACGTCTTCGCCCGTAAACAACCAAAAATTCAAACCTGTTTGAACTATACAAATCTTCTAATGATTTTAGTTCTTTATCTCTCCCTATAAACATACACACCTCGTTTTACTGAATTACGATTATTATACTCGTAATTCCCTAAAATGTCAAGCATATATACATAGAAACAGAAAACCTTATACTATTATATATAAGGAACGATTTTTACTCTTTGTGGTCGTTTTCAATTTTTATCCATTTGCCGTCAACGACTTTATATATCCTATTTTCATTTATCTCCATTTTCTTAATGATTTCATCCTCAAGAGAAATACCCAGTAACTCCGCTATGCCCATAAGATAAATAGCGACATCGGCGAGTTCGGACGGTAAATTATCTGTCTTTTTCAAATAAGCATCAAACGCTTCCGCCACCTCACCATATAGTAGGTTGAACTCTAAATTTATATTTGTTGTGTTAAACCCTTTATTTATTTTGTTTTCAATCACTTTCTTTTGTGCCTTATTTATATCCACATCTTAAAATCCTTTTCATATAGTTTCTATTATCAAAAGTCAGAGGAAAGCAACGCGTTATTTTCAAATGACTGATGTTTATTCAAATTGTGTCGCTAAAATGATAATTTTAGAGCAAATTGTTAAATTTGCATAAATTTTAAATTTGATTTAAAATTTACGACACATATTCTATCCCCTTAAAAATTTTCAAGTCATTCATTTATCCGTGTGCAATGCTAAGCACATAAACTTCACTTGCACCTGCATATCTTAGCACGCGCGCAAGAGAGTCTACGGTAGCCGTTGTAGTCACAACATCATCAATTACTAGCACGCGTTTACCTCTAAACTGATTATCCAAGACAACAAAGGCGTGCTTTACATTTTGAAGTCGCCCCTCCAAATTTAGACTAGATTGCGGAAGAGTGTTACGATTCCTACCGACACAGCTACTCAAATCTTCTAAATTTAATTTCTTATTTAAAACTTTTAAAAGCTCATGTGACTGATTGTAGCCACGAATCTTATATCTATGCGGGTGCAAAGGTACCGCGACTACACTGTCGCATTCTACGCGCATCTTCACATATTCATCGTATAAAAACTCCGCAAGACTCTCCGCTAGGCATGCAAGATTGCCAAACTTGAGCTTATGCACCAAAGTCCTCGTCCCGCCAATATATACAAGCGGTGCTCTAGCAAATTTAAAGTAGTGCTTTGTCCCTGTGCAGTTGTTACACGTATTATTTTTAAGCGGTCTACCACACTTCATACATATTTTGCCGTTATTAAACACCGTCTTTTTCAAGCACCTACTACACATATTGTAACGGTTGCCTATATCAATATCCTCACCACATACTATACAGGTAATATTGTTTGGAAATACAAAGTCTAGTATCTTTTGTCTAAAATTCATTAATCACCTTTTAAAACTTTTAGTACTATAGAACGGTCTACAGTATTCTTGTAATTCGCACCAAAATACCCCATAACTGCAGGAATGCTTTTATCTTCTAATCTATTTATTATAGCACGAATCTCCTCCTCGCTTAACATCTTAGGTAGAAACACCTCTAGCACCGCGCTCTGTCTTGTTATATTAGCGACTTCTTCTGCATTGCCTACCTTCTCATAATTTTCTTTTTCTTGAGAGAGCTCTTTGATAGTCTTTTGTAAGATACTTATCATATCACTATCAGTCAATTCTTTATCACTGCCACTTCTCTCTAGGAGCATCCACTTATTCATAACAATACCCAAGATATTCCTTGCTACCGAATCTCTATTTTTAATCGCCTCGACGTTTAACTTTTTTATCTCATCAATAATCATTTTTTTCACTTCCTTGTTATTTTAGTTGCTAAATTATAAATTTTAGGTTAAACTATAGTGAATAATTTGTCATATAATACAATTTATACATTAAATATTGAAAAATGTTTTTGAGTACATTCACTTTAGTCCTCTAAAATATCATTTAGTATTAGGAATATTTTACTACTAAATCAATTTTTTTGCAATAAAAATAAAAAAAATACCCTCAAACATTTTACAAATATGTTAAAATATTGTATAATAATTTTAAAATTTACAAAGAGAGGTGTGATTTATGGCTGATGATATGAATAAAAAATCTGAAATATCTAACAAGAAGACTCACCGTGGTGAGCCTATTGACAACACGCCTAATAGACCTAAATCCTCAAAAAAGGGGACAGAGAGTAAAAAAGCTTCAGCATCAAAGCAAGAAAGTTTGACTAAGAAGGATAATACTCCCAGCGCTAAAACAAAAACCTCTTCTACAAAAAAAGCTACTAGCGATACCGCTACTAAGAAAAAAACTACGACTAAAAAAGTCGCTAGTTCGACAACGCCAAAAGCGACGACTCCACAACCAGTCGCTGTTAAAGTCGCACCATTAGAAAAAAAATCTACCAAAGCTGTAAGTGTTGACGTTTCAGCCAAACAAAAAGAATCAGTAACCACAAAAGCATCTTCACCTACCCCACCACCCATCCCGCAAAAGCCACCCAAAGCGCCACTCAAGCCTAATACAACCTCTCCACCTCCTATCCCTCCCCAAAAAGAAGATGTGGAAGTCGAAAAATTGACCACTGAAGAAGCTAAAAACGCAAAGCGCTTAGAAAAAGAGCAACTTAAACGTGAAAGAATACGAGCAAAGACCGAAGCTAAAAGGCAAAAAAATTTAAATTCTGACTTCATCAAGTCATCTATTGGTGGCGGTGATGTAAAACAAGTCGACGATATGAGTAGAAAGAAAGAAAAAGGTAGAAAAAGGTGGTTGTGGCTATTGCTCTTACTACTACTGCTAGCACTTAGCATCTTTCTTCTTTGGCGCACAGGAGTGTTTGAAGTCCCTATCACTTATAAGATTACACCAAATGGTAACGTGATAGAAATCGCTTCGCCTGATGAAAAAATCCCGGTAAAAGAATTTAAATTTATGCCTGGTGATACGATTAACTTTAATGAATCTCTTTATCTTGTACACCACGTACGTAATAGTGACGGTGAATACAATAATATGTTTACATTTAGATTTAAAGCGTATGTTTTGTGTGATGATGTGCAATACAATATAATATCTCAAGTAAACGCAGGCGCCGATGCGTTACTCACAAAGCACCGTGATTACTGGTACTATAAGGGTATAATAAAACCTGACAACGCCCCTATAGATATTTTAGATAACTTTACCATAAATATTACTGACACAAACAATGAACTCAGTGGCAAGACTGCTCAATTGGTCTTAGAGCTAGAAACGGTTTATCCTACCGAGGAACAAATATATGAAAAGTTTGGTAGTTTCCCTGCAGATTGGTATGCGTTTATTTCAGTAATGTACAATAGTTATTACGCTCAAGGATATAGATAATGTTTAAAAACATATTTTAAAATACTATACAACTTAAGACTAGCAAAATAAAATAGGAATTACACATATTTAGTGTAAAACTCCTTTTTTATTTTTTATAAACTCGAAAATAATCATATAAAATTAAATACGCGAGAGGGGTTTGCATAAATGGAAAATTTAACCACAAAAATTCACAAAAAAAGAAAAATATTTTTAAAGCAAAATTGTGACAAAGGACATACATTTTTATATGGGGTTGGCGCCGTAGTAATCTCTACTCCACATGGTGTTACGCAAGTAAGATTGGGACACTTAAAACGAGCAGAACTTGGAAGTATTGCTGTCGCATTACGTGTTCAAGAATTAACAAATTGCCATTTAATCGCAAAGACTCAAAATTGCTTTGATGACGCCAATTTTGATGAATGCTCCACCTATAAAACTGAACTTATGGATTTTATAAAAGAACACGATATAAAATTTCTAATTGATATTCACGGCTTAAACGCATCAAGAGATTGCGATATCAATTTTGGGATACACCTTGGAGAAAATATTTCATCAAACCCTGAACTTTTTGACCGATTAAATAATGAATTTAGAAGGCAAGGATTTGTCACTTGGATAGACCAACCTTTTATGTCGGGTAAAAATACAATCGCTAATTCAATGAAAAAGCTATACCATCCCTGTGGACAATCCAAATTGAGATCAATTACTCACTCACAAACGTTATCCAAAATAGCGCAAATTTGGGAAAAGTTATAGCAATTTTGGCAGGGTGGATTAATAAATTAAACGAAATATCTCAATAAAATTTAATAAAATACAAAGTATATAAAAAATTATTGTGCATATTTTTTTAACATAGTAAATTAAAAATTGCTTATATTTTATTTGCAATTTATTCTATCAAATATGAAAAATATCAGTTATAAAAATTTATACTTTATTAATGTAATAATTTTTTCATTTGAGAGCGCCTTAAAGATTTCCCAAAGCGCTCTTATTTATTAATTTTTACGTAGATAAGGATGAAGAAAATAAACTTTGTATAGCTCTTTAAAAAATTTTATTTAATTTATGTAATAAATTTAATATCCTATCACATTTAATCTTTTTGCAAAACACTCTTGACAATATGTTTTTTTATGATAAACTTATAATAACTTAGTAAATAATAGTTTTCAAACCAATAAGTAAAAATAAAATGGAGGATTCGCAAAATGTTTACAGAGAAAATTGAAAACACAATTAATAAATCAGAAATAATAGATAAAAATGTTCTTTTGCGGAACCTCTTTTGCAATAAAAGTAAAAACTGTTATCATACTTTTTGTGGCATAGACTTTATATCGCAACAATTCGTGTAAAACCTTCCGCTGATAGAACAATAGGGAGGTTTTTATGTTTAAAAAGAAAAATAAAACTAATGAGAAAAACACAAAATGGTTAAAATTTGTATTAAGCATAGCAAAAGACTATAAAAAGCCGATTGCTTTATTTGTTGTATTGATACTTTTAGAAACCGCACTAGATTTCTCCACATTATTTATTAGTGGGAATGTTGTCAATGCAATAACAGTCTCAGATTATGATAGTTTGCTATTAAATATTATATTGTTTTTTGCAGTTCTCATTGTGCAACGAATTTTATATTTTTTAGACTTTTTTGTATTTAAGATTAAAGTAGTATGCAAAGCTAAAATCAAGTTGAGAGAAAGAATATCGGATAGAGTATTCGCTATCTCATCACAAAGTTTTACTAATGCTAAAACGGGAGATTTTATAAATAGAATTTCATACGGCGTAGAAAACCTATTTGATTCAATTTGGGATATTCTTGAGGTCGGTATATGGTCAATATCCGGATTTTTATTTGTGATTTATATGTTTATCCAAAATGCTTTACTTGGTCTCGTTATTGCGATAATTGTAATTTTGTGTCTAATCATTTTAGTTAAAAGCACAAGCATTGTTGAAAAAAAGAACAAATACAATGAACATTGCACCGATGAAGTAATTTCTTATGTTAGTGAAGTCGTAAGGTCAGATAAAGATATTAAATCTTTAAATTTAGACAATGAATTAAAGAAAAAATCAAAAGAAATTTTTTATAGGGAAAGTAAATCTTTTAGAGATTATACAAATTTTAAAAGCACGTCTATTTCTACCCTACATATTATTTATAGGATTTTGTTGTTTGTTTCTATTTTGGTCGCAACATATCTTGTTCAGGGCGAGTTATTGACAATGACTGTTTTGATATACTTTTTAGTTAATATAGATTCCTTACAAGGTTTTGTAAATGAATTAGCCAAATTCGCTACAGACAAGTCTCTTGTAAAGACTATGTCCCAAAGATTAGACGAAGTCTTTGATACAGATATTTACAAACTAGAACACTTTGGTAATGAAAATTTTGATGGTGAATTCAAAGGTAATGTGGCATTTAAAAATGTTTGTTTTGCCTATGATGATAGTAAAGATAAAAATATAATAAACAATATGAGTTTTGAGATCCAAAGCGGTAAATCTGTCGCATTTGTAGGTTCGTCGGGTTCGGGTAAAAGTACTTTAATCTCACTACTGTCTAAATTGTACGATGCAACTAGTGGTGAAGTCTTGCTAGACAATAAAAACATTAATACCTTAAGTAAAGATGCAATAAGATGTAATTTAGCACTCGTCAATCAATTCCCATATATTTTTGATACAACAATCAAAGAAAATTTACACCTTGCAAATGCAAACGCTACAGAAGAAGATATTTGGAAAGCGTTGGAAATGGCGGACTTAAAAGACTTTGTCGAACAATTACCAGACAAACTAGATACCGTCTTAGGAGAAAATGGTATCAAACTAAGCGGTGGGCAAAAGCAAAGACTTGCAATCGCTAGAGCATTTTTAAAGCAAAGTAAAGTTATAATCTTTGACGAAAGCACATCAAGTTTGGATAATTTTGCGCAAGGTGTCGTTCAAAAAAGCATCGAAAGTCTACACGGCAAAAAGACTGTAATTATTGTCGCACATAGATTGAGTACAATAAAAAATGTAGATACAATTTTCTTTGTTGAAAATGGCGCAATTAGAAATAGCGGTCCATTTGATTATTTATTTAAAAACGACGAGAAATTTAAAGCTCTATTTATGGCTGAAAATATTGAGGACAATGAAGTCACTCAAGAAAATTAATTTAAAAATAAAAAAACAAAAAGGAGGGACTATGAAAAAACCAGATATAAAGAAAAAAACATTCGCCTTGCTTTTTTCCGAATTAAAAGCAAACAAATTGTATCTTGCAATATTTTTACTAGCATTTATATCAGGCAATGTTTTAGAATTTATTGCTGTATACAAAACTGCTGAATTATTGAGTAGTGCGACAGCAGGCGATATCTCAAATATAACTTATTTGTTTGGCTTGATTACAATATTTATTGTTATTGGTTGCTTAACAGATATCGTTGCAGATATTGTTACCCACAAAATAGCATCAAGATCTGGAGATAAAATCAGATTACAATTACTCGATCGTCTTTTTGTTATATCCGCTCAAAGCTATTCAGGTGTAAAAACTGGTATAATAATTTCACGAGTGTCTTCTGGTTCTAGAAAGTTGATGAGTTCGTTTTTAAAGATTTTGAACCGGATATTATACTTTTTCACATCGGTAAACATAATTGCTTATGTCTTAATTCAAGATTGGGCAATAGGTTTACTTTTAACCGCTATTTGCATTTTGTTTTTTATAGCATATTTTTTGTATGGCAAATTCGTGGCAAAAAAGCTATCAAAGATTCATATTGAAAAAAGCGATAAATTAAATTCAGTTGTAAATGAAATGGTTAAAAGTGAAAAAGATATCAAATCTCTAAATTTGGAAAACGAAATCGGAAAATTGGCAGTAAAATCATTTTATGATGAAGTCGAGGCAGATAAAAAACTTTGTTTAACAAACAGAATCTTTTTTGCTATAACTCGTATTATTGGTTATATCTTTTTACTTGGTCTTACAATATTTACTCTTTTCGCACTAGAGAATAATGTTATCACCGCTGTTTTATTCTTATTGGTTTGGAGTAACGCTGTGCCTATAATAAATAACACTATAGAGTTCGCAAAAAATATTAGTGACTTCCAAAGACTTAAAGCGTTATGTGAAAAAATAAACGAAATTTTTGATACAGATATTTACAAACTAGAACACTTTGGTAATGAAAATTTTGATGGTGAATTCAAAGGTAATGTGGCATTTAAAAATGTTTGTTTTGCCTATGATGATAGTAAAGATAAAAATATAATAAACAATATGAGTTTTGAGATCCAAAGCGGTAAATCTGTCGCATTTGTAGGTTCGTCGGGTTCGGGTAAAAGTACTTTAATCTCACTACTGTCTAAATTGTACGATGCAACTAGTGGTGAAGTCTTGCTAGACAATAAAAACATTAATACCTTAAGTAAAGATGCAATAAGATGTAATTTAGCACTCGTCAATCAATTCCCATATATTTTTGATACAACAATCAAAGAAAATTTACACCTTGCAAATGCAAACGCTACAGAAGAAGATATTTGGAAAGCGTTGGAAATGGCGGACTTAAAAGACTTTGTCGAACAATTACCAGACAAACTAGATACCGTCTTAGGAGAAAATGGTATCAAACTAAGCGGTGGGCAAAAGCAAAGACTTGCAATCGCTAGAGCATTTTTAAAGCAAAGTAAAGTTATAATCTTTGACGAAAGCACATCAAGTTTGGATAATTTTGCGCAAGGTGTCGTTCAAAAAAGCATCGAAAGTCTACACGGCAAAAAGACTGTAATTATTGTCGCACATAGATTGAGTACAATAAAAAATGTAGATACAATTTTCTTTGTTGAAAATGGCGCAATTAGAAATAGCGGTCCATTTGATTATTTATTTAAAAACGACGAGAAATTTAAAGCTCTATTTATGGCTGAAAATACTAAAGAATAATTTTATCTTAGTGAAAAATATATTAGGAATTAAAACGTACCTTATTGTGTATTTTACATTTATTAAAATCCAATAAAATCATTATTTAAACAATCATTTATTACTCAAGAATTGTTTTTAGCGCTATTTGCTTTCTTATTAAAAAAATCAATAAAACTTTATTTTACAAAGCACTTAAAATTTTTTATACAAAATTATTTTTATTGTGTTATAATTGACTTGAGGTGTAAAATGAATAATAAAGAAAATAGCAACAATTTTAGTTGCTTAAGTAAAAATATCCTTGTAAAAATTTGCGCAAACAAAACAATTGAAGACGCCAAAATGTGTATTAAGGCTAAGGCAGATTTTCTTGGCGTTCTTGTTGGACAGAATTATAATAGTACTGATTTTATTAGCAAAGAGCAAGCAAAAGAAATTGTTGATTTTGTTAATAAACGAATATCTTGCGTATTAGTAACTCATTTAACAAAAGCGAGTGAAATTATAAAACTTTCAAAATTTATTGGGAATGATTTTATTCAATTACACTCAAATATTGATGAGTCGGAAGTGAAGAAAATAAAAAGAGTTTTACCAGATATAAAACTAATAAGGCTTATTCATATTAGTAAAAACGGGGAAATTGAAACAAATTACAAAAACTTTAGGTTTGTAGATTATTATTTACTTGATAGTTTTAATAAACAAACGCATCAAGTCGGCGGGACTGGCATTGTTCATAACTGGAACACCGATAAAGAACTTATTAAAAAACTTAACAAACCAACTTTTATTGCTGGCGGACTTAACCCTGACAACGTTGCAAGCGTAATAAAAATCGCAAACCCCGCAGGCGTTGATGTGAATAGCGGATGTAAGTTGGATGGTGTTAAAAATGAAAAACTAGTCACTAGTTTTGTACAGAATGCAAAAAATATTTTTTAATTGTAAAATAGTAATCAATCAAAACAAAAAATCAAAACCTTAAACAATAAATTTTGAAACTAATATAAAAGAAACAGTGTATTGTTGAAGTGAACCCCTAGTGGTCCCTCAAAAATAAAAGACACTTAGGAAGAAATTTTAGGTTTCTTCCTATTTTTTAATCTTTTTGTGTTATAAAATTCTATCCAATCTTCTATTATTGATTAAATTTTTGTCCTTTACTTGCCATAAAAAATACCTCCTATATGGATTTTACCATATTGAGGTATTAATGTAAAGTGTCTTTTTATTTTGCGGAGTAAAAAGGTGATTTACTTTACTAAATTAGATTGCTTTTTATAGTAATCTTGTTCTTTATCTTATCGCTAAAATACAGTATCATTTTAATCTTCACAGTACTATTTACAGTATCAATATCATTTAATCAAAAAGCAACAAATCAATTTGCATAGTTTTAGATAGATTAAAAACACTAAAATTAATAAAAAATATGTGTGTAGGTACATTTTTTGTGAAATGAATGTACATAAAAACACTAGCAATTTTGCTAGTATTTATAAGAGACTCTAACCATAAGACAAGAACTCCCCCCGCAAAAAAGCCAAATGAAATCGCAAAATTTCAAAAAAATTTACTTTTTTTTGAAAAAATAAAAAGACTTGCCCAAATATTGCAAATGTTTTATAAATTTGTCTTATTTTATATTTTTGTTTCATTAAGCATTTCTATTATCAAAATTAAAATCTCTCTTGGAAAGCAAGAAAGGCTAGATTGCAACAAATTACTTTTCGAGAAAACTTACAAAATCTTTTGGTGTCATCTCATAATCAACGGCTGATTGCTTTGCCCCTGTGCTATCCATCCACTCATGTGTTTTCGTTTTTTGGAAACCAAGTGATTCATAAACATGTTGCGCCCGAGTGTTTTTCATGTTGGTGCCAAGCACAATTTTGGAGTAGCCATTTTGAAATAACCATGAAATCAACATGCTCAAAACCTTTCTACCGACACCATGATTTTGGCGATCAGTTTCACAAATTTTTATGCCAATTGTCGCAACACTCTCTTCCACGTCTTTATAGTTACACTCGCCAATAAGTTGTTCATTTTCAACAATAACCATAAGCCCTTTGCGAAGTTTTTTCGCAACTTCTTCTTCAGTAACACCCAAACCATTTGGAAAACCAGCATGCGCCATCACTTTTCCATCATTCCACCATGCAGTGAGTTGTTTTACATCGGATAACTCCGCCTCTCGAATTGTCAAATTTTCGTATTGTATCATATTTTTCTCCTTTTTCAAATTGAAGCCAACAACAATCATTTAAAAATTGTATTTATCTTCAGTCTGAGATTAGCAATATTGCTGATTGCTAGTATATATAATTTTCTCACACTACACAATTTTATTTGTAAATTGACTCTTATAAAGTTCAGTATAAAAACCACCCTTTTCTAATAAATCTTTGTGTTTACCACTTTCTATAATATTTCCATTTTTAATTACTAAAATAAGATCGGCGTTTTTAATAGTAGATAATCTATGAGCGATGACAAAAGATGTTCTTTTTTCACTCAATTTATCCATAGATTTTTGTAACTGCAACTCTGTACGTGTATCAACATTACTAGTAGCTTCATCTAAAATGAGAAGAGGCGCGTCTTTTAGCATAGCTCGAGCAATAGTGAGGAGTTGTTTTTGTCCTGCGGAAATGCTAGTATCGTCTTTAATAATTGTATCATATTTATCAGGCAAAGAATTAATAAATGTATCTATCTCGCACACTTTACAGACATTAACAATATCTTCTTCCGTTTTACCTGTGATATTAAATAGTAGGTTTTCTTTAATAGTACCCTCAAACATCCACGTGTCTTGTAAAACCATACTAAACAGATTATGAATCGTTTCACGTGTCATGGTGGATGTAGGAATACCATCTATTAAAATCTCACCCGAATCAACATCGTAAAATCGCATTAAAAGATTTACCAAAGTAGTCTTACCTGCACCAGTAGGACCTACAATTGCGACTTTACTCCCCGCTTTAATCTTGACAGAAAAATCATTAATAACAGGCGTATCATCGTATGCAAAATGAACATTTTTAAATTCAACTTCGCCTCGTACATTATCTAATATTTTGGTTTTATTGCTCTCATCACTCATTTCTTCTAATTTTAAGAAATCTAACACACGCGTGCTAGAGGCACTAGCTGATTGTAGACTTGTAAGCCCTTGTGCTATTTGTCCTAAAGGTTGTGTAAAAAACCTTATATACAACATAAACGCTACAATTGTACCCACTTCAATAACTCCATCCATTAAGAGAACTGAACCCACTATACAAACAACTACAAATCCAAGACTTCCAACAAAACTCATAAATGGTTGCATAAGTCCAGATAAAAATTGTGAGTTTAAATCTGCTTTGTAAACACCTTGATTAAGCTCATTAAATTTACTTAAATCATTTGCTTTTGCATTGCAAGTAGTGATAGAATCGTGACCACTAAAACTCTCTTCTATATGTCCATTTAGAGCACCTAGTTTTTCTTGCCTCTGTTTAAAATATTTTTGAGATTTTCTCATTATAACCCCTGTCAAAGCAAAACCTAAAATAGATGCACCTATCGCGGATAAAGCCATTATCCAGTTTGTTATAAGCATCATAACAAGACTACCTACCAAAAGAACAATTGCACTTATAAGCGAAGATGATGAATTGTTTAGAGATTGACCAATTGTATCTGCATCATTGGTAATACGACTCAAAATATCACCTTTGCTGTTTTTATCAATAGTTTTTAGAGGTAATTTGTTTATTTTATTTAAAATACTTGTTCTGAGTCTCTGTACTACTTTTTGCGTGATATGAGATATAATAACACCTTCAGTAAGAGTAAATAAGGCACTTGCGATGTAAATTATTACTAATACGATTGCTACACTGGTCACAGCATCAATATCAACACCCGTTATTAATCCATCTTTTATAAGATTTGTTATTTTTGATAATTGATTTGGACCGATTAATTCCAAAACAACTCCCGCCACTGCTAAAACTATAGCGATTATAAGTGGAAAACAATATTTTTTACACAACTTTAAAATGTTAAATATAGGTTTTAAATAAGAAGACTTATTTATGTTTTGCTTTTTATTTTTCATAATTATAACTCCTCCTTACTTAATTGTGATGTAGCAATACTCTTGTAAATATCGCATTTTTTTAACAACTCTTTATGTGTGCCTTCGCCAATTATATTTCCATTATCCAAAACAATAATCTTATCAGCATTCATAATAGTGCCGACTCTTTGTGCGACAATAACACAAGTGGTTCCAGTAAGTTTATCAGCAATTTCACTGCGTACTTTTTTATCTGTCCTAAAGTCTAACGCAGAAAAACTATCATCAAATATAATAATTTCGGGTTTACGAGCTATGGCGCGTGCTAAAGATAATCTTTGTTTTTGCCCACCCGATAAGTTGCTTCCGCCTTGTGAAATAGGTGAATTTTCTTCATCATCTAATTTATCTACAAATTCTTTACTAGCAGATATTTCTAGAGCTTCATTTATATTTGTCGGCACCTCACCATTTACGGTACCGAGAGTAATATTACTCTTGACCGTACCACTAAACAATTCAGCTTTTTGAGGGACATAAGCAATTCTTGAGTAAAGTAAATCAAATGGAATATCTTTTATATTTACACCATCAATTAACACTTCACCTTCTGTCACATCATAAAGTCTTGCCATTAATTGAACCACACTTGTTTTACCTGAACCAGTCGCACCGATAATTGCAAGCGTCTCACCTTTATTAACTTTAAAACTCAAATTTTTTAATATATATTCGCTAGCGCTTGGGTATTTAAAATTAACATTTTTAAATTCTATAGTACCACACTCTTTAGGTGAAAATGGAGTGCGGTTTTCGTATATAACGTTTTTAGTCTCTAAGACTTCATTTATACGCTTTGCACTAACTATCGCTCTAGGCATCATCACAAACACTAAAATCAACATTACAAATGAAAAGATAATCATTGCTGAATAGTTTATAAACACTATCATATCACCAAACATAGCTATCTTTTCACTCATTCCAACATCATTAATTATGTATGCTCCTATCCAATAAATAGCAAGTGATAACCCACTCATAATAAGCATCATAACAGGAAACATAATACTGAGCATTTTGTTTGTGAAAATGTTTGTTTTAGTCAATTCATTATTAACACTTTCAAATTTGTTTGTTTCATATTCTTCCGCATTGAAGGCACGCACGACTCTTATTCCATTCAAGTTTTCTCGTGCCGTACGATTTAAACCATCGGTAAGATTTTGTATTTTTTTATATTTTGGAATCACTAATAAACCAATAACGCTAACGGTGAGTAATAGTATAACCACACCAACACCTGTCGCGAGTGTCCATTGCCAGCCTTTTCCTAAAATCTTTATTATAGCCCACACAGCAGTAATAGGTGCTTTCAGTAATAAGACAAGCCCCATTGCCGTAAACATTTGTATTTGTGAGATATCATTTGTTGACCTAGTGATTAGACTATTAGTGCTAAATTGATTCATTTCTGTCTTTGAAAAATTTTGTACTTTCTCATATAGTTTCTTACGTGTAATTACCGACAAGTCCGCTGAAATTCGAGCGGATAAGTACCCAGTCATAATAGCAAGTAATAAACTACCTAAAGCGCAAGCAATCATTTTTAATCCTGCGATAATAATATCGTATGTTTCATTACCTGCGGTTTGCGTGAGTACGAGTATATCACTCATATAGTCAGGTAATTTTAAATCGAGATACACCATCCCGCATACTAAACATAAACAAATCGCCATCATACCGTAATCAATGGTTTTTAAGTTTTTTAACAATTTAAACATAGTAAGCTCCCTAACAATAAACAAATAACACTTAGTATTAAAGCTATTTTAAAAAAACTCTAAACACTAAGTATTAACAAATTATTTTATACAATATTAATATGAAATCATAATGAAAGATGCAAACAAATTATGCAATTTATTTTTAGATTTGTTAAAAATGTAATCTTATAATTGTGTTTTGTGAAAAGGTTTACGAAATGATATTTTTCTTTTTAAACAAAATTTGTTGATGTAAATATATCAATTTAATAAAATACTTAGGTGATAAATTTAGGTTAGTATAATTGCAAGTTAATTGTTAATACTAGTAATAGGAGGTATAAATTATGAAAAAAGAAATTACAACAAAAGATTTAATGTCATTAAATGAGTTAATGACCTTTGAAAATTGGATGGCTATCAAAATGAAAGCGTGTAGCGAGACTTGCGTAATCGGACAAAAAGATATGTTTTTAGAATTCGCTGATTTACACGCTGAAAACCATCAAAAATTACTAAAATATTTAGAGAGAAATGCTTAAGGAGTAAATATGGAATTCACAGAAAAAGAAACTTTACAAGATGCGCTTATTGCACATAAATTTTTAATTAATATGTATACTCAGTTTTCGATAGAATGTTCTAATATCAAACTAAGAAATTTGTTTGAAGAAAATTGTAATATGACATTAGAACATAATTTAAAACTTTTTAATATTATGAATGATAAAGGTTTTTACCCCACAACACCTGCAACAGTTAAAGATATTAAAAATACAATTACTATGCATAAACAAATGCAAACTGAATTGGAAGATAAATTATCTTAAACCACATAATAAAGGAACTAGATTTTAGTTCCTTTTTGTTTGTAGTTACACTTTATATAAGAACATATAGCTTTATATGACATTTTATAGAGAAATTTACAATTTAAAAATTGACTTTTAAAGATTTGAATGTTATACTTATACCATTGTTTTTTAGGAGATTTATATGGAAGATAAACTAAAGAAAAAGTTTTGGTTAGTTAGATTATGGAATTATTTTACTACTTATGAGAAAATATGGTTATTCTCGCTTTGCACATTAGGCGTGTTATTTGCTTGTTTGTTTCCTGAAGATGATGGAGCGTTTACATGGCTTAAAGTTATAGAACTTATAGTTATAGTTGGTGGTTGCTCTTGTGAACTTTTACTAAGTAAACAATCAAAATGGGCGTTTATTGTGTCATTTGTACTTTATGATTTAACACAAATCATTGTGTACACCTTTAACGGCTACTATATAAGTGCATTTTTTGAGATTGTCTTTTGGGTTCCTATCTTATTTATAAGTTTTCATTTTTGGAGTAAATGGCAAGATAAAGAAAAGAGCGAACTTACAGCTGTAAAAGAGATTAATTTAAAAAGAGACCTTATAATATTTTTAAGTGTACTTATGGCATCTATTACTGTTGGTTTATTATTTCTTTATATTGATGAATTAGCGTTAAAATTTAGTGATGCAATTAGCTCAGTAATTACAGCAATCATTCCAAGTGCAACGGCTTATGAAAGTGGTTTATCATCATACTGGCATCTAGATGCATTAGCAAATACTTTTAGTGTTTGTAATGGACTTTTCTTGGTTTTAAGATTTAAAGAACAATGGATACCTTGGATTGGGGTAGCGCTTGTAGAAGCAGTAATGTGGATATTAAGTGGTCAATACATAATGTTAATATTATCATTAGGTTATTTAATGAATAGTACTTATGGACTTATAATGTGGCAAAAATATATAAAGAATCATCCAAGCGCTAATAGTAAACAAGTTACTACAAACAAAAATCTATCTAGCAACAATATTGAAGTTAATCAAAACACAACTGATATTGAAGAAAAATAATAGATTACAAAAAACTTTAATTGTTTATCAAAAGAATTAAAAATAAAACCCTTTATGAGTTTTTAAAAAAAAAATTGTGCTTTAAATTTGGCACAATCTTTTTTATATATGACAATTTTTATTTGAGATATTTAGAAAACGATTCTTTACCCGCACTAAAATTAGCACGTTCACCCAACTCTTCCTCTATTCTAAGAAGTTGATTAAACTTAGACACACGGTCGGTTCGAGATGGGGCGCCTGTTTTTATTTGTCCTACATTCATAGCGACCGCAAGATCAGCTATTGTGGTATCTTCGGTTTCACCGCTCCTATGTGACACAATAGCAGTAAAATTATTATTTTTAGCAAGATTAATAGCATCTATCGTTTCACTGAGCGTTCCTATTTGGTTGATTTTAATAAGTATACTATTTGCACTTTTTTGCTCTATACCTTGGTTTAAACGAACACAGTTTGTCACAAATAAATCATCACCGACGATTTGTACACGTTCACCAAGTTTATTTGTAAACTCACTCCATCCTTCAAAATCTTCCTCGTCTAACGGATCCTCAATAGAAACGATAGGATATTTAACAATCATATCCTTCCAAAAATCAATCATTTCATCTCGTGAATAAAGTTTGTTTGATTTCCAAAAATAATACTTTCCATTAGCGCCGATTTTTTTAGCTTCATTAAACATTTCACTACTAGCAACATCCACCGCTAAACAAAAATCTTTTTTAGGTGTATAACCTGCTTGTGTAATTGCTTCTAAAATGATTTTAAAAGCATCTTCATCACTCTTTAATTTAGGGGCAAAACCACCTTCATCACCGACTGCAGTACTTAAACCTTTCTGTTTTAAAATAGATTTTAAATTATGAAATACCTCTACACACATTTTTAACGCTTTACTAAAAGTGTCAGCCCCTACTGGGATTATCATAAATTCTTGGATATTTAAACTGCTATCCGCATGTTTCCCGCCATTAATCACATTCATCATAGGCATTGGTAATTCATATATTTGACGACAACAAATATGTTTGTAAAGCGGTTTGTTTTGTGATATAGCGCCTGCTTTAGCCACTGCCAGAGAAACACCTAATATAGCATTTGCTCCAAGATTAGACTTGTTTTTTGTCCCATCTAACTTTATCAACTCGTTATCTATTTGTTTTTGATTTGAAGCACTCATTCCTAAAATGCAGGGCGCTATTATATTATTAACATTCTTGACTGCTTTATGTACAGACTTACCCATATAATCTGTTTTATCATTATCTCTTAATTCTACTGCTTCATATTTACCTGTTGAAGCACCCGAAGGTACCGACGCTCTAGCACTGATACCACTATTTAATGTGACTTCTACCTCAACAGTTGGATTACCTCTACTATCCAATATTTGTCTTGCGTGTAATTTTGTAATTATATCATTCATTTTAATACTCCTTTTTAATTTGCGTAAATTATATGGTTTATTTCCTTAATGGTATTAAGATCAATAATAATTTTTTGTTTTGTCTTTTCTAATATTAACTCATTTACTTCTTTTTGTGATAAAAGCAACTCACTTAAATCATAAATAAGAGTGTTTAATTGAATTATTAGTTCTAAACTTGTTGCTAAATCATAATCATTTACCGCATCACAATTTATACCTATAAGTTCGAATAATTCTTCATAAACATCTTTAATTAACGTAGCTAGTAAATTCTGCGCTTCCTTAGTGTACTTTTGGCAATTTTCCACATCCGCATCATTTATGGCGATTTCGCTTTTTAAAATAAGTCTTGCGAGATAACTCGTATTTTCTATAGCCTCATATACTGTTTTGTTATCCATTCCAAAAACCTCCAAAATCATAATTATAAAATATTTTATCACATTTCTAAAACCTTAACAATAAAAAAACCTATTTTTTTTTAGTTTAAGACTAAAGAAAAAATCTCATTCCAGCTTGTGAAGAATATTTTGTTGATAATATTTTATTAATTAATTTGATTTACCATAAACAATAGAATTAATTAGATATTTATTCATATCTCAAACTAATCCTTATAAAAAATAAAACAAACCTTGAATTTTCTTAGTTCATTTTATTTTTGTATTACACAACACGATTCACAAAAATGTGCGGATTGCTTTATTTTCGCGCCACAAGAATGGCAATATTTAGTTTTACTTTCAACTTTTTATTCGACTTCTCTTTCGCTTATTTCAAAATCTTTTAAATTCACATCGGATAAAAACACTTCTTCGCCTTGAAAATTTGTGATTTCAAGTTTTTGATTGTTAACAAACACCGCAAAGATAGGAGCGGACAGACTGACTCCGATATTGACTTTCACACATAAACTTGAAGTTTGTAAAAACAAAGTCCCACCATTAATTGAATATGTTCTTGGTTTAGAATCAACAAGTTTATCATTGATAAACAATTTCCCATCGCTAAAAATTGAACCTGGAATAAAAGAAATTTTTACGCTATTAAGAAAGAAAAAATATATTTTTCTAAATTTTTTGTGTATTGTATATAATACACTGTTAACCAAGTTAATACAGCCACACCTAAAATCACAGAAATTGAAACAATAATTACATCATCTAATTCCATTTTTTTTAAACTCATTCTCTTTTGCAAAAACTAATTATTACATCAATAAATAACTATTGGTAATAATAGCAATTTTTAATTCTGTATTATTTTTTTCGCGAAAGAACACTAAATAGAAAATACGTTATAACTTAAAAATTTTTCCCGATTAAATCTATCCACATCAAACAAACTTTCTACTATTTTTTCATCAACATTGTCTTGAGTAAGAAAGTATAAATCTATCAAATAATGACCTTTTCCATCGTAATCACATCAGTAACAAGTCACTGTAGGTTCACTTAATACAACCATGACAAATTCCTCATTTTTATTTAAATTACAACATAACTAAAATAATCTGTCAACAATCTTATAACTATATTCTATTGATAGTAAACTTCGATACCATTACATAATATTTTTAAGACAAAAAAAGTATCAGCGAAAAATATTATAAGATCACATCGAAATGAGAAACCACCCTACTAATTTAGATTTCACATAAACCAAGAAACTAATTATACAAGCCATAAATATAGAGATTTACTCAAATATCTAAAAGTAAAATCAACCTATATGACAACGATGTAGTAAAATCATTTTTCTCAAATTTTAAGAGAGTGAAAATAAATCATTATAGTTACGAGTATATTAAAGAATTACAAGAAGCCTTTATAAACTATTACAATGCTTATAGATCATATTCTTGCTTAAAAAACAAAACGAACCCCAAGTTTTGCTCATGGTTCGTTTTATTCTTCTCTGTGTATATACAACCAAAAGTCTTTTTTTGATTATTTTTCTTTGATTTTGCGACTGATTTTGATTATCACAAACTTTTTAATTATTTTTGATTTCTTGCTGTTTGATTTTGCAACAGCATTTTTTGATTTTGCGAAAATCAAAGTTTTGTTTTAATCAAACATTAAGTTTATTTGTTATTGTAGCCAAATATCTTATTGATTGCGTTATTTATGACTTCATCGCGATAAAAATAATACATATAGCGAATATTTCTTTAATAACCTCTTCTCATAGTATTTTTACTTTTATTTTAATTATTAAATGTACCAAATTACTTTATTAATAAGTAATAACTACATTACTTTCCCATCAATTAATTTCGGCTTTAACAAAAGATACAATTTTTGTTCAAAAGAAAACATATTCTCCAAATCTATCACTTCTTGTAAAAATTGCTTCCTAATATTCAAAGGTATTTTTGTTAAATTCGCCCTAATTAAAACATTTTTTGGAGTATGTTCAAACGCAACAAATTCTATCATGTCAACATTATAAGACATTGCCTTAAGCAAGTTACATCTTATTATGTCAGTAAAGTCAGAGGATATTCTCTCTTTTATCAATCCATATCTTGTTATTATAGGTAATTTATTGGACGATATTTGCTTATTAACTTCGTGCTGACAACAAGGAACAGAAAAAATCATTTTAACATTCCAATTTATTGCATTAAATAGCGCATAATCAGTTGCAGTATCACAAGCATGTAAAGTTATAATCATATCTACATTCATTGTAGGTTTATAGCCATTAATATCTCCTATCTCAAAATGCAAAGAAGAGTAACCATATTTTTTTGCCGTATCATTGCACTTTTTAATTACATCAGCTTTTAAGTCTAATCCAACCATAGTAATGTTTATTTTTCTTATAAATCTAAAATAGTAATATACAACAAAAGTTAAGTACGATTTACCACATCCAAAATCTACAACATTAATTGATTTAAGATTGTTATTTCTTATGTAGTCATCAATCAACTCAATAAATCTATTAATTTGCTTATATTTATCATACATTGATTTTATTATTTTACCATCTTTTGTGTAAATTCCCATATCAATTAAAGGCTGTATAATCTCGTTTTCTTTAAAAATATATTTTTTTCTCTATTGTTGTTAACCGATAACTTGGTGTAATTTTTTATCTTAGTTTTTGATAAAAAGATCTTGCCCGATTTTGATATTTTTATCATAAACTCAAACTCTGTAGAAAAAATATTTATCTGTTTATAATGATTAATACAGTCGCATAATTGGTCTATAATTGTTGGTATATCAATATTGGTGGTAAAAGATTGCTTTTCTGTGTATGAATTGACCATATAGTGATTTATTTTATTCTCAAATAAAATTTTTTTATATTTTGGATTGTTATTAATAGGATTACTAACAATTATTTTAATTACTTCGTTTCCGAAAAGTATTGTTTTTATATTTTCTTTAAATTCTATTCTATTTATTTCCATAATTTAACTCCAGTAAATAGGGTATAAGATCATCAAAAAGCTTATATTGGCAATCTAAATTTTTAAGTGTTGAATCTTTTAGTAGAGATTTCATTAAGCATCCCCCACCACAAAGGCATACATACTTACAGCCTTCATCAATACATTTTTTAAAATTTGGACGTCCTATAAAAGAAGATAATTTTTGATTAAATAAATTATTTTTAACGTTTCCAACTGATAAATTATCTAATCCTATCATTTCCACACACTTAAATAGCTTGCCATGTGGATCAATAAGAACAGTATCTTTAGAAACAGTCATGCAAGGACCATTAGTAATATATTTAGGAATTGACAAACCAATTTTACTCATATAACCATAAAGATCTTTGTAGTGATTAATAATTTCTTCTATATTCTCAGTAGTATTTTTACTACAAAAGGAGCAAGCAGTTTCACTTTGATTGGTGGTTTGATGTATAGGTGCCAAATAAATTTGATAATTATTTTTAATAGGAACATTTTTTAAATAATTCAACAATTCTTTGATATATTTAATGTTATCATTATCAAAACTAACTCTAAATAAAAAACGACCATTAAATTTATTTATTTGTTTTATGTTATTTATTATTTTTTCAAAAGTAGGACCTCCATTTCTTAATGGGCGTCTTTCATCGTGAACTTTTCCAATTCCATCTAATGTTATTTGAATTTCTTCCAATCCATATGATACAAGAAAATCAACAATGTCTTGACTTAATAAATAACCATTGGTAATAATAGCAATTTTTAATCCTATTTTATTCTTCCGTGTAAAATTACCAACCTGACTTATGAAAAATTTTATTAACTTAATATGTAATAATGGTTCTCCACCAAACAACGTAATTTTACATTTTTTGTATCTGTTTTTAATTAGTACTTGTTTATACCAGTTGATAGTTTTTTCGATTTCTCCTTTATCCATTACATAGCATCTTTGAGTTTGTCCTTCTTCGTAACAATACACACACGCAAAATTAAACATTGTAGAAAATGCAATGTAACTTGAAAAAATTTTCTGATTCAATCTATCAATATCAAGCATACTCTCTACTATGTTTTTTTCGTCAACATCGTCTTTAATGAGGAAGTAGGAATCTATTAAATATTGCAATTCTTGAGATGTAATGTTTTTTAGATTGTTTAAATCTAAATTTCTCATTTCATCATAAAAAGGTCGTGATACTTTAATAATTTTTTTTGATATTGTTGAAAACAAAATATAATCCGTACCAATTTGTTTTATTATTAAATAATTTGAAATTTTCATATTTTCTTTCGTCTGGTGCATAAAAATAAGTGGATGGTGGAACACCCACTTATTTTTTATGAATGACCTTTTCCATTGCAATCACAGCAGTAACAAGTCACTGTAGGTTCACTTAATACAACCATGACTAACATCACTCCTTTTTTATTTGTATGATAACATAACTAAAATGCTCTGTCAACAATTTTAAAACTATATTCTATTAATAGTAAACTTTGATACCATCACATAAATTTTTTTTAAACAAAAAAAGCATCAGTAAAAAAATATTATAAGATCACATCGAAATGAGAAACCACCCTACTAATTTAGATTTCACATAGACCAAGAAACTAATTATACAAGCCATAAATATAGAGATTTACTCAAATATTTAAAAGTAAAACCAACCTATATGACAACGATGTAGTAAAATCATTTTTTCAAATTTTAAGAGAATGAAAATAAATCATTATAGTTACGCGTATATTAAAGAATTACAAGAATCCTTTATAAACTATTACAATGATTATAGATTATATTCTTGCTTAAAAAACAAAACAAACCCCAAGTTTTGCTCATGGTTCGTTTTATTCTTCTCTGGTGCAGATAACGGGACTTGAACCCATATGATATTACTCATACGCACCTCAAGCGTACGCGTCTACCAATTTCGCCATATCTGCCTATTCGATTTAAAATCAAAGCAAAACCTTTTCCTTATAAAACTGAAAGGAGAATACTTTTTATTCACCACCTCAAACCTAAAGTAATACGCCTATGCTTTTAGTTTGAGGCTGCAACATAATTGTACTATATAAAAATTTTATTGTCAAGTCCAATTGTTTAAATTTTTATTTTAATTTATGAAAAAATATCAATAAATTAAACTATAAATGTTTGTTTTTATGTGTTATAAAATAAATATTATAGCGTATGTACAAATTTATACACCGCCTACGCATGCACACGTTATGCTAAGTAATATATTTTATAATAAAATAATAATTTTAATAATATACGTTGTGGAAAAGTGTATAAGTGATTTTCACACAATAGAATCAAATGTTTTACAAGTGGATAAAATGTATTAGCTATCCACTTTCTTTCACTTCTTATGTAAAAAAACGGTGGGAAACTTATTTGTACAACTATAAAAATTAAACTAAAAAATAAAAGATTTTATTGCAAAAAATAGGCTACAAAATATAGCCAAGCTTTTATAGTAAATGTGAAATATATTTTATTTTTACAAAGTAAAAAACAATTTTTTAATTGAAAGAAAATTTAACAATAAAAATAAAAAATTTACAAAAAATTCAAAAAACATTTGACATTTGTTTTATTTTGAGTATACTAAAAGTTAACAAGAAATAGGACTTAAGTTTAGTAGTCTTAGCGCCGGAGATAATAAACCAGATTATTACTTGTTTTGCTTTTTGGGTGAAGATTTAATAAGTTAAAAAATTATAGGTTAACTTTTATGTTATATATGAATATTTTATGTGGTGTTTATACTAATATATTGTAGGTAAGTTTTTTATATAAGTATAATATATATTTTTATGGTAAATACTTTTTGGTGATAAATGATTTTAATGTATTACTTATTTAATAAAATGTCGGTATATTTTTGTATAAAAAATATTATATATGAAAAGGTATAAAATCTTTAAATTTACATTAATCTAAAAAAATCATAAAATGTATAGTCGCTCAGATGAAATGCTTAAATTTGATTAAGTATTCTATATAAATTTTATAATGAAAAAATACATTATTTTAAATGTGTCATCAATTACCAAAGTAAATTCTTTTTTAATTTCCACTATGGAATTTACTTTGAGAATTAACAACAAAAAATAAATATTTAAAAAAATGATTCTAAATGTTGACAAAACATAAAATATTTGTTATACTCAAATCGTTAAAGATTATGGAGAGTTACCCAAGAGGCCGAAGGGGCGTCCCTGCTAAGGATGTAGTACGGTGTTCCCGTAGCGAGAGTTCAAATCTCTCACTCTCCGCCAATATAAAACCCCACTATATGTAGTGGGGTTTATTGTTTAACTATACCATATATAGTACAACTTTATTATTTGGTCACAAGTTGGTCAATAATATTTATAAGTTCGCTTTCTGAGTTGGGAAATAAGTGAGCGTAAGTGTTCAGCGTTTGCTCAATATTTTTGTGTCCTAATCGTTTAGCCACCAGTACAATAGTGGCGCCAGATTGTATTAGCAAACTTGTATGACTATGTCTAAAATCGTGCACTCGTATAGGTTTATTTCCGCATTGTGTAGTATGTTCTCGTAATCGCCTGTAGATTGTGTTATCATCAAGAGGTTTTGTGCCACCAAACAAAAATGTAGAGTTCTTGTCTATACTATCTATATATATAGTGAGTTGGTTGCATAGAATTTGTGGTAACAATATTGTCCTATAACTTGTTTCATTTTTTGGCGTGGTTATTTTATATGCACTTTCACCTCGTACATATTGCTTCGTTGTCAAATTTTTTGAGACAGTTAGTTTGTGATTGATTAAGTCAATGTCTTGAGGACTTAATGATGTTGCTTCACCCAACCTTAACCCCGTGTAGTATAGCAATGTGAAAAATGTCTTATAGAGTAAGTCACCCTCAAATGTTTCTATAAATTTATTAAACTCCTCTAGACTCCAAATATTTATTTCGTTTTTGGTTTTGGGTTTCTGGAATGGCTCTACTCGTGTAACAACATTATCTATATCGTGGTAATGGTACATGTAACGGTAGATACTAGACAAAACGTATCTAATTGTGCTTTTGTATTTATAACTATAACTATTAAGTGATTGTTGCCATTCTAATACTTGTACTTTGGTTATTTCTTTTATTTTTCGACTACCTAATGTAGGTCTTATGTGATTATTGTATATACTGACTATATCATATATTGACGAGTCTTTAATTTTTTGTTGCTTATATATCAAATACTCCTCGAACATTGAGTCCAGAGACCTATTTTCAATCTTGTCATCAGACAATTTTAATTTGTCGGGTTTATAGTTAGCTATAAAGTCCATATATGACTGTTGACATTCTCGTTTTGTTTTGTAACCACTTAACCTTTTAGTGACTTCACGCCCGTTCTCTACTACTCTAAACCGCACTGACCATAACTTGTTCTTTCCACGACATTGATAACTCGCCATATATGTCCTCTCCTCGTTATTTTATTTGTAATTTTAGTTGGTTTATTTCAATTCTTTTCTTTGATAAATCAGCGCAGTATTGCTCGCTTAGAGTATCCTTGTCCTCAAGGTATTTTTCGTATCTTTCATCTTTAAGAACATTAAAACTCTCGTATTTGACTCTGTTGTCCCAACTTTCTTCTAACGCCTTTATCTGATTTGTAAGCGCATTGTATTGATATTTATGTGTTTGTTCCGTTTCCTTTAATTTCGCCTGTATTTGACCGTCAGCTAAACCAGAGGCTCTCCATTTATATTCCAAATATTGTAATTCTTTTGCTTGCTTGATAGCCAATTTTTGTTGTTGTAGTTCAAGATTTGAAAGTTCTGTATTGTAATCATAAATTAAACCTATATACATGTTTAAGTTTAAATATTTTTGTTGTTCTTGGTTGTAATAGTTAATATCATTATTATATTTTCTATATAAATCAGTTAAATCGGCTTGATAGGTGTCATATAATTTAAATCTTTGAATTTGCAACTGAAATAAATAGGTTACCAAATAAAAATCTTCAGTCATTGTGTTTATTTTTGCTAGATAAGTCCCTTTTAAGGTATCTAATTGCGATTTGTTATCTGGATGCACTTCATCTTTATAGTCATTATAATTATTTAGTATGTTATTTTTTGCGGAAGTTTTTTTCTCTACCAAAAGTAGTTCTTGTTTTTCTTTTTCATCATCATTTGTAGAGTTTTCAGTAGAGGGTTTGGTTGTATCAGTGGTGGAGATTGTCTCAGTTTCTTTCTCTCGTAAAATATCAAAAATGTCCACCTCGCCACATCCCGTAAATAATAATGGTGCCAATAAAAACATAATAATTAGCATTGAAATTGCAAGTAACTTTGTCTTTATCCTAAACATATTGGTTCACCTACCAAGTTTTTCGTGTTTCTACAACTTTGCCAATTATGCGTACGGGCAAATTTATTATATCTTCGTTTGTGTAAAATACAGGTTCAAATTCAAGCATATTAGTAGGCACCAAGAGTATTCCCTTGTTGCTTTTTTTTATGCGTTTTAGGGTTGCATCGTACCCGTTAACCATAACGACACAGATATCCCCAGTATTTGCATCATCTTGTTGTCTAATAATTGCTATTTCGCCATCGGTAATTTCAGGTGACATACTCGTACCACGAACTTTAAGCGCAAAAAACTCACCACGACTTGCCATTTCCTCGCTGATTTCTTCGTAATCTAAAATATCCTCAATTGCTTCAATAGGTATTCCCGCTGGTATTGTTCCTAGTACTGGTATGCGAACACCTTTTTTCTTTGGCGCCTCTTTGTTATTTAATAAATAGTCTGTAGAAACATTAAACAAGTTTGCTATTTTTGTAACCATTTCTATATCAGGCTGTCTTTTCGCAGTTTCCCACATGGCAATAGTTCCGTTTGATACATTAAGTAGTTTACCTAAATCATTTTGAGTTAAGCCTTTACTTCTTCGGAGTTTCCTAAGATTTTCAGCTAACATTTTTTATATTCCTCCTTATTTAAACTGATTTTATATTAACACAATGTTAGTATGTTTGCAATATGTTAAAAAATATTTTTGAAAAAATTAACAAAAAGTTAAAAAAGTACTTGACATACGATAAACAATATGTTAGAATGCTAACGAAATGTTAAATAAAGGAGGCTAAATGATTGAAAATTTTAACGTATCGTACTAGAGAAAAATTGAGCCAGCAAGAATTGGCTCAAAAAATAGGTGTTACATCGGCTGCGGTGTGTCAATATGAAACGGGCAAAAGAACCCCAAGTATTGAATTATTAAAAAAAATCGCCTTAGCACTTAACTGTACAGTAGATGATTTGATTAAAGACAAATAAAAAATAATCCTAAAAGTCTTGTTTTTGAGTGTTGGTGCTAAGAACCTTTGGTAGAGTTAAAATTCCTCATCCCACACTCTTATTATACATGTAGCTTATTAATTGCTTTTTTAATTGCGAATATGTGATTAAAGTCAATTAGTGTATAAAATTGTTTTAAGGTTCTTAGCACCAACACTCAGATTGGGCGAAGGAATTATTAGAAGTAAAACAAGTCTCAAAAGCAGAACTAAGTCGGAAAATCGGCGTAAGTTGGCAACTTGTCTACAATTGGGTAGTTGGTAGAAGTGAACCTCAACTCAGTGTACTACCGAAGCTAGCGAAAGCACTGAAAATAAGCGTAGAAGAAGTAGTTTATAGTTTTATTGAAAAGGAGTAAAGTATGGTAGAAAAAGAAAAAAGAACCTTAGAAGAGGTTCTACACAAAGAAGTGTATAAGGTTGGCGACATTGAAGTTATTTTTCAAGTAAAAAAAGCACAAGCGTACAAGATTATACGCCAAGTTAAGTCGGTAAGTGATAGGCTTAACATTTCGGGGATGATACACCGAAAAGATTACGAAGATTATATAAACAGAGATTTAAGTAAAAAGGTAGGTTAGAAAAAGTATGTTTGAACTACGATTAGAAATTAACGAATTAAACAAGCAAATTACAAATTGTAAAAATGCTATTATTTTAAACAAAGTGACGCTAAAAAGCGTGTTGGAGGACAATTTTGATGTGGATAAGGCTATTTGGTTAGTAATGACGAAATTGGCTGAAGACTACAAAAGATTGTCACAGTTACAACAAAGAAAACAAAAGTTGGAAAAAGAAATTGAACGACAAACTTATGAATTAAAAAAGACTTATGCAAAGGAGATATTATTTAAATGTTGCAAGTAGAATACGATTTGATGATGTTAACGAAAAAAATAAAACAAGAACAATTTGATGCTAATGGTGGACAAGAAATGTATGCGTATAAGTTTGGAATGCAAAAAAAGGAAGCCGTTACCGAAGAAGCAAATACCGAAAACCGTAACGACAACCTAGTCAAGGTGCATTCCGAAAAATGCACTGTAAGTATACCACATAAAGCAACTGATTGTCAAGCGAAAGGAGAAGAAAAATGACATTATACAAATTAACCGAAGAACAATTATATCTATATCAATTACTATCTAGCGGTGAAGCTGTAGATTTAGAGACTGGACAAATAGACCCAGTAATCAGTGAAAGGCTAGAAATTAATGGTGAAAACCTAAATGATAAAATTAAGGGCTGTGGCATTATGTATAAGCAATTATTGTCAGATATTGATGCGATTAAAGCGGAGGAGACAAGATTAGCGAATAGGCGTAGAAGTATTGAAAAAGGTGTGAATAGAATTAAAAACAATCTAGACAATACGTTAAAGCGCTTGGAATTGCCAGTGTTCAACACACCGCAAGTATCAATCACATTTAGGAGTTCAACAAAAACTGAGATATTGGATGAGAGGTTAATACCAGAGGAGTTTATTAACGAAAAGATTACAAGAACACCTATGAAGGATGAAATTAAAAAAGCAATAAAAGATGGTATGGAAGTGCCAGGTGCGGTACTTATAGAGTGTCAAAATATTCAAATTAAATAATTGCTTATTTTAAAAATACATAAAAATTAAAATTAAAGGAGAAATTGGTATGTTTACATTTGCGAAAGCTGAGAAAAAGAAAAGTAAATTAAGGTTAGGATTAAGTGCGCCGAGCGGTGGTGGTAAGACTTACGGGGCTTTGCTTATAGCGTATGGATTAGTGAAAGATTGGAGTAAGATAGCGGTTATCGACACGGAAAGAGGAAGTGCTGAACTATATAGCGATTTGGGTGAATATTGCGCGGCGCAATTAACACCACCATACACTCCGCAAAGATATATGGAGGCTATACACAGCGCTGAACAAGCGGGGTTCGAGGTTATTATTATAGACAGCCTATCTCACGCTTGGTCTGGTGAGGGCGGTATGCTTGAGATGCAGGATATGGTAGCAAAAGCCAGCAAAAGCGGTAATAGTTATACTGCTTGGAGGGAAGTAACGCCGTTGCATAATAGATTGGTTGATGCTATTCTTCAGAGTCCTTGTCATATCATTGTTACTACGAGAAGCAAGACTGAGTATGTTATGCAGACTGAAAATGGCAAAATAACACCGAAGAAGGTGGGGTTAAGTCCTGTGTTTAGGGATGGTTTAGAGTACGAAATGACAGTGTTTTTTGATTTGTCTGTAGACCATACGGCTACAGCCTCAAAAGATAGAACGAGATTGTTTGATGGTAGGTATTTCACTATTGACACAACAACTGGAGAACAACTCGCAAATTGGCTCAATAACGGGGCTGAGATAACACCTATGATGTGTCCGAAGTGTAGTAATGAAATTAAGTCAGTGACTTGCAAAGATGGTAATGTGCTACAGCCAAATCAGATACTAAGTAATTATGGATGTTGTGCTGATTGCGCAAAAAAAGAAGTTGAGAAGTCTAAAATAAACACCGCCAGTTTTGGAAAAACGACAACGGAGGCGTGATTATGTTAGGTCTTGAAAGTTATCATTTTAGCGAAATTGAAGGGAAGACAATACTCAAAAATCTAGTGTATCTAATTGACACAAGAGAGCAAGAGAATGACCATATAATTAGATGTCTTGAGCAAAAAAAATTAAAGTATAAAAGTAAAAAACTAGATAGCGGTGATTATAGTGTTATGATACCTGCTATGCTTGAAATGGGCATACCTAGAGATATATATTTGGATGATTATGTCACCGTGGAGCGCAAAAACTCTTTAGAGGAATTGTCGGGTAATTTAGCGCAAAATAGACAAAGGTTTGAGAATGAATTGTTTCGCACTAACGCTAAAGTACATCTTGTTGTAGAAGATGGTTCTTGGGATAAGATTTTAAAGCACCAATACAACACTGAAATGACCGAAAAAGCGTATTATAGGTCGTTATTGTGTTTGCAAGCGGAATATGGTGTAAGAATACATTTTGTATCGCACACATTTACGGGGTTTCATGTCATTAATATATTAGAATGTGCAGTTAAAGAATTATTGAGATTGTGAGGTTAAAATGGGAATAATAAGAGATAGTTTTGTAGTGTTTAAAAATTTTGTTGATGCAATTAATGCGCTACCAGATGAATATCAACTTGAAACATACAAAGCGCTAATGACATACGGGCTTAATGGAGATATACCCGAAAACCTTTCTCCAATAACAAATGCTATGCTTATAAGTTTTTCTAAGGGGATAGAAACAAGTGTTTCTAGGTATATTGCCAGTGTTGAAAACGGTAAAAAGGGAGGTCGTCCTAAAAAAGAACCCACACAAAAAATTGATAACCTAGAGGAACCTAACCGAAACCTAGAAAAACCAAGAGAAACCCAAGAAAACCTAGAGGAACCTAACCCTAACCTTAATGTAAATGATAATGTTAATGTTAATAGCAAGTTAATTAATAATATATATAATAATCTTAATGCGTGTACGGGAGCGCGCGTGCGCGAGAGAAAAGATTTTGAAAGACAACCTTTACTAGATTACTTTTCTAGTTTTTTCGGGCTTTACCATGGTAAGTACTATGATGCGGGACTTGAGATAGTGGATTGCATTCTTGAAGCGCTTGATGTGGCACATTATAGCAGTAATGGTTTAGTGTTTAAAGGTAAACAATATAGTTTTGATGACTTATTAAGCGTTATAGCAAAAGTAACCGATGAGGAGTTTGGAAAAATAGTAAACCAATTAGTGTTTAACGAAGTGATTGAGTCGAGAGCGTGGTACACATTAGGCTGTGTATTTAAAGCAAGCAAAGCGCCTACCACCCGAGAAGTGAAAGAGCAAGAGCGGTTTAAAGGTGATATGTTAGATATTAAAGAATCGGAGGTTGAATAGTGAGGGTGAGTGAGACATTATGTTGGGACTGCGCTAAAGCGTGCGGTCGATGTCCTTGGAGTAGAAACTTTACTCCTGTTGATGGATGGAAAGCTATTCCTTGCGGAAAAAGTTATGAAGTAGTAAGGTGTCCTGAGTTTGAGACTGATTGTAGGAATATGCGTGTAATGTCTGATCAGTTGGCGAGATTACTGAATGTGTCAGTGAAAACAATATCAAGATTGAGTAAAAGCGAGCTGATTGAAAAGGCTAGAAATGTTGGATATAGATTAACGATTGATGGTGCAACTAAACGATTGTATTATTTGGAGGTGATGTAATTGCAATGGGCAGATTATGTACAGCATTATTATGCCGTGAAGTATCAAATTAAGAGAGTGCAAAACCAAATTCAGGAACTTAATTGTTTAGGTGGATTACCCAAGAAGTCAACAACAAGTTGTGGTACGTGTCATAACAATGGTTCAATTGTTGAACGTAACGTTGTTAAAATGGATGGACTACAACGTAAACTAGTAACACTAGAGACTCAATTGGTAATTATGAGGCACAAGCTGGAATATTTGGTTGACAAGTTAGCTAATCTACGTATCCGTGAAATTGTAGAGTTGCGAGTTATATATGGAAAATCTTGGAAAGTAATAGCTGGTGAGTCTGATTATAGTGTTGATTATGTGAGAAAATTGTACGCTTACGGCGTGGCTAGTATAGATAAAATTTTGGAGGAAGAAAAAGATGAATAAATGTTTTTTGATTGGGAATTTGACAAGAGACACAGAAATGTTTACCACTGCAAGTGGTGTTAATGTATGTAAGTTTGGATTAGCAGTTGCGAGAAAGTTTGAAAATGCTAATGGTGAAAAGGAAACTGATTTCTTTAATATCGTGGCGTGGAGGGTTTTAGGAGATGTTTGTCATAAGTATTTGCACAAAGGGTCAAAAGTTGCTGTTGTTGGTAGCGTAAACAATCGTAGTTATGATGCGCAAGATGGTACGAAACGCACAGTTACTGAGATAGTTATTGATGATGTGGAGTTTTTAACGCCTAAGAGCAGTGAAAAATCTGATGATGGTACAGAACTTACTGCAACTGAAGACTGTCCACCATTGCCTTTTTAGTGAGGTGGAAATATGCAGTTAGAAAAATTTTTCACTTGGTTTGATTATGAACAATGTATTAGTGATGTGAAGAGCAAACGATTTTTTAGTCGTGTCTATAGAAGTAAGGACAAAAAGGTGTCTTTTAGGTTTGATTTCTATGAGTGCGGAAATGGTCTATGGAAAAATGATTTGCTGGTGTCTTATAATTTGAGTTGCGACGGGTGTGGGTTTAGTCATCCGTGCGATTATGATAATATACCACAATATGAGAATATTTGTGCGCAGGTCAATGCGTGTTTAGAAAGGAATTGTTAAATGAGCGACAAAAATCTAATAAAATATCAATATATGAATTATCCTGAACATACAGGAGAGATTATTGATAGAATATATAATTTAAACGAAGCACTATGGGCGTTTGAGATTGATTGGGTGTTTGAATGTTTAAACACATCTAGCGATATCACTAGCAAATGCTTTGAGATTTTGACTGATAAAAAAGAGTTTGAGGACATAAAAGAATATTTTGAACATTTTGCGTATTGTTTTGATTTGATTAAAAACCTCATAGTCGGCGATATGATAGACTTATACGAGTTAAAGCGAATTACTAAAAAACAAAACCAAATTACAAACGATAAGGTAAAAAAGGTGGAAGAATAAAAATGACAAGTGAAAAGAAAAAGCAACTACAAAAAGAATTAGAACAATTAACAAAAGAACAACTTATTTCAAGGCATATAACTACTAGAAATATGTTTGATAAAATGGTTGATAAATACAACGATATGAAAGTTTATATGGAAGAAATAATGCACAAAGTCGGTGCGGAAGTCTATCCAGAAGTTTTGAGAAAAATGGATACCTACTTTGAAAGTGGTGGCGACAAAGTAAAATTAAAGAAGCAAGTTGCTGAACTTGAAAGAGAAAACATTTATTTAAAAAGTTTGTTAAAAGGAGTATAAAATGGAAAGATTGACTGAAAAACAAAATGGGGGATATATATTACCTTATGATGGAGAAAATTTATTAAATGTGTCAACTTCGAGCAATACTGTAATGATTGATGATTTCAAGTGGGAAACCACTCCCCGCGTTACTTGTCTTTCTGGGAAGTTTATAGATAGACTTGGTGAGTTGGAAGATGTGCTTGAAAAACATAAAATTAAAAATTTGGAAGGATATATTTCTGCATTGATTGAAGCAAGAAATTTTGCAATAAAAGAAAGAAATACCAATTTTAGCAGATATATCAAAGAAACCATTAAAAATGAAGAACTAGAAACTGAACTTGCCGAACTCAAACAAAAGGCAATTGTGCCGAAATATAAGACTGGCGATAAAGTCTATGGGATTATTAATACTTGGGTATATACAGATGTGCTACCTGTCGAGATAAGAGGCATTTGTTTGCTTTACGAAGTTTGGGACGGAGAAAATACAACAAAACAGCATTATACTAGAATATTTGCCACAAAAGAAGAAGCAGAGCAGAAGCTCGCTGAAATTGGGGGAAAAAATGAGTAAGTTACTAAAACCAAGATATGAATATTACAAAGGCATAACTGAAGTTGTTGATAATGAATTAGGTGATTTCGTTGACGATGTCCTTCTTCGACTTAATATACAAGATTATAATAAAAAAGAATTGTTAAAAGTAAAATGGAATCAAGACGAGCAAATCACCGACCTGCAACACAAACTAGGAGTGGCAGAGAAAGCATTTGATAATCTTTATGAGAAATTTAAAATTGTTGCTTTTGAGCACTTAAAAATGGATACAATACCTAGTAAATTACATTTCAAAGAGCAAGCCGAGAAAGAGTTAGAAGGAGAGTAGTTATGGAAGAGAAATTTGAAAATATAAAACAATTTTGTTCATTTGTATGCAATCATTGTGATACTGATGGTTATTGCCCAACTAATTGTGATTTATTAGAAAAAGCAATAAAAATGCCATTTGAGAAAATTAATAATAAATGGGCTGAGTGTAATGGTGATATTCGGAAAGTTGCCAAATATATTAAACAATATAGATTATAGGAGTAATTATGGAAGAAAAAGAAAGATACAAACTTGAAAGTCCTAACGGAACATTTAGTCACATACACGACACTGAACTTGATGAGTGGTTTTTGAACAGACAACCTATCACTGAATTATTAAACAAGCAAGACAAACAAATAAAAGCGTTGGAAGAAAAGAATAAAGTTGATGATTTTTGGCATAGTGCATATCAAGGTAAACAATTAGAATACGACCAAGTTTATGCAGAACTGAGGAAGGAATACGAAGAAAACCAACAACTCAAACAAACACTTGAGAATTTACAAAAGTTAAACGGTGAAACTATCATCTTAAATAGAACAGTAACAAAAGATTCACAAATTTTAGAAAAAGAGATTGAGCAACTTAAACAATCACAAAAACAACTTGCTATTGGCGAGTTGGAAAAGGTAAAAGAAAGATTTGGATATAAGCATAATACACAACTTGTCGTTAGTTCTAGATATTTGTGTGAATTTATAGACAATCAAATAAAAGATTTAAAGGAGAATAAAAATGGTAGGACTATACGATTATGATACTGCAACTGAAGGAGAATGTATTAATGACTTTGAAGTAATAAAACAATATTTACTTTATTGTGAGTGGGCTTTGGAAGATTTAGATACACTGGGAAAGAAAGGTTAAAGAATACAATATATTGCACAAAGATTAAAAGAATTAATGGATGAACAAAATGGATAGATATGTAGTCAAAGGACACGCTATTTACGATACAAAAACCACCGATGGAGAGATAGTAGATACAAAATATGTTAATGATAGCAAAGCCATTCTCACCCCGTGTTTTTGGTTTAGCGGATACAATTTTCCTGAGTTTGCAACCGCAATAATCAACCGACTCAATGAGCAAGATAAAAATACCGCTTTTGACCAAAAATAACTGAAAATAACCACCTTTTACTGGTAATAACCAGTTGCAACCAACTTGACGTTATGATATGCTAGACTAGGGGCAGAGGAACCCAAAAGAGAGTCATCAGTATTGTACTGGTGGCTTTTTGCGTGTGGAGGTTATGTGAGAGGGAAGAAGTACAACGATGACATAAAAGAGCAAGCACTAGCTATGCTGTCAACGAATAATAACACAAGCGAAATAGCGAGAGTCTTAGGAATTAATGAGAGCACGTTACGAACGTGGCGAAACGACAAACGGAATGATGAGTTTGCGGAACTTAGACAGGAAAGAAAAAAAGAGTTTGTGGAGGGTGCATGGGAAATAATAAGACTAAGTCAAGAATTGTTGCGTTGTGAACTAAAACAGGCGCTGACTGAAGGAGGTGCTGATATTAGCAAACTATCAACCATTATAGGGACAATGTACGATAAACAAGCGCTTGCTAGCAATGAAAATACTGTCAATATAGGCGGTCAAACATTAGAAGAATTGTTAAAACGGGTGGAAGGTAGTGACTATTAACACACAAAAATATATAGAGCAATTTTTGAAAATAAAAACTAAAGAAGCGAACATCATATCGTTTACACTCAACAAGCCACAACAAAAATTGTACAATATTCTAAAAAGACAAGCGGAGCAAGGAAAACCTCAACGAGTTATCATTCTAAAGGCTAGGCAGATGGGATTTAGCACACTAACAGAAGCTATTCTATTTAAACGAACCGCCACAAGGTCTAATATTAATAGTGGAATTATAGCGCATAAAGATGATGCAACAACTAACTTGTTCAATATGAGCAAGTTGTTTTTGAATGAGTTACCCCAAACATTGCGACCGCAAACAAAAGCATCAAATGCAAAAGAAATTATATTTGATAGTAAAACAGGCGCAGGGCTTCACTCTAAAATAAAATGTATGACTGCAGGTGGTGATGGTGTAGGTCGTTCCGATACGTTTCAGAACTTACATCTTAGTGAGGTTTCTTCGTGGGTGCATCCGAAAGAGATATTGGATGGATTGTTACAAGCGGTACCCAATAAGCCCGATACGCTAATTATAATTGAGAGCACGGCTAAAGGTTATGATTATTTCAAAGAGTTATGGGATAAAGCTTGTGATGGCGAAAGTGATTTTGAGCCACTTTTTTGCGCATGGTGGGAGTTAGACGAATACAGGATGCCTGCGAATGATATCGCCTTGACGGATGAAGAACAACAGTTGTCGGAATTGTACAACCTCGACAAAGAGCAAATTGCTTGGCGTAGGTGGTGTGTACGAAATAACTGTGGGGGTGATATTAACACTTTCAAGCAAGAATATCCAGCTTGTCCTGAGGAAGCGTTTTTGTCTAGTGGTGAATGTATTTTTGATAAGACTTCCATTACACAGCAAATTGAAAACATTAGAAGGAGCGGTGCAAACTATAAACTTGGCGAATTTCAATATAAAAAAATAATGACACCTATTACAAATGAGAAAAATGAAATTATTGCAGTTGAAAAACAAATAAGTGATATACAATTTATTGAAAAACAAAATGGAATGATTTGCTTGCACAAGCCACGTAAAGTTGTTGCTAATGATAAAACCGTATCTTATAGACAGTACACTATTGGCGGAGATACAGCAGGATTGGGTGATGATTATTATACTGCTAAAGTTATTACTAATGACACAAAAGAGACAGTTGCTACACTTAGGATACAACGCATAGATGAGGACAAATATGCTGACCAATTGTATTGCTTGGGAGTGTATTATAATACCGCACTTATTGGTGTAGAGACAAACTATTCCTATGCACCAACTAAGGAGTTGCAGGAGTTAAACTATCCGAACCTGTATCAGAGAAGGCGTTTTGATAAAACTACAAAAGAAGTGCAAAAGGTGTATGGCTTTGAGACTACCCCCGTAACAAGACCAATAATTATTCAATCGTTAGTTTCCATTATGAGAGATTGTTCCAGTGTGGAGTGTGATATTCCTACTCTACGAGAGATGTTGGTGTTCGTTCGTAAAAAAAACGGAAAGCGTGAGGCGCAAGCGGGGTATCACGATGACCTAGTGATGGCAAGAGCAATAGCAACTTATTTAGCGGAACAGGAAGGTGATGTTGGCTGGAAGATAGTGCAAACGCCGAAGCATAAAAGTGAATTGGATAAATTTTTTGAAGAACCTGATGAAAATAATGAAGGAGAATTTATTGAATGGTAATTTTTAGACAAGAAGGATACAAAATGTTATTGGAACAATTAGATGTGTGCCATAAGGACATAGACGCTCTTAAAGAGCAAATAAAAGTAACTCAACAAGAGATAAATAATCTAAAAGAATTATTGGATAAAAAAGACAGTGACACCTCTACGCAACAAATAATTAGGGAGTATTTGTATGGCGAAGAATAATGTGGGTGCGACTATTGAACAGTTGAATAGTTGGTACAATAATGGGTTAGCCTATCAATCAATGTTGGGGTTGCATACAACTATTCCCATGTGTGTCAGATTTTATGAGGGCGATCAATGGCCCTCAGTTACTAAAAAGACGAAATATTTCCCGAGACCAGTGGTAAATATTATTGAACTTAATTGCAATAACAAAAAAGCGCAAGTATTATCTAGTCCAGTTAAAATAGTTTATAGGTGTCCGAAAAAAGATGTTGCTGTTGACAAATTTAACCGATTCGCAGAGTATGAACTAAAACGCATAAGACAGAATGAGATAAGTAATAAGGCAATAATTGATGGGATGGTTAAAGGGTCTTATTGTATGTATTATTATTGGGATGATAGTGTTGTGGGTGTTGATGGTTTAGTTGAAGGAGATATAGCAGCTCAAGTAATAGATCCTATTAATGTTTTGTTTGCAAATCCCAACGAAAAAAATATTCAAAAACAAGATTGGGTGATGATTGTTTCTAGAGAGAGTATAGATAGATTAGAGCGAATAGCAGATAGCGACATAGACACAGCAAAAATATGTGAAGACAATAGTGATAGTATATACAACGAGTCTGAGAGTGATACAGAAAAGTATGCTACGGTACTTACGAGATTTTTTAGAATTAATGGTGAAGTGTATTTTGAAAGAGCCACGAAAGAAGTGATTTTCAATAAGGCAAGACCATTAACACCTAATGTTGAAAAATTTAAACAACTAATAAATGGCGAAAATGAAAACATAGAGAAAAGACAGTACAATAAGTTTTTACGACAACCTAAAGCAACATTATACCCAATAGTGTTTAAGTCTTGGAAAGATAGAGATAAATCGATATACGGAAGAGGTGAAGTTGAGGCGATCATACCAAACCAGAAGGCTATTAATTGGACTTTAGGACTGCAAGTTTTGATGGCTCAAAATGAAGGAATGAGTCCTGTTGTTGCGCTACCAAACGCTTTGCGTGGACAAACAGTAACTAATGAACCAGGACAAGTGTTGATTGATTATTCAAACACAGGAAAGGGAATACAATTTCTAAATAAACAAGGAATGACTCAAGCGAGTATTAGTTTGACCGATAAAATAGCGGATCTGACAAGGGTATCTATAGGTAGTAGCGAAGTAATGAATGGTGAAGTAATATCTGCGGGGATGAGTGGTGCTGCTATAGCACAATTACAATCACAAGCACTGAAACCTGTTCAAGATTTGCAAAAAGCCTACTTTAGGGCTATGGAGGATGTTGGGGAGATACTTGAACAATTTTTTAGACTGTATTATGTTCAAAAAAAGTACTATTTTGAAGATAACAACACTGGTGGGCTAATTAATGAAGAATTTGATAGTAGTGATTACTTTGATGTTTGTTTTGATGTTACCGCTGAAGCTGTTGCTGGTACAGTAATGAGTGATGTGGCAGATATCAATATTTTAGATAATTTATTTTCAAAAAATGCAATAGATTTAAAAACTTACATTAAATGTTACCCTGACAACGCCATAGCAAATAGACAAAAATTGATAGATACGATAGAAGAGCAAGAAAATAATATTGTTGCGCAATTAACAATGCAATTAGAGCAGGTTCAAGCCCAATTGTCACAAGCGTTAGAACTTGTAAATAAGCAAGAGCAGGCAGTAAATAACTCGCAAACTATAGTAAACGAAAATAGAACGCTTAAAGAAAAATTACTATCATTGCAGGCTGAGTACTCGCAAAAGGTGCAACAAGCTAATCAAATTCTTGCAAATATAGCGCTGAAAACAAAAGATTATTATAATGATGCTAAATCTATGGCAACTGAAGTTGCTAAATCAAGAGGGTTGATGTAAAATATTTCGCAGGTGAATAGCGGAAAAATCGCAAAGGAGTCATATTATGAATGAAGAAAAATTATCAGCGGAAACAACTTTAGTTGATGAAAATCAAAATGAAGACGCTAGTGTCGCTGATACTAGCAATGAGGTTGAATTTGAGGATACTAATGAAGATAAAACAGAGTCTGAGAATCAACAAAAAAATGAACGTGTAAGTAAAAAGACCAACTCTGATTATGCCAGAGAACGCAGACAAGCGGAGCGTACGATAGAACTAAAAAAAGCAAAATACGATGCGATTATTGAGGCGCTAGATGGTATAAACCCTTACACACAAGAAAAAATGGTGGATGAAGCGGATATTGAGGAGTATCTGACTATGAAAAGCATAGCAAGGTCAGGCAATGATCCTATAGCCGATTATTCACGGTTTGCAAAAGAAAAAAGCAGAGAAACACAAAAACAATTAGAATTACATAAAAAGCAAGAAGAGTGGATATTTAACGATAAAAATGATTTTATATCTAAACACCCAGATGTAAGTCTAGACGAGTTGTTGCAGGATGATTTGTTTGTGTCTTTTGCAATGGGCAAGGTAGGCTCTACTAGTATGGATAAGATTTATACGGAGTATCAATCATTTATCAAGAAGAGCGAGGAACGTGTTAAAAATAAAACAGCCCAAATATTAGCGAACACAGCATCCACCCCAGGTGTGCTCGCTAATCAACCAACCACACAAAGAAGTATAGGCGAAATGTCTAAGCAAGAATTTGAAAGTATGGTTGAAAAAGTAAAGAGGGGTGAATTAAGATAAAAGAGAGGATTAATTTATGGCTTTAAATACAACAAGTTCAAGCGGATTATCCGCTGAAATAAAAACATTTTATGATAGAACATTATTGGAGCGAATGCTACCTAATTTGCCGTTCTTGAAGTACGGTCAAAAAAGACCAATACCTAAAGGAAATGGAAAAACTATTGAGTTTAGAAAATTCAATTCATTAGCGCCCGCAACAACTCCACTCACTGAAGGAACACCACCAACGGCAAAAGATTTGAGTGTAACAACCATCACTGCAACAGTAAATCAATACGGCGACTATATTGAGGTTTCTGACGTTTTAGAGGCAACATCATTTGACCCTATTATAACCGAAACAGTAGAATTGGAAGGTGAGCAATCGGGTGAAACACTAAATATTGTAGTAAGGGATGTTTTGTTAAACACGACTAATGAATATAACGTCGGTGGTGGCGTTGATGTAAATGCTATAGAAGTAACAAATAAACTTACAGCGGATGACATCTTGAAGATACAAACTATATTCAAACGAAATAATGTTAAACCATTGAAAGGTGGCTATTACTTAATGTTTTTGTCTCCAGAGCAAGCGGCGGATATTATGAGAGATAAATTATGGAGAGATGTGTCGACTTATGCTAATGATGGAAAAGGTGTAGAAGATGGCGAGATTGGTAAATTGTTTCAATTTAAGTTTATAGATACTTCGCTGGTTGACGCAGTTGAGAACACTAAATCTGTTGATGTCTTTAGTGGTTTAGCAATCGGTGCAAATGCTTATGGTATTACGGATATTGAAAACGGCAGTAAGCCAAAAACAATAATCAAATTGGCAAGTGAAGACGATGGAGACAAGAGTGATCCATTAAATCAAAAGTCAACAATAGGTTGGAAGGCATTATTTACGGGCGTAATTTTAAATGCTTTGGCGGTGATGCGTATTAATTCATCAGCTACAGATGTGTCAGGAACAGAGACGACCGAAGTAGAAGACTCAAGTGGTACTGATAGCTCAGACACTAACAGTAATCAAGTATCAGGTAATTAATAGAAGGAGTTGAAGATGGCTTTAAAAAATATAGCAAAAACAAAAATAGACACAAAGTCATTTGTTAAAGGTATGAAGACAAAACTTGCTAAATGTGGATTTGTGTCTGTTAAAATACCTATAGACAAGCAAAACCCTAAAGATAAAGAGGTTATTGTGCAAATAAATGGTTACATATATCAAATTGAGCGAGGTGTGGAGGTCGAGGTGCCTAAACCTGTAAAAGTTTTGCTTGAACGAGGTGGATTTATTTAATTATAAAGGGAGTGTGCTTTTAACCCTATGGGTTATTTGACACATTCTTTTTTGTGTGGGAGATTGAAAAACATAAGGTTTGAGTCCTTACTCCCGCTAAAGGAGATTTATGAAGTTAGGTGAAATAAAAATTGAAGCATTAAAAATAATGTTTGCAAATTATTCGTTAGATTTGCAAATTGATGATATACAAGGTCTAGTCAGCGATGAGAACTACGGTAGTTATTTGGTTAATATGAATGGTTCGATTGCTCGTGCGCTTGACCGAATTGAGAACGCCTGTGTATTACCTTTGAGAGTGCTAGAATTATCCATCAAAGATTTCGTATCTAAAAATGGTCAACTCTATTTTGACGTAAATAGTGTAGATGATTTGTTTTTAATTGAAAGAATTGTACTAGTATCAAACGAATTAAATATATACGACACAGAAGCACCGTATGTTTTAGAGGGGTGTTATCTTGTAGTCGAAGATGTATGTGTTGATGCGAAGTATAAAATTATATATTACTCAAAAGCGCCTGAAATTGAAGGGCTAAGTGATGAGGATAATTTGGAAATACCAAACAAACTCGCAAGACTCATTCCGTATTTTGTGAAAGGAGACTTGTATCAAGAAGAAGAGCCAAATCTTGCAAGCGAAGCAAGAAATCTATTTGAAGCGAGTTTAGATGACTTAAAACACCAAAACTTTAAAAAGCAGAGTTATGTGGCTCAAAATTTAAGGATGTGGTAAAATGAGTATTAGAGTTAATAAAGGATTGTCTTTAAAAAATAGATTAACTTATGAATTTCAAAATTTTAGAGGGGTTGACTTTTCCACATCTCCGTATAAAGTACTTCCAAACCGCGCTACGGATGCTCAAAATTTATTATACAAAAATGGTACCGTGAGAAAGCGAAATGGTTGGAAAAGTTTATGTAACCTTAACGCAGAAATAAATGGCGTTTTTAATTTTTCAATATCAGATAACGATATTATTCTTGTTTATGCGGGTACGAATTTTTTCTTGTTAAATTGGAATGAAACAACGCATTCTTATGATGCAACAAACATTACGCAGTCTAGTTCTGTTACTGATTGTCGTGTTAATCAAGATGATTTGATAAGCAGAAGAGTGCAGGTATTTATTAACGATAATAAGGCTTACATAATCGGTGCTGGAGATTATCTTGTTTTTGGGAAATATGGAGATAAATATGAGCTAAGAAAAGTGTTTAATGAACCCAACACATACATCCCTACAACTACAATTAATATATACAACAATTCAGTTACCGACAATATAAGGGAAAGTTTTGATAAAGTTAATCTTCTTACCGATTGGCGATACAATAAACTTTTGGGGTGTGATGAAGTGGATAAAACTTGGCGCTTAGACTCGCCTATAGACAACAATAGTACTGTTGAGATTACTGTAAACACATTAAATGAAGATGGTGAGATGATTGAGACAATATTAAGCAACCGCATTGGTAGCGATAGTTGTTTATTATATGGTAAAACCGATGATTTAGAGTCAAAAGGAAGTGTGAATTTTGAGAAAGGTGAGATAACTTTAAATATAAAAACAACACCGTTAGAGCCAAGAACATCAAATATTATAGTAAAATTTAAGTGTAGTTTAAGTTTATCAAATAAAATCACTAAGACAACTTTTGGTGTGCTTTTTGGTGGCGATGGTAATTCAAATCGGTTGTTTTTAAGTGGAAACATAGAATATAGAAACGCTTATTTTTGGAGTAGTCTTTACGATTATACATATTTTGCCGATACTGAATTTGATTTGCTCGGCACAAACAATTCCTCAATTTTAGGTTTTGTGCGTGCTACAGATGGTGTATTACTTGCTTTCAAGGAGCAAACGGGAGTTGAGTCACTTATATATTACATTAAGGCTACTGATGTTGAAGAAAATTCAATGCTCGCCATACAAATAAAGTCTTATGCGGGTGAAATAAACGATACTATAGTCTCACATTACACAAATAATAGTCTTAATGGTGATATCTTGTTGCTGACAAAAAACGGGGTAAAAGGCTTAGAGTTATACGAAAACATCACCACTAATGCTTATAGAATGAGAGATAGAAGTCGCAATATCAATATCAGATTGCTAAAGCATAAAGACCTAACAAAGGCTAGTTCGATAGTCTATAAGGATAAGTATTTTTTATCTATAGAAGGTGTGGTTTATTTGTGCGATAGTGGGTTTACTTTTCAATCAGAGGAAGATGTCAGTAATAACTATGGTTACGAGTGGTGGTTTTTAACCAATATTGATGCAAGGGTTTGGTTTATTAATAATGGAGAGTTGTTTTTTGGGACAAATAATGGTTTGATTTGTAAATTTATCGATGACGAGTTTGCTGATGTTATCACACAACACATAGATAGTGGAAACATAACAATAGACTATACAGAAAACAATATAGTTTGTAATTCTAATTTGTTATCAGATTTAAATAAAAGTTCAAGCATTTGTTTTACTTCAGGCGATGTTTATGGTGCTTATTTGGATAGCGACTCATTTGATAGTGTTGATGAGAATGGGTGGATATATTTTAATGAAGATTTATTGTATAAGATTTATGATGGAATTGAGTGTTATGTGGATAAAGTAGGGACTAGCGGTTTGATTGCTGGAGAAAAATATGTTATTCAGGATGTGGATTTAGATAATGTAAGGTTTAGACTGTATAGGAACGAGAGCTTTGTTATTCCTTGTTGTGTAGGTTTTTCTTTAAATAAAAATTTATCTGGTAAAGAGTTGTATGTTGATGATGTGGTGGGATCCGCTTTTAGAGTTAAGGAGTTTAAAGACTCGGAAATCTTGGATCTTGTAATTTACAACAACACCATACCAACCGAACTAAAAGCAAAGTTACAATTCAGAGACAGTGTTGTTGCTGAATGGTATACTCCTATATGTGATTTTGGAACTAATATGTACAGTAAGACATTGCTGGGGTTTAGTGTGCTGACCGAACCGTTGGTAGGAGGAAGAATTGAGGTGGGTTATCAAACACGAAATATCGGACAAAATTTTGCTACTTACGGGAGCAAGGGTTTTGATTTTAATGATATTGATTTTGAAAACTTTGCATTTGAAAGCTCGTTTGCAACAAGCAATACAGTTAGGTGTAAAGAGCGAAATTTTAATTTCATCATTTTTAAATATGTAAGCGATAGTGATAGTCCTTGTGCAGTCAATGCTATCACAATAAGATATAAAGTAAACAGGATAAATAAAGGAGTGAGATAAGTGAGTGAACTATCAAAAATTAATAAAGTAAGCGAAACAACAAAAAGTGCTATAAAAAGGAAGTCAGCACAAACATTACCAAACAACCCAAGCGCAAGAGGGTATTCAGCAGAAGAAATAAAGAGAAGATTTTATCAACCTATTATTGACGCTACAAATTCAGCATTAACGGAAATAGATAGGGTGGTAGAGGAAGTGAATAATGCTATCACTCAAGTTAACAGTAATCTGAACACATTTATAGAAGCAACATCTATAAAGGAGTCATATAAGTTAAATCTTGATTGGACTGTTTGGGTGAAAAATTCAAATTCTGGAATGTATGAAGTAACAATAACAAATAAACAACACGGAATAACAAATTACAAAGAAATTGGTGTTGATATGTATCTTTTAGATAGTGAAGGTAATTATATAAAAGTTAATCAATTTGAAATAAATACAAATGGAAACATTCGTTGTTTTCATGAGTTTAATAGCGTTGGTTTTGTGAGTGTATATGTAAAGCGTGAAGGCTTTGTTGTGGGGAATGTTTTGACTGATATAGACCATATAATTGGGCTAAGCAAAGTTGGAAAAACAAACGATTATAACGATTTGGACAATAAACCAAATTTGTCTCAATTAGACAGTAATGAAGCGTTGTTGACAAATATAATTAATGGCACACAAAAAGTTAACTCCTCTATACATGCGGACAATGCTAAGAATGCAGATTATAGTTCGGTAAGTGGTTTTACTGATAAGGCAGTTAACGCTGAAAATTCCGAAAAGGCGGTAGGTGACCAATTTGGTGTAAACATTCATAACAACTATTGCAAAAAAAATGGCACTTACCCTAACGTGTCAGTTGGCACGGCTGAAAGTGCTAATAAAGCAAAATGTGATGAAGCGGGTAACAATATATTATCATCCTATGCACAGCAAAATGGTGAATATCAATCAATGACTGTAGGTAAAGCTAAAGAAGCTGATATGTCAACTAAAGCCTTTAAAGATGGAAACGGTGCGGAAATAGCTAAGACCTATGCAAAAGCAACTGGGGTTTGCCCGAACTTAACTGCAGGACAAGCAATAAACGCCATAAATGATGATTTGGGAAGAAAAATATCGGAAACTTATTTGACGTCAAACGATATATTAATTGGGATGTATCCAGTTAGATTTTACGTTTTTTTTATTACAGACAAGAATTCAATTAATTCAGCTTTTTCGGGAACAATAACTAAATCTTTATGTGTTAAGGAAAATGATATAATAACTTTATTAAGTGGGGCTTGCTTAATTGCTGATGATGAGGAGAAACCAGATTTTAGTGGCATTAGTTCTTTATACATTAAAAGCAGTGCAGTACTACCAAATTTTGTGAAAATAAATAGTAGCACCGCTTATGTGATTTACACAAAAACAGACATTAAGGATGATGATATTGGTTGTAAGTATGAGACTATCCTAAAAAGTACTTATGGTATTTACAACACATCAAAAACATTTATAGAATTTTTTAATTAGGAGGGAATATGGATAAAATATCGCTCATTGATGTAAACAAACCTGAAAAGGTTAAAGATGTAATTAATGAATTAATAGACAATCAGACAGCAACGCCAGAAGTGACAAAAGAAGATGTTGGTTTGAGTAATGTAGACAATACTAGTGATGCGGACAAGCCCGTTTCGATTTATCAAAGAACATATATTGACAGTCAAGATGAAAAATCTGTAAAGTTAAGCAGTGATACAGCACAAACAATTGATAGTGATTTGACAATAGCTGAAGGGTGTGCATTAAGCGCGCAACAAAGCGATGGTGAAAATGTGAATGTTGCAAGCGTCACAAGTACGGACACTGAAAAATTGGTTGTGGGCGACACAAAGATACCACTAATATTAGAGTATAGTCAAAGTAATTCTATCAGTAACCCTCAAGTTATATATTTAGATTCTACAGACATTGAAAGAACCGATTATTTAGCGTTGCTTAGTGATGTAACTGCACTAGAAGATAAATTAAATGATGTAATTGCTCAAAAAGCTTCACTTCAAATAGTTTCTGCGTTGCCTACAACGGATATAAACGAAAGTGTTTTATACTTAGTTGCTAAAACTAACGCAACAACTAATAATAGTTATGATGAGTATGTGTATGTGAATGGCGAGTGGGAGTATTTAGGACTACGTAAGATTGATTTAACTGATTATTATACGAAAGCGGAAACTGATGCTCAAATAAGTTCTTTAAGCGCTAGTGTTGGATCACGAATACAAAGCTTAGAGGGTTCAGTAAATGCTTTAAGTAATCAAATAAATGAAACAAATTGTAATACAATATCTACCGCGGTAAAGGAGTCGTTAGCGGAAGATTTTAGCACGGTCAATGCTA